>JBEKQP010000022.1:0-31468 GCA_049519595.1 Candidatus Korobacteraceae bacterium | reverse complement strand
CTTCCTATACGGCATCGCACTCATGTTCGGCGCCACCGGCTCCACAAACATTGACCGGATTGCCGCGGCCCTGCGCAACGGCGCGCCCACGCTGGCATATCTGGCCATGGCCATGATGTTCGTAGGTCTCGGCTTTAAAGTCGCTACCGCGCCATTCCAGGTGTGGACTCCGGATGTCTACGAAGGCTCCCCAGCGCCGGTCGTAGGGTTCATGTCGACAGCTCCCAAGGCAGCGGCGTTCGCCGTGCTGCTGCGCGTGCTGTTCGGCACCGCAAGCGCCACCGGATTCTGGGGCGAACCACGGCCCGGATGGTTCTGGATGATATGGGTCTCCGCAGCCTTGTCGATGACCCTCGGCAACCTCGGAGCGCTGGTGCAGTCGAACGTGAAGCGCCTGTTGGCCTACTCTTCGATCGCTCATGCCGGATACTTGCTGGTTGCTTTTACCGCCATCCGCGACAGCAGCACGGGAATCTCTGCCGCGATGTTCTACTCCGCGTCTTATGCCGCTATGAACGTCGGCGCTTTCGCCGTGGTGAGCCATTTCGCGGGCGCTGGCGAGAAGTACGTGAACGTCGACGACTACGCGGGACTCGGCCGCCGCTCACCCATGCTGGCGGCTGCGCTGACGGTCTTCCTGCTCTCGCTGATCGGAATCCCAATCACCGGCGGATTTCTGGCAAAGTTTTACGTCTTCACAGCTGCGCTGCAGTCAAACATTGTGGGCCTCACCATCATCGGTGTCATCAATAGCGCTATCGGCGCGTACTACTATCTGCGCTTGATCGTGTTGATGTACATGCGCGAACCGCAGAGCGACGCGCCCGTTCCGCCAATTCCATTTGCAGCGGGACTGGCGATGGTGCTCAGCCTCATCGCCACCATCTATCTTGGCGTGCTGCCAGGCCCGGTGCTCAACTTTGCCCTCGACGCGGCACGTACACTCGTCCATTGATCAAATCCCAGGGAATCCGCGGCTAGAGCAATTCCCCAATTGATGTATCCCAAAATGCCCAAGTACGTCCTGGCGACGGGAGCGCCGTGCGCCTGTGGCCGGAGCAGCGACGCCGCGTACCCGACCATTACACTCGATCAGCAAGAAGCTGTTCGGGCGCGGAGTGGGGCCACCTTTTGTTTCGGCAGCAGAAACAAAAGGTGGCTCGCCTTCGCTCGCCATGACAGTCCGATATGGTGGGAATACACCTACTCGGGAATTGCCCTACGGAAAAAGCAAAGGGCCTCCCGCCGAGAGGAGGCCCCTGGACCGATGCGAATTCAAAGACACTGAAGGCGAGCTACACTACTTTGGCAAAGATCACGACGAGCGTAAACAACACCAGCGATTCGATGAAGGCCAATCCGAGAATCATGGCAAGCTGAATTCCGGCGCGAGCGGAAGGATTTCTTGCCATGCCTTCGCAGGCAGCCGAGCCGACTTTGCCCTGACCTAGCGCAGCCATTCCGGCGGCAATAGCCATGCCGAAGCCCGATGCGATAGCGACCCAGTTGACCGGTTTGGCCGCTTCAGCGGCAGGTGTTTGCGCGAAGGCGGGCGTCACCATCATTGAGAGGGCAACGACCGTCAGCAGAACGAACATCAGTTTACGCATTGTATTGCTCCTGTAAATGCCCCGCAGGGCTGAGTGTCGCTGCCAGTGGGTGGTTGGCGCCCTCGAATGCGGTGCCCTCACGCTTGCAGCAAAACAAAACCAGAATTCATGGCTGATGTCTACGCCTGACCCAAACCCGCAATTCGCTCTTAAGATCTAGTGCTCGTGCGCCACGGCCTCGCCCAGATACACCATTGTCAGCAACATGAAAATATAGGTCTGGATCAATGCGACGCCGATGTGCAGCCCCATGAAAATCACCGGGACTCCGATCGGGATCAACGAAAAGAATACGAGAGTCACCATGTCTCCCGCGAACATGTTGGCAAAGAGACGGATGGTGAGCGAAAGAATTCGCGCCAAGTGGCTGCATATCTCGATGACGAACATCAGCGGCGCCAGCCACCACACTGGACCCAGGAAGTGCTTGATGTATCCCACGCCGTTAGTGCGGATACCGTGGTAGTGATAGTAAAACCACGTTACGAGTGCGCAACCCAGCGGAACCGAGGGGACGCCCGTCGGCGTCTCAAAGAACGGAATTAGTCCGAGCAGATTGCACGAAATGATGAACAGTCCCAGGGTGGCTATATATGGAACATAACGCTCATAATCATGCCCGATGATCTCGTGGCACGAATCGCCGACGAAGCCATAGAGGCTCTCCATCATGTGCTGGAGACCGCCCGGCTTCTCGACCGAGAGCCGCGAGCGCACGACGAGAAACAGCAGCACCAGCAGGAGGACGACCAGTATCTGCATCGCCACATAGTTTGGAATGGGCTCGTGCACGTGCTTGACGGTTCAGAAGCGCAGTAAAAGGAAGTAGTGGTTCCATTCGGATATCTTTGCTATCAGGCTAGGCCAGTTCCGCTATAGGTACATCCCGCAAAGCGGCCGGGCAACGAGCCCGGCGTTGACAGCTCCGGAAGATACCTAGTCTGAAACCAGCTTACAGTCCGCGCCGGAAGGCGCCAAAAACCTCGTAAACAGCCTCACAAAGCAAGGCGGGAACGGGCACGCACAAGCCAATCAGGTAGCCATAAAGGCCCCTTTGAGAACATCTGAATATAGCATACGACCCCAGTGCTATCAAAAGGATACGGGCGGTAAAGCGGAAAACGACGACGCCTCCGCGCTCGCGGCTTTGCCCGGTGGTGATGCGCTCGCCCAGAGCGTTCACCGCTTGCGTCAGCCAGCGGAAATTATGCCATGAGAGCGCGACGCCCAGCGTGGCGCCAAGCGCAAACGCCAATCCGAATCCGAGCGCTGAAACCACGATCAGGGCGATACCGATGACACCGATGGTGCGCTGCATGCGCCAGACCGCGCGGTCGTAGAAGGCCTCTGAAAGGCGCGTCCCCAGAGTTGCAGACGCCTGACCGTCGGGTGCTGCCGCAGGTTGTTCATTCTCATTCATGGAAGGAAGAGAGCGCCATGCGGATCATTTTGACGAAACCTACGATGGCGCCAAAAATCAGCCCTGCCAGGTATATCCAGTGTTGATGCAGCCAGTGATCAAGCGCGAGACCGATCAGGTATCCAACAATAACGGCTGCCGGAAGAATAAATCCTATTTCCGAGTAGCGGGCCAGCAGAACCAGCGGATCTTTGTTTTTCTTGCCTTCCGAATGCTTGGAGTCGCTGTCATCCATGGCCAAGCAAGGCTAGCAGTTGAACCCCATGCTACGCAAACAGTGCTTCCTCTTACCATTTGGCCTGGGAAGCCAAGACTGCGACTAGTCGAACCCCATGCAAGATAAACCGCGCAGCGCTACCCTCGCGCGCAGGATGGAATGATGGCACTTTCGTGGCCAGAAAAGTGTTTTACGCCTTAGGTCCGGCTTCCGTCTTTGCCGCTAGATTGTCGGCAGGCTTGCTTTCATCGTCGGGATTAAGGCTTTTCTTGAAAGAGCGAATTCCTTCTCCCAGCCCCTTGCCAAGTTCCGGAAGTTTTTTGGGGCCGAACACGAGCAAGGCTATGAAAAGAATCACGATAAGATGCATCGGTTGGAACAAGCCTTCAAACATAAACCAGTACCTCAAAGATATTATACGCTTTGCAAGCGGTTGCGAGTCCGTGAATCAGCAACAAGCCGGAATCGCGAGTGGCTCCGACTCAACGTCATGCGATTGCCTACTTGACAAGCTGTGCGATTGAGCTCAGGGGACCGCTATTCAGCGACCAATACACGGCTTGAATGAACAGGTTCGGAAAAATTCCGATTACAATCGTGCCCAATCCGGTGATTGTGAGCGCAAGGCGCATTCCCGAACCCACATGAAGCGGCTCGGCATCGATCGCCTGCTTCATGAACATCGCATTGACGATCTTCATGTAGTAGTACAAGCCGATCACGGCATATAGCACGGCGACCGTAGCCAGCGTGTAATGTCCCGTCTGCACCAGACTAAGGAAGATGAAGTACTTACCCCAGAACCCGGCCAACGGCGGAATGCCCGCCAGCGATAGCAGGAAGGCCATCATCAGGAGGGCTTCGGTCGGGGCCTTGAAAAACAGCCCGTTGATGTCGTCAAGATCGTCGCCGATGATGTTCCGGCGGCGAAGAGAGGTGATGACGGCAAATGCGCCGAGGTTCATGAAGGTGTACACCAGCAGGTACACCAGGATTCCCTGAATGCCGGTCTGGTTGTCCTTGCCATCGCTGGCGATCAGGCCGAGCAGCATATAGCCGACGTGAGCGATGGAGGAATACGCAAGCAGCCTCTTCAGGTTCGTCTGGGTAATCGCCGCCAGGTTCCCACCTGTCATGGTCGCGACCGCAACGAAGATCAGCAGCGGAATGTACATGGGCCGCAACGGATAGAGCGCAAACAGAAAGATGCGCAACAGCATCGCCCATGCCGCGGCCTGAACCGCTACGGACATGAATCCGGTAATGCTGGTTGGCGCTCCTTCATAAACATCGGGCAGCCATTGATGAAATGGAACGGCCGCGATCTTGAACAACAGTCCAGCCGAAGTGGTAATCAGCGCCAGGATGATAACCGGATCGCGCGGATTCGTGGCGATACGGTTCTGTAACGCTATGCCGATCTCGGCAAGATTAGTGGAGCCCGACATACCGTAGAGCAGCGACAATCCGTAGGCGAAGATGCCGGATGAAAAGGCGCCCAGTAATAGATACTTCAGCGCGGCTTCATTGGAGCGCTTGTCACGACGCAGAAAGCCGACGAGAACATAGGTCGACAGCGCCATCAGCTCAAGTCCAATGAACAAAAGCACCAGATCGAAACCGCAAGCCATGCACATCATGCCAACTACAGAAAAAAGGATCAGTGCATAGAATTCGCCATGCGATTCACGCTCAACCTCCAGGTATCGCACTGACATCAGGATCGCTACCGCCGCTCCCACCAGGAACAGGTAGAAGAAATAAATGGCGATGCGGTCCATCAGCACTCCGCCAAAGAACCCTGAGCGGAACGTAACTGCCTGGTGGTGGAAGGCCAATTGAATCTTGAAAACTCCGGCGGCGGAAAAGCACAAGCCTACCAAGGCGGCCACGGCATTCAACCGTTTCCACTCGGCCGGCAAGATCAAATCGATCACCAGTATCCCCAGCGCGAACAGTGTGAGTAGCACCATCGGCAGCGACAGTAGATAATCGGAGCTAGAGAAGTATTGTGAGATCGGCGTTGCCACGATCTTTATTATCCCTTCAAGCTCCCGGCACATTGTCAAAAACGCCGGAAGGCAATAGCGTTACCCCGAAATCACTGCGGGGCTAAGGGGCTGCGAAAACCGGTCGACACGTCTTGCCGCAACCCGAAAAATATCAGAGCGTTACTTCTTCCCTGACTGAACCAACGAAGCCGTGGTTGTAAGCACCACCACGTCCGCTGCCTTCTTTGGCGCAGCCGCACCAGCCTTGGCCTCAATCTTCGGTGCGGAAACCGGAGCAGTCAGCGCCGGCGTCGCAGCGTTGTAATATCCATTGCTGTTAATGCGCTCCACCATTTCCGTCACGGGTTGATCGAGAATGCGAAACAACGGCTTCGGATAGAGGCCGATCGCGAACGCGATAATGATTAACGGGACGAAGGTCGCCAGTTCGCGAGGCGTAAGGTCAAGCAGCTTTTCGTTCTTCTTATTGGTCACCGGACCAAAGAAAACGCGCTGATAGAGCCAAAGAAGATAGGCTGCCCCGAGAACAACGCCAGGAACCGCCCACGCCGCCCATGCACGGTTAGCCATGAATGTGCCTTGCAGAATCGTGAACTCGCCCACGAAGCCGTTCAACAGCGGCAAGCCCAACGACGACAAGAACATGATCAGCGTAACGGTGGCGTAAATCGGCATCACGGTTGAAATACCGCCGTACTCGGCGATGTCGCGCGTGTGACGGCGCTCATAGAGAATGCCAACGATCAAGAACAGTGCGCCGGTGGAAATGCCGTGGTTAATCTGCTGTATGACCGAACCGGCAATGCCGGCCTGGTTCAGCGCGAAAATGCCGAGGGTGCAGAAACCGAGGTGGCTCACGGACGAGTACGCCACCAGCTTCTTCATGTCCTTTTGCATCAGCGAAACCAGCGCTCCGTAGATGATGCCGATCAGCGACAGCGCGACGAGCCATCCGCGCAGCACCGGGAACTTAATGACCGACGGGAAGAACGGCAGCGAGAAGCGGATCAAACCGTACGTTCCCATCTTCAGCAGAACGCCCGCCAGGATCACGGAGCCTGCGGTCGGCGCTTCGACGTGAGCATCCGGCAACCAGGTGTGGAACGGGAACATCGGCACCTTGATCGCGAATCCAACGAAGAAGCCGAGGAACAGAATCACGCCGGCCGCGTCGCCATAGACCGCCGGAATCTGCGGAGCCGTGCGATAGAGCGAGAGCAGGTCAAACGTGTAAACGCCCGTCTGGCTGTGATTGAAGAAATACAAGAACAAGATTCCCAGCAGCATGAGCACTGATCCGGCCAGCGTGTAGAGGAAGAATTTGATCGCCGCATAGAGCTTACGCGGGCCGCCCCAGATGCCGATGAGCAGATACATCGGAACCAGCATCGCTTCCCAGAACACGAAAAACAGGAAGAGATCAAGGGACACGAAGACGCCCAGCATGCCGGTTTGCAGTATCAGGAACCAGATGTAGTATTCCTTCACCCGGGTCTGAATCGCCTCCCATGAGGAGAGGATCGAGATAGCCCCTAGCAGCGTCGTGAGCATGATCAGCAGGAATGAAATGCCGTCGATGCCAAGCGAGTAACCGGCTCCGATCGTCGGAATCCAGTTGTTCTGCCCGCCTTCCAGGAACTTGAATCCCGGATGGTCCTTCACCGCCCAGAACCACGGGACCAGTGGCAACGATACGGCAAAGCCGATCATTGCGAAGATGTTCGCCAGCCAGCGGATAGCGTTCGTGTTTTCCTTGGGGACGAAGAGGAGAATCAATGCCCCAACCAGCGGCGTAAATAGAATGATTGAGAGGATGTGGCTATACATTTTCTAAATTCCGTCCGTGACGTTTCCCGTCGAATGCAACCGGTTCGCCCGCGCCCTAAGACGCAGAGCGCCTTAGTGAATTACGTAATACCAAACGAATCCGAACACGCCCATTACCATGACCAGCGCGTACCACTGCACCAGGCCCCACTCCAGGAGGCGTACCGGATACGACAGTGCGCGCGCGACAATCGCCGGACCATTGACCCCGACGCCGTCGATGATCCACTTGTCCCACCAACTGGAAATTGTTCCTGTAAGTCTCGTCAGCCAACCGGCGCCGTTCACGCCACCATCGATCACGTTGGCGTCAAACTTCCACAATGCAAGGCCCAGGCCCTGCATTCCCAACCGCACCGGACCGATTGCCTTGCGCCCGGTAAACAGGTAGTCGTAGAGCTCGTCGACGTAGTACTTGTTGAGCAGCGTGCGATAGAGCGGCGGAGCCGCGGCGTTCATCGGCTCGACATAACCTTTACCGGCCTTGGCATAGGCCTTCCGCGCTCCCCACAAACCTATACAGGCGGCGCCCACCGAAAGAACCATCAGCAGGTATTCAATGCTGCTGGGACCTTCTTCGTGCTTCGGCCCTTCGCCGTGCTCGGCGGCAACTGCGGCACTTGCTTCAGCCGCAGGTGATCCATGTTCCTTCGGCACCGTGGAAGCCGCATGTTCCATCGCCACTCCTGCAACGGCACGCCCGGCGATGATGGGGTTGTCAAATACCGGCTCCAGAAATTTCTCGAAGCGGTTCGAACCACCTAACGCGTGCGGCACTCCAAGCCAACCGGCACAGATCGAGCAGACCGCCAGGATGATCAACGGCACCGTCATCGACTTCGGTGATTCATGCACGTGATGTGCGGTCTCATGATCCATACGCGGCTGGCTGAAGAATGTCAGCCAGACCAGCCGGAACATGTAGAAGGCCGTCATTATGGCCGTGGCGTAGCCGACATACCACAGCGGGCGCAATGCGCCGCCGTTGCTCGACCAAGCCTGCCACAGGATTTCATCTTTCGAGAAAAAGCCGGCCAGCGGCGGGAATCCGGCGATGGCGATGGTACCGATCAGCATGGTCTTATAGGTGATCGGAATCTTCTTTGCCAGGCCACCCATGTAGCGCATGTCCTGCTCGCCGCTCATGGCGTGGATGACCGAACCGGAGCCAAGGAACAGCAGCGCCTTAAAGAACGCATGGGTGAACACGTGAAAAACACCAGCCGTGAAGGCTCCGACGCCGAGCGCCAGGAACATATAGCCCAGCTGCGAAACCGTCGAATAGGCAAGCACACGTTTAATGTCGTTTTGAACCAAGCCAATCGATGCCGCGAATATCGCCGTCAACGCGCCGACGATCGCAACCACTTTCATTGCCTCTGGAGCCAGCACGAACAGCGCGTTCGAGCGCGCCACCATGTAAACACCGGCTGTTACCATCGTGGCCGCATGGATAAGCGCCGACACAGGCGTAGGGCCTTCCATGGCATCCGGCAGCCAGACATACAGCGGAAGCTGCGCCGATTTGCCGCAGGCCCCGAGGAACAGCAGCAGGCAGGCCGCTTGGATCAGCATACTTACGTGCGGGTCGGCGATAATCTGCCCGGCATGTGCACGGGCCAGTTCCGTGACGGCAGTAAATTTTACTGTTCCGAATACCCACATCACGGTGAACGAACCCAGGATCACACCACCGTCACCGATACGATTCGTAATGAACGCCTTGTTAGCCGCGGTCGAGGCCGAGTGCTTCAAGAAGTAGAAGCCGATCAGCAGGTAGGAACAGAGGCCGACACCCTCCCATCCCACAAACATCAGAAAATAGTTGTTCCCCATGATTAGCGTCAGCATGGAGAACATAAACAGGTTCAGGTAGCCAAAGAACCTGTAGTATCCGCGATCGTGCGCCATGTATCCGGTGGAGTAGATATGGATCAGCATGCCCACGCCGGTTACGAACAGCAGCCAGATGCTCGATAGAGGATCAAGCAGGAACCCGGCTTCGGCCTTGAACTCGGCGGACTTTCCGCCGTAGGTTTGGAAAACCATCTTGCCGGAGTCGTCGCCCAGCCAGGTGTAAAGAACTTTCTCGTAATGCGGCAGGCCGCTGTGGACGAATTGCCAAACCGCGCCCACCGAAAACAAGAACGCGAGCACCACGACGCCAACGCAGATGACGTTCGTCCAAGTGTGCAACTCATGTGCGCCAGCGTGCGCATCGTGCCCCGCCGCGTGCGCGTCGGGCGCGACGGCGGAACCGTGCGAATCAGGCTCGTGGGCATTGTCATCGTCGTGCGCGCCATGCGAACCGGCGATCCGCTTGGGCGGCTCAATGCCAGCCAGCTTGCGGCCAAAGAAAAACATCATTGCCGCGCCGAACGCAGGCAGCAGAGGAATAATCCAGATGTGTTCCAGAAAGAACATTGCTTGAGTCTCATCCCCGGTTCCTGGTTAATTACACGGAACCGGTCCAGGGCTAAAGCCCGTTACCAAACGCCGACTATCGGGTCTCCCGATCAGGGAGAAACGCGCCGGCGAAAACCTTCACCACTTCAGCAGATCCACTTCGTCCATGTTCACGGTTTCCTTGTTGCGGAAGAACGCAATCAGGATTCCGAGCCCGACCGCCGATTCGGCCGCCGCATCGGCAATCACGAAGATCGAAAATACCTGCCCATGCAGCCCGTACAACCGCGAAAACGCAACCAGATTCAGGTTGACCGCGTTCAGAATCAATTCAATCGACATCAGAATGATCATCACGTTTCTGCGGGTGAGCACGCCGATCGTGCCGATGATAAACAGGGCGGCGGCAACCACCAGGTAGTGCAAAGTGCCGATCTCAGCCATCGCTCAAATCCTCTTCTTCGCCATGACAACGGCGCCGACAATCGCCACCAACAAAAGCAGTGACGCGATTTCAAACGGCAGCAGGTAATCCCGGTAGAGCATGAGGCCGATCTGCTGCGTGTTCACCTGTTCGGGGAACATGTGCGCAGTCGCGGGAAAGATTGATCTGCCCTTGACGAAGATGAACAGGAGCAACCCGCCGAGCGCAGCCGTTGTCAGGCCTCCGACCACCCATTGCTTGTTGAACCGCTCTTCCAGTTGCGCGCGCTCGATGTTGACGAGCATGATCACGAACAAGTACAGCACCATGATGCCGCCGGCGTAGACCAGTATCTGGACGCCAGCGACGAACGGTGCGTACAACATGAGGTACAGGCCTGCCTGCGCGAGCAGCGTAATAATCAGCAGCAGTGCCGAATGCACCGGGTTGCGGCGCGTGATCACCAGAATGGCGCAGATGATCGCAATCGCCGACAGGAAGTAGAAGAAGAACGTTGTGGCTACCGGATTCATCGTTCGTATACCGTCGGTTCAGGGCCCTTCTCCAGCTTCTCGCGATTGAGCAGCAGTTCGTCGCGGCTGTAGGTGGCCATTTCAAAATCCTGGCTCAGCTCGAGCGCATCGCTCGGGCAAGCCTCTTCACACAAGCCGCAGAACATACAGCGGCTGATGTCGTAGCTGAATGCGGTCAGCTCTTTCTTCTTGGTTTCGGGATTGCGTTCGCTGCCAACCGTGATCAGCTTCTCCGGACAGGCTAGCGCGCACAACCCGCAGGCTATGCACAGCGGCTCACCCGTCTCCGGATTCACATTCATGCGCGGCTGTCCGCGGAAACGCTCGGCAATAGCGGGCCGTTCCTGCGGATACTGTTCCGTAACGATCTCTTTCGGGCCCTGGTACTTCAACGTCACCTTCAGACCCTTAAACAGATCGACCAGAAAAATCTTGCGAAGCAGAGGAGCCAGACTCACCGCAACACCCCCATCAGGACAGTCGCCAGTTCCTGCCGAATCCCAACCAGCGCGGTCAGGATCAGCACTGCCAGCGATAGCGGCAGCAAAACCTTCCAGCCAATTCTCATTAGCTGGTCAAAACGGTAGCGCGGGAAGGTGCCACGATACCAGATGTACAGATACATAAAGAACGCGACCTTCACGGAAAACCAGTACATGTCCTGTACGCGCTCGCGAACTCCGGGAGCCAGCAGAACCAACCCGACGACACCGAGGAAGAGTCCGCATATTGCCAATCCCACGGTCTGAATCTTGAAGGACGGGTGCTTCGGCATCCGAGCTGCACCGAAAAGGCAAATGCCTGCGAGGGCGAACACCGTTAGCGCCGGCAGCAACGAGAACGCCAAGTCCCAGGTATTTCCGGCAAGCGCGTTGGAGAATGGCCGCAGCCAGCCGCCAAGCCACAGGGTCACTGCGATCGAGCTGACGGCGAGCATTCCCGCATATTCGGCGAGGAAAAACAGCGACCAGCGGAATCCACTGTATTCAGTGTGGAAACCCGCGACCAGCTCCGACTCCGCTTCCGGCAGATCGAATGGCGCACGGTTCGTCTCCGCGATCATCGCGATGCCGAAAACCACGAACGCCAGGAAGCCGAGCGGGAAAAACGAGAAGATGAACCACCGGCCCTGCGCGGCTTGCGACTCGACAATGCCGATCATGCTCAAGGTGCCCGTGCCAGTCTTGAGGCTGGTCATCAGGATCGCCGAAACGATCGCCATCGCCATCGGCACTTCGTAGGACACCATCTGTGCGCTGGACCGCAAGGCGCCCATCAGTGGATAGTGCGAGTTCGAAGCCCAGCCGCCCATGATGATGCTCAGAACGCTCAGCGACGAAATTCCCAGCATGAACAGGATGCCGATGTTGATGTCGGTGACGGCGTGAGTGCGGCCGAATGGAACCACCAGAAAGGTTGTGAAAGCCGTCATTACGACCGCGACCGGGGCCAGCCAGAACACCAGCTTGTCGGCGCCTGCCGGAATAATGTCTTCCTTCAACAGCAACTTGAGCGAATCGGCAATCGGTTGCAACAGGCCGTGTGGCCCGACACGCATGGGGCCGTAGCGAATCTGGATATGAGCCAGAATCTTGCGCTCCAGCCAAGTCATCAGCATGACGGAGACGGAGAGCGCGGCCACCACCAGAAGCACGTAAATCGTTGCCCACAGCAGGTCTCCCGCTTCACCGGGAGTTACATTCGAGTGCAGATAATTGGTGAGAGCGTCCATTTAGCGGTCCACCTCTCCCAGGACGATATCCAGTGTTCCGATGACGGCAACCACGTCGGCAACGAGCCACCCGCGGACCATCTTGTCCAAGGCTTGCAGGTTTACGAACGAAGGAGGACGAACGCGCACGCGGTAAGGCTGCGTCGAGCCGTCGCTCACGATGAAGTATCCGAGCTCGCCTTTGGGCGCCTCGATAGAGTGATAAACCTCACCGGCTGGCGGCCTGAGCACCTTGGGTACCTTCGCGGTGATGGGGCCTTCCGGAATGCCGGACGCCGCCTGTCGCAGGATGCGTACCGACTGCCGCATTTCTTCAATGCGCACTAGGTACCGGTCGTAGGTATCACCGTTCTTGCCGGTCGGAATATCGAATTCGAACTTATCGTAGGCTGCGTAGGGCTGCGCCTTGCGCAAGTCCCACTTCACGCCGCTGCCGCGCAGTACCGGGCCGGTAGCTCCCAGCTCGATGCACTCGGCGCCGGTCAGCACGCCGACTCCCTTCGTGCGTTCCACCCAGATGCGGTTGGTGGTGAGCAGCTCTTCATATTCGTCGATCTTCGGCAGCACAAAGTCGCAGTAGTCTAAAACTTCTTTCTGGAAGCCCTCGTAGATCTCGTACTGACAGCCGCCGATGCGGAAGGCGTGCGTGGTGAGACGGGCTCCGCAATACTTCTCAAAGATCTTCAGAATCTCTTCGCGATCGCGGAAGCAGTAAAACAGCGGGGTTAGGGCGCCGATGTCGAGCGCGTGCGTGCCCAGCCAAACCTGGTGGCTGGCCAAACGGTTGAGCTCGGTCAGGATCACACGAATGTACTTAGCGCGCTCCGGCGCTTCCACACCCAGCAACTTTTCGACCGCCTCGCAGTAACCCAGTCCGTTGGAAACCGCGGCGACGTAATCCATCCGGTCAACGTACGGATTGAACTGCACGTAGGTGCGGTTTTCGGCAATCTTCTCGACGCCGCGATGCAGGTACCCTATGACACAGTCGGTGCCAAGAACTTTTTCGCCGTCAAGCTTCAGGATGACTCGCAACACGCCGTGAGTTGACGGGTGCTGTGGTCCCATGTTGAGGATCAGCTCATTTGAATCCAGGAAGGTCTTCCCGGGTTCCTGCCGTTCTGTGTTCTCGTAAAACTTCGACTCGCTCATTGGCCGCTCTCAATGCCAAGGTTGATCTTGACCCACTCTTGATCCTGCTGCATGAGGCCGTAATCTTTGCGCAACGGGTGCCCCTTCCAGTCATCTGGCATGAGAATGCGGCGCAGGTCCGGATGGCCCGTGAAATGAATCCCAAACATGTCGAAAACTTCGCGCTCCAGCCAGTTTGCTGTCGGCCACAGAGGAACCGCGCTCGGAACCGGTTCGCCTTCCTTGATCTGGGTCTTGACGCGAATGCGCTCGTTGCGCGCGAATGAATAAAGAATCCAGACGATGTCAAACTGCTCGTCACGTTTGGGATAGTGCACGGCAGTGACATCGACGCAGTAATCGAACTGCTCATGGTCGCGTAGATCGCGCAGCACGTCGCTGGCAATCGACTTATCCACCACCATGTAATTCTGCTTCATGTAAGTGGATGCCTCTCGCAAACCCGAGCCATAAGCCTTGCGCAACTTCTCAATCAGCGGCGATTCCCACGGATCCGGCTTCGGGGCCGGAGGCCTGGGCGGAGCGGCAGGTGGTTTCGCGGCTGCACCGGCGGCAGCGGCTGGTGGCTTTGCCGCACCTGCGGGCGTCGGCGCAACCGGCTTCGGAGCACCCGGAGCAGCAGTCGGCGCATCGGGCTTCGCCACCGGAGCGGCCACGGCTGGCTTCTCGGCCGCAGCCACGGGCTTTTCCGTCGTCGGCTGCTTCGGTGCATCGGGATTTGCGGGTTTCTGTTCGGGCGGGGTTCCCGGCAACTCGGCTGCGGAGCTTGTGGATGCCATCGCCGGAGCAGCCTTTTTCTCTTCCGCAGGCTTTTCCGCCGGGCTCGATGCCCCTAATGGCTTAATTTCATCGGGCATTTATGATGTCCCTTATTGGTCCGTATCTAAGTTAGTTATAACAACCTGAAAGCGAAGGTCGAACGGATTCAAATCACATTCAGGTGTGACGCTTGTCACAATCTTACGCCCTTCCGCAACATGTCTTTGGCCCGGACTTTCAGGTGGACAGTCTCGCCCACGACAGCAACCGCTTTACCGGGGATCCGGCCCGGACGACTGCCCGGGAATTGGCCCAGAGAGGGCCGCGCAACACACTTGCGGGCTTAAATCCACTCGAGGGCGCCCTTTTTCCATATCCAAATAAAACCCACGATCAGGATGCCCAGGAAAACCAGCATTTCCACGAAACCGAAGACGCCAAGCAGTTTGTATTGCACGGCCCACGGAAACAGGAACACGGTTTCAACATCGAAGACAACGAACAGGATCGCCACAATGTAGTACCTGATCGTATAACGCTGGCGGGCGTTATCGACGGGATCGATACCGCATTCGTAGGGCATCAACTTGGTCTTATTTGGATTCTTCGGTCGAACCAAAGAAGCGATTGCGATCGTTCCTGCGCCAATCAGAAACGATATGATCAGGAAAATAAAGATCGGGACGTAGTTCTGTGGCATTGTTCCTCACTGCTTCCGGAGCTTGCGGAAAGCGCTTCCCCTGGCGGGTTGGCACACCGACACGCGCATCATGCGCCTGTAGGGAACCTCGCCGGGCGACTTGACCGCAATGTGGCACACGCGAAGCAAGCCATCTAGAGCGTTTTCAACGTCGATGTACCAACATGGCTACACCTTCCGCGAACCCGGTCTATAATCTCGAATGTGCCCAGCGCTCGGAGCTAATGTTGACGATAAACCAAGCACTCCGCAGCGCCTGTGAGCCACGTCACAATTTATTTGGTTATTTCTGGCCCGACCCCGCTACGCGCCGCGCGTGCACTGGGCGAAGCCTTGACGCTGGCCACCCGGGCCAAAAGGAAATCATACATTGGCACTAGACGAGAATATCTACGAACTCCGCAAAGAAAAACTGAAGCAGATTGAGGCACTTGGGGGCCAAGCCTATCCCTACACTTACGATCCCACTCACACTGTTCCCGAGATCCTCGCTCAATACGGGGAGAGCACCGGCGAGCAACTTTCCGCCAGCCGCGTGGACGTGCGCGCGGCGGGGCGCATCATGGCGATCCGCACCATGGGAAAGGCGGCTTTCGTACACCTCCAGCAATGCGGCCGGCAGTTGCAGCTCTACATCAAGAAGGACGCGGTCGGGGAAAAGGGGTTCGAGCTATTCAAGTTGCTCGATATTGGAGATCAGATCGGGGCGCGCGGATACCTGTTCCGCACCAGGACTAACGAACTGACAATTCACGTCGACGAGATCACGTTGCTGGCCAAGAATCTCTTGCCTCTGCCCGAAAAATGGCACGGCCTACAGGACGTGGAGTTGCGTTATCGCCAGCGCTACCTCGATCTGACGATGAATCCGGAGGTGCGCGAAGTGTTCGTGAAGCGCGCCCGGATCATTCAGTCGATTCGCCAGTTTTTTGAGGCACGCGGTTACATTGAAGTCGAGACACCGATGATGCACTCGATTGCCGGCGGCGCGGCGGCTCGTCCATTTGTCACCCATCACAATACGCTCGACATGGATCTTTACCTCCGGATCGCGCCGGAACTGTATCTGAAAAGGCTGATCGTCGGCGGCCTGGAGCGCGTCTACGAGATCAATCGCAATTTCCGCAATGAGGGCATCTCGACGCATCACAATCCCGAGTTCACCATGCTCGAGTTCTACCAAGCTTACGCGGACTATCGCGACTTGATGACTCTGAGCGAGGAACTACTGCGGCAGATCGCGCTCGACGTCAATGGCTCAACCCTATGCGAGTACGAGGGACGCCAGATTGATTGGAGTAAGGTCCAACGACTCAGTATGCGCGAAGCCATTATCAAGTACTGGCCCGAGACGGCCGGAACCAGACCGGAAATGCCGGACTTCAGCGACGCCACAAAAGTCACCGAGATGGCGCGGCGGATTCAACAGGCACGGATTAATTTGCCGGTCCACCAAAACGATCCTGCCGGCAAAACGATCGCCGATATCTTTGAGGCCGTTGCCGAAGAGCACTTGTTCGAACCGACAATCCTGTATGACTTCCCGGTTGCGATTTCCCCGCTTTCCAAGAACAAGCGCGGCGAACCCGAGTGGGTGGAGCGATTCGAGATCTATGCGGCCGGCATGGAGATTGGAAATGCCTTCAGCGAGCTGAACGATCCTGAGGAGCAGCGCCGGCGCTTCGAGCAGCAACTCGGGCAACGCGAACGTGGCGATGAGGAAGCACACATGATGGACGAAGACTACGTCCGCGCGCTCTCCTATGGCATGCCGCCGACAGGCGGCGAAGGAATCGGCATCGATCGGCTTACCATGCTGCTTACCGGATCGAAATCGATCCGGGACGTGATCCTTTTCCCGCTGCTGCGGCCGGAAAAGCAGCAGGAGCAGCCAGACACCGCTGTCGAGAATCGCGCGACAGAGTCGTAGTACAAATTGGCGATCAAAGAAGGTCGCCAGCAGCCAGTCGCATGCAAGACTCGTAGAGGTCGTAGAGGCATCTACGAGTCCGCTGCGAGCGACTGGTCGGAGGGGTTAACCCTACCCCACTATCTTGACACGGTTCCAAAGCCGACCAATTTTCTCGATTTCGACCGCGACCTCATCGCCGTCCTTGAGATAGCCTGGCGGGTTCATACCTTCGGCAACTCCCGTTGGGGTCCCGGTCGCAATGATGTCGCCCGGCTCCAATGTCATCCCTGCGCTGACATCGGCAATCAGCGCGCGGATGCCGAAAATCATGTCATGAGTACTCGCGGATTGCCGCATCTCGCCATTTACCGTCGTACGAAGCTGGAGTTGTTGCGGGTCCGCAATCTCATCGCGGGTAACGATCCACGGGCCGCAAGGCGCATAGGTATCCGCAGATTTCCCTTTGAACCATTGGTTGTGCTGCATCTGCACTTCCCGGGCGCTGATGTCGTTGAGAATCGTGTAACCGAATACGTAATTGAGGGCACGATCGGGCGCTACCCCTCGGCACTTTTCGCCGATAACGAGCGCAAGTTCGCCTTCATAGTCGAGCTTCCGGGTGAAGCCGGGATCGAGCAGAATGGCGCCACCGGAGCCCACCAACGACGTATGTGCCTTGGTAAACCAGATGGGAAATTTTGGAGGATCGACTTTAGCGACTCCCTCGCCTATCGCGGCATCCTTGAGATGCTCGATGTAGTTCCTGCCGACGCATAGCAGATTTTTCGGCGGATGGAGTACCGGCGGAAGCCACCGGACCTTGGGGTCCGCGACCGCTACTGCTGAAAGTTGCTTCAGTTCCTCTTGAGTCAAGGGCCTGCAAATCAAAGACAAAACGTCGACGGCATCCTGCCGGCCCGGAAGCTGCCGCACTGAGGCAATTCGATCGCCAAGCACAAGCGCAGCCGACGAAGAGTCGTTCCAACCAATCGTTGCGAGAATCATCAATCCTCCATCCTAATGGGAATAGAACTACTGACAAATTCGGCGCAGAGAGAATCGTGTCATTCTACACCGACGTTCATCTGGTTTGTCACATGGGACCACGGATGCGCCTCCGACGGCGCGGCGAAATCGTTCGCATTATCAGAGAATGCAGACCGCGAGGCGTTCTCTCGGCT
Source organism: Candidatus Korobacteraceae bacterium (assembly GCA_049519595.1). Taxonomy (GTDB): domain Bacteria; phylum Acidobacteriota; class Terriglobia; order Terriglobales; family Acidobacteriaceae; genus CAWBRT01. The sequence goes on along the minus strand of JBEKQP010000022.1, from coordinate 13,583 downwards.
GAGTGGACGCAATTTTTGGGCACGCTGCAATTCGCCCCCGGCAATTCTCGTTGAGTTGTTCGGATGAAGGAAGTAATTGGTGAGCGCGTCGGGATTCGAACCCGAGACCCTCTGCTTAAAAGGCAGATGCTCTACCTACTGAGCTACGCGCCCTGAAACAGGATCTACGCTCCAGCCTGCTGTGACTGTGGTGGTCACTTCCAAATGGCGGCTCTGCGCAACTCCTACTTTGTAATTTATCACAGCCAGGTTGCGGCGAGCAGAACCAGGACTGAATTCACTTCACGAACATTGCATAGCCGCTCCCGGGAACGAGGCCGCTCCCGCAGCCGTGATGATTTCAGAATTATGATCAGGAGAGTTGATTCACCGTTCCAGTAGCGCGTCGAGCGTATCGAAAAACGCCGGATACGAGATCGCCACGCACTCCGATCCGTCGATTACCGTCTCGCCTGTTGCGCGCAAGGCTGCTACGCTGAAGGCCATGGCAATGCGGTGATCCCCATGGGAGTTGATTGTCGCGCCACTCAACTGCTGTTTGCCTGGAATTACCACACCGTCGTCCTTCTCCTCCACGGTGGCCCCCATGGCGCGCAAGTTTGAGGCAATGGCCGCAATTCTGTCGGACTCCTTGACCCGCAGTTCTTGCGCATCGGCTATGACAACCCCCGATTCGGAGTAAGGCGCAATCGCGGCCAGCACCGGCAGCTCGTCGATCAGCAATGCACTGGTAGCGCCGCGTACTGCCGCTCCGCGCAGTTTGCCGCCGCGCACCTGTATGGAGCCCACAACCTCGCCGTGTCTTTCGGCTACGTGCAGAAAACGAATCTCCAGCCCGAACTGCGAGAGAACATCCAGGATCGCCGACCGTGTGGGATTGAGCAGCAGATTATCAACAATCAGGTTCGAACCGCCGAAAAGTGCGGCAGCGCAGAGAAAAAAAGCCGCTGAAGAAATGTCACCAGGAACAGAAGCTTTGATTGCGCGCAATTGCTGCCCGCCCTGGATAGTGACGCAGTTGCCCTGACGCTCGACTGTGGCTCCGAAGGCACGCAACGCTAGTTCGCTGTGATCGCGCGTGCGCAACGGCTCTTCGACAGCGGTCGTGCCTTGCGCCAGGAGCCCTGCAAACAACACGCAACTCTTCACTTGAGCGCTGGCCACCGGAAGCATGTAGTCAATCGCGCTAAGAGACTGTCCAAAGACCAGCAATGGTGGCCGGCCTTTGTCCGAACTGCTGATCTGAGCGCCCATCTTACGTAGAGGCTCCACAATCCGCGCCATCGGCCGCTTTCTCAGCGAATCGTCTCCCGTCATCTGGCAGGCGAATGATTGCGCGGCCATAATTCCGGCCAGCATTCGCATGGTCGATCCGGAGTTGCCGCAATCGAGCGCCTCCCGTGGCTGTTTGAAAGGCCCACCGGTAATTTCTACGTGATCTCCGTCCTGAGTCACGGCCACACCCAGCTGCCGCAGGCATTGCAGAGTGCTGGCGCAATCAGCCGCCGACGAAAAATTCTCCAATGTGGATTGGCCCTCGGCCAGCGCCGCCAGCATGGCGTAGCGATGCGATATGGATTTGTCCCCAGGGGGCGTTAGGCTGCCGTTGATATTCTTTGCGGGAGCTACCGTCCGCTTCTGCCTACCCTCGTTCATATCGCTCCGTTCGTTTCCAAGAAGTCACGAATGTCGTTCATCTCTGAAAACTCCAGCAAAGCCAGAACTGGCCGCACAAACACTTCCTTGAAGGGACTCAGGATGACACCCTCAGAAAACAGTCCTTCAGCAGCCTGCCAGCCCTGAAAATTGTCAGTTCTTCCAAAAAGCGTTTGTTCGCTAGTTCAGGCCACCTTGTCCGAATCTTCGTCCTCTCACTGCCGAGAACGCACAGGCCATCCAAATGCACTGCCGAACTCTTCTGCTGCTCATTATGTTGCTGGGGACAGTCGCGGCGCAAACTATGACCATGCAGCCTACTCAACTTCCATCCACAACGGCCCCAAGCACAACCACCTTTGGGTCGGTTGCGGGCACTGTCACGGCGTTGGATGATCGCCCGGTTCGTGATGCCAGTGTAGCGTTGCGCAATGTTATGACGGGCGCCGTACTGACCAGCACGACCGTAGCGGCTGATGGCTCTTTTCAAATCATTAACATCCCGCCCGGTACCTACGAGGTGAGAGCCTCGGCGGGTACTCACGAAGCGCGTGAGCAGATCGAAATCAGATCCACACCGGTTTCTGTAAGGCTGCAACTCGCGACCGGGCCTCGTGAGATTTCAAGCAGCGGCTCCGTATCCGTCTCTCAAATCAACATTCCCGACAAAGCTCGCAGCGAGTACGTAAAGGCCGAGGAGTCCTATGGCAAGAATAAGCTGCCGGAGGCACGCAAACACCTCGAACGGGCGCTTTCAATGGCCCCGCGGTTTGCTGAAGCGCTGACTCTGCGCGGCATCCTTGAATTGGACCAGGGCGCATTGATGGAGGCCCTGGCTGACCTACAACAGGCCATCAACGCCGATCCCGGTTATGCTCGTGCCTATGTAGCCCAGGGCGCTGCTTTGAACCTCGCGGAGAGGTTCGACGACGCGATCCGCTCGCTGCAAAACGGCGTCAGGCTCGCACCTGATTCATGGCAGGCTTATTTCGAATTGAGCAAAACAATGCTGGCCAAGGATCAGTTTGAAGAAAGCCTTGAATATGCCGCGAAAGCTGCCGCTTGGATGAACGACTTCCCTGAGATTCGAATGGTGAAAGCGTACGCCTTGTTCGGCATGCACCGCTACCAGGAAGCAGCCAGCGAATTAGAGCGCTTTCTCGCCGCGGAACCTTCCGGCCCGCAAGCCGAGTATGCACGCGCTACCCTCAATCAGGCACGCGCTTTGCTCAATACCTCAGCTGGAAAATGAAGACACTCCGGATCGGCAACAAGTCTGTACGTCGGCCACCACACTCAAGCCCGTTTCGCGAATCTCCTAAAGCCCTGGCTCCGGGGTACTCGTCTGAAACGCCTCACTTGGACGTCTGCTCCAGAAACCGCTTCAGCAGGATGCCGACTTCCTCTGGCTGCTCGAAGGCTGCGTAGTGCCCTGCCTTCGGCACAATCTGCAGTGTGCTATTTCGGATTCCAGCGCGCATTCTTTCCAGTTCTTCGCGCGAAATCAAGACATCTCCCGCTCCGCCCAGAATCAGCGTGGGGATGCTGATCTTCGAGAGGTTCGCTGTCGAGTCAGGCCGTTCCGCCATGCCACGCTGCACCGCAGCGATTCCCTGGGCCGTCGAGCGCATCATGGTGTGTTTCGCTTTTTCCACGATCTCTGGCCGGTTCCGCTGCGTAACCTCGCTGAGCAACTTCGGCAACATACTATCGATGTACTGTTCCGGACCTTGCTGCAGTGCTTGCTCCGCCACCTGTAGACGCGTTGCCCTGGCTTCGGCGTTATCGGCTGAAGCTTTCGTATTGGCCAGCACGAGCCCAGCGATACGCTCGCGGAACCTTCGCCAGAACTCAAAAAGAATATAGCCACCGATTGAGCAGCCGATGAAAACCGCCTTCCCAACCTTCAGTTCATCGCAGAGCTTTACCAGATCTTCGGCGTGTTTCTGCATGGTGGCGTCGCCGTCGCCAATCCCGGACTCGCCCAACCCGCGCAAATCCGGCATAATCAGCCGGTGCTTTGCCGCAAGCTTATCCTGTACCGGAATCCAGAATTCATGACAAGACGGGAACGGGTGCAATAGAACAACATCCGGACCTTTTCCTTCGGTCTTATAGAACAGCTCAGCGTCGCTCGTGCGCAGCAGCATGCGATATCAATAGCACCTTTTTGAGATTTCACTTCCTAATCGCCAGGCAGGCTTTGCGCCTACCCTGCGAGCGTACAATAGCACTTTCCGCTGCGATTCGCAGTTATCTATTCGGACAGCGAGCCCGCGCGGCTGCCCATTCTTTGGGGTATGCGCCGGTTTTCTTCCGTCCCAAATTGGCACTATTCCCTGAACAGGTCCGTGCACAGACCTCGGCGTTGTGCGCCCTTTTATCCTCCGGCCAGGGTTGGCCGATAGTCAATCTGTATGGCATTCGCGCCACAACCGCTCAGTGATCTCGCCGGGCCTCCCGTTATCTCTTCCCCGCCCCAGCGTTTTGTTGCGCGCCAGCCAATTCTTGATCGAAATGGTGGCGTCTACGGTTATGAACTGCTGGCCCGCTCTGGAATCGGCAATCTTTTTGATGCGTCCGACCCGACCGCTGCCACCTGTCGCACCATCGATACTTCGCTATTGATCGGAACAAACTCGCTGACGGAGGGCCGTCGAGCCTTTATCAACTGCACCCGCGAAATCTTGCTCAGCGACATGGTGACGGTCTTACCGAGTAAGGTTTGCGTGCTTGAGATCCTGGAAGATGTTGAACCCGATCGCGAAGTTCTCGACCGCTGCCGCAGTCTGCGCAAAAGCGGCTACACGCTGGCAATGGACGACTTCACCGGCGATATGAAGTATGCACCGTTCATCGAGATCGTCGAGATCATCAAGGTCGACTTTCTTGCGACCAACGTGTTGCAACAGGCAGATTTTACCCGTCACGCCCGGCGGGGCATCATTCTGCTGGCCGAAAAAGTGGAGAACCGCGAACAGTTCGAGCTAGCCAAGAAACTTGGGTATACCTATTTTCAAGGCTACTTCTTCGCCAAGCCTACGGTGGTTTCCAGTGCTGACATCTCTCTGTTGCAATCAAAGTGCCTGAGCATCCTGCAAAAAACCTTTGATCCGGAGTACGAACCCAAGGATGTTGCGGCGGTCATCAAGCAGGAGCCCTCTCTCTGCTACCGGCTTTTGCGTTACCTGGATTCGGCGGCCTTTGGCCTTTATCCCATCCGCTCGATCGGCCATGCCTTGACGATTCTCGGCCAGCGCGAGACCCAAAAATGGGTGGCACTCGTGACTGCCGTCATGCTGGGGAAAAAGACGTCAACTGCACTGGTTAGTATGGCGCTGGCCCGCGCACGATTCTGCGAATTAATGGCTGACGAGTTGGATGGACCGAGCACCGATTATTTCTTGGTGGGCCTGCTCTCGCTGATGGATATTCTTCTGTCGCAGCCCATGAACGCGGTTCTGGCGCAACTGCCAATCTCGGCCGCGTGCCGCGCTGCCCTGGAAGGCAAAGAGAATTCCCTGAGCAGGGTCCTGTAACTCGTGGTGGCCTGCGAGCGGGGCGAATGGGACCTCCTAAGCCGCCAGTGCGCCACCCTCGACGCGCCGGAATCGGTTGTCTGGAGCCTTTATTCGCAAGCCATTCAGTGGGCGAGAAGTTTCATACTGGAGAAGTAGTCCCCCGGCGGTTTACTTCTTCTTGTGCTTCCCCGGCAGAGCCGTCGGATTTTCGTGGGTGCGTTCGCGTATCTCCGCCCGCATACCGGCGCCGAGTGAGACGGCGCGCTCGCCGAACTTGTCGCGTAGTTTGTCGGCCGCGCCCATCGCCTGCTGCCAGCGTTCGTCGCGCGCCCCGGGGTCCAGATGCAATTGATCGTCCGGTTCGGCGAACATCGCCGCCTGCACCCCAAGTAGCCGGATCAACGATCCTGATCGGTAAATTCGCCTGAAGAGCTCGCGTACAACCGGCAACATCTCGGTGTCGATCTGGGTGGGGTGTTCCAGCGTGCGGGCCCGGGTAAAGGTACTGAAGTCGGCATAACGCAGCTTGAGCTGTATGCGGCGGGCATGCAGCCCGTATTCACGAAGCCGGCGGCAGACTTTCTCGACTAGTTTTGCCAGCGTAGTTTCCAGCATCTCCCGATCTGAAACGTCAACCGAAAACGTGTGCTCATGACTCACCGACTTGGGGCCGGAGTCCTCGCCAATGGCTTCGTCAAACCACCCGCCGGCATCGAGACCGGCTGCCTTCTCGGCCAATGCCACCGCCCAATCCCCTAGATGCTCCCGGAGGAGTTCGCGGCCGTAGCAGGTCAGATCTCCGGCTGTTTTTATCCCCAACTTCAACAGATGCTCCTCGGTGACCTTTCCCACTCCTGGAATCTTGCGCACCGGCAGCGGAGCCAGGAATGTCCGCTCACAGCCGGGAACAACCCACAGAACACCATTGGGTTTTGCCTGGTCGGAGCAGATTTTCGCCACCACGCGTGAGCTTCCGATGCCCACCGAACAGTTCAGCCGCGTGAATTCCTTCATCCTCGTATGCAGCAAATGGGCCGCCCGCAAGGGAGGGCCGTGCAGCCGCTCCGTACCTGTCATGTCGAGGTACGCCTCATCGATCGACGCCATCTCTACCAGTGGCGAGAACTCCTGTAGAACGGCGTGCACGCGAGCCGACTCCTGACCATATCGTTCGGGATGTCCGTCGAGGAAGATCGCGTGGGGACACATCTTGACGGCTGTGCGTAGCGGCATTGCCGAGTGTACGCCGAACTTGCGCGCCTCATAGGACGCGGCGGCAACCACACCGCGCTCGTCTGCCCGCCCGCCGACAACAACTGCCTTGCCCTTTAAAGAAGGATCGTACAGTTCCTCGACGGATACGAAGAAGGCGTCCATGTCGACATGGAAGATGATCGGCACTCAGCTCAGTTCCAACTCTCAGACTCCGGCTATTGACGGTTTAGCATGCTGCTGAAAAACTGTTCCCCGAAGTGTCATCCTGAGCAAAGCGAAGGATCTATGCATTTTACCCAGCTTCGAAATACATAGATTCTTCGCCTACGCTACGCTTCGGCTCAGAATGACAGCTCCATTTCAGTTACTCGACTGTGACGCACTACCCTAGTTTGCAGGCACGCTTTTCGTAGCGGCATTTGCCCTGCCGTTCATCAACTCATTGAGCAGCGCGTCGGCGCGATAGATCATGCGAAGAGCTTCGATGATCGCCCGCGTGTCAACTTGGACCCCCCTGCCCTGGCGGTCGTCGTACTGGAAGTCCCAGGAGAGCGATTGGATATTACCATCGAAGACGATGCCAACGACCTCGCCGCGCTTATCAACGACCGGCGAACCGGAGTTGCCGCCGATAATGTCCGGGGTGGAAACATCGTTATAGGGTGTCTTCAGATTCAGTGCCGGCTTGGAAACAATCCAGGATTTCGGCAACTCGTATGGGTATCTGTTGCCATGCAGGGCGGCGTGTTCAAAGGCCCCGCCGAGATTGGTCGAGTAAGGAATTGTGTTGCCGTTCTGCTGATATCCCTTCATCACGCCATAGCTTAACCGCAAAGTGAAGGTTGCATCCGGATACATATCGGTTCCCTGCACGGCAAATCTTGCCTTGGCAATCAAAGTACCACTGTCGCGCAGAACGGAGTCCACCTCGTCGTCCCATTGCTTGCGGATGGCCCGGGCTTCCGGTTCAATATTACGCATCAGCACGATCAACGGGTCATTGCTCTGCTCCACTGCCTGCAATCCGCCCTCGTACAGATGCTTGCGATAACTGACGTCGTTCAGCTTTGTATTCTCGATCGCCCCCTTCGCTACAGCTTCCGCACTTCGTCCGCCAAGAACCTGCTTCACAACAACATTCTCGGGGCCGAGTTGTTCCTGCATCAACCGCAGAGACGCCGCCAATTCCACGCTATCCAGCCCTTTGTAAACCGGGGCGGTCGAAAACAACTGCTGCTCTACCGACGGCAGACGCGCCGGGCCATACTCGCGAAGACGCTCACTGCTGGGCTTCTGCTTTTCGGCAACAATGCGCACCAGCAGACGCGCCAAATGGGGTTCTTCTCCGGCGAACCCGCCCAGATTTTCGATGAAGAAGTACGACGTAAGGAGTTGCCCTTCTCTTTGCACGGCCTTCGCAATTGCATCCCAGGCGCCGCCGTATTCGGACTTCATCTTCGGATCGCCGTCAACGGTTTGGCGCAGAGCCGCCTCACGCTTCGCTTTTTCATCCATCAACTGCTTGTCCATGAGCCCGGCATAACGTCCTTTGTAAGCCTTCAGCGCGTTCTCGTATCCAAAAACATCGTCGGATGCAATGCGGGCGTTTTCCGTCGATTCATCCGCAAACGCCTTCAAAGCCTGATAGCGTTGGGTCAGCGCTTTCATCGTGAACGGCGTCTGCACGTCTCTTAGAAAATTCAGTTGCGCCATCGTCAGCAGCCGCTCCGTCCGGCCCGGATTGCCGGAGACGAACACCAGCTCACCGTCCTTGACGCCGCCGTGGGAAAACTTCAGGTAAGACTTCAGATGTACGGGCCGGCCATTTTCATACGCGCGGAAAAATGCGATATCGAGGTCGTAGCGCGGAAACTCAAAGTTATCGGGATCGCCGCCAAAGAACGCAATCCTCTCTTCCGGTACAAACACCAGGCGGACGTCTGTGTAGCGCTTGTACTTGTAAAGCTGGTACAAGCCGCCGGCATAGAAGGTTACGACCTCACAACGCAGCCCGCTTTCCTTGGTGCATTCGGCCTCAAGCTGAGTCATCATCTCGCGTTGAGCCTGCCCGGCTTCGGCAACATTCATGCCCGACTTCGCTGCACCCTGCACTTGGGGGGTAACGTCTTCAATCCCTTGCAGCACGTTGAGTTCGAGCGCCGGACACTTTTTTTCTTCGACATTCGTCTTGGCCAGGAAGCCGCTGTGGATGTAGTCCTTTTCCTTAGTGGAGAGATCCTGAACACACTCGCGCCCCACGTGATGGTTGGTGAAAGCAAGGCCATCGGCTGAAACAAACGAACCTGAGCCGCCGTTGTTGAAGCGCACCGATCCCAGCCGCAGATGATCGAGCCATGCCTGCGAGGGCGCAAATCCATATTTAGCCTTGATACGCTGTACCGGCGCGCTATTGAACAGCCACATCCCCTCATCCGCCGCAGCCACCCCGCACGCCAGGCAGAGAGCCACCACAAGCGTCCCCAGCCTTCTCTTCATAGCCTCACCCTGTAATCTCCTTCATACAGAACCAAATGGTGCCAGACGACAAACGCAATATCATACGACATGAAGACATAACGCGGCTCGCGCGAAAAAAAACAGCCCGGAGGGTCTCTCCGGGCTGCGATTGACGAGGGCGGCGGCTAACCGCCGTCCTGGATCATGGTTGCTACTTTACGACTGGCAAACCTAAAGCATAGCTATTCAGCACCTTGACGTAGTTGGCACGCTCGAATGCAGCGGGATGCGCTACATTCTTCTGGCTCAAGCTACCCTGCATTTGCTCGATCGAGTTGTACTCGTGCACTTCAAGCCACTCGCGAACTCCGCTTTCCAGGGTCTTGAGGTATCCGATCCCCTGTTCAAGCAGCGCCGAGGTCATCATGGCGACCTTGGCTCCGGCAGCCATCGACTTCAGCACATCTTCGGCCGTGTGGACGCCACCGGTGATTGCCATGTCTGCCTTGATCTTGCCAAACAGGATCGCGACCCAGTGCAAGCGCAGTTTCAGCTCGTTCGACCGGCTCAGAACCAGGTTCGGAACCACTTCGAGTGCTTCCAGGTCAAAGTCGGGCTGATAGAAGCGGTTGAACATCACCAGTCCCTCCGCGCCCGCTTTCTCCAGCTTCAGCGCCATGTTGCCCGTCGAGCTGAAGAAGGGCCCGATCTTCACCGCTACGGGGATCTTCACGCTCGCCGTCACTGCCTCAACCAAGTCGAGATACATGTTCTCGATGTCATTGGCGCTTTGCGTGATATCGGTGGGAACGAAGTAGATGTTCAACTCCAACGCATCCGCACCGGCCTGCGCCATCTGCTTCGCATAATCGATCCAACCGCCCTTCGACACCCCATTGAGGCTGGCGATGACCGGGATACCCAGGGCCTTCTTCGCCTGGCTGATGTGCTCCAGATACTTCTCCGGTCCCAGGTTGTAGGTATTGAAATCAGGATAGTAGCCCTGCGCCTCGGCCGAGACATCCGCCGATTGCCACAGATTGCGATCGAGGTCGTTGCTCTCGATCATGATCTGTTCTTCAAACAGCGATTCCAGCACGACGGCGCCTGCGCCCATGTCTTCCAGTTGGCGCAGGGTTGCCAATTCCTTGCACAGCGGCGAGGAAGAAGCGACCAACGGGCTCTTCAGCTTTAGTCCCAAGTACTTTGTCGAAAGATTAATCATTTGCGGCTCCCTTGCTCAGCGACTTTCCATCGTCGGGTTTCGCCTCGTTTGTTGATAACGGACCAGGCATCGCTGCCAGGTACTCGTAGAGCCTCCAGCGCTCATTCACCTCTGCCTGTGCTCCCTTCAGCAGCACGGCGGCATGATCAGGATGAGCCTGCCGCAGCATGGTGTACCGCGTTTCGTTGTAGATGTACTTTTCCAACGGAATCGTCGGAGCCTTGGAATCGAGCACGAAGGGATTCTTGCCTCCCTCCGCCAGCATCGGGTTGTAGCGGAACAGCGGCCAGTGACCGCTCTGAACGGCAAGTTTCTGCTGATCGAGTCCGTGTACCAGATCGTAGCCGTGCGCGATGCAGTGGCTGTAAGCGATGATGATCGATGGACCATCGTAGGCCTCCGCTTCGAGGAACGCCTTGACGGTCTGCATATCGCTTTGGCCCATGGCGATGCGGGCGACATAAGCCGTTCCGTAATTGACGGCCATCATCGCCAGATCTTTCTTGGGACGCGGTTTACCGGCAGCCGCAAACTTAGCGACCGCCCCCATCGGCGTTGCCTTCGACATCTGTCCGCCGGTGTTGGAGTACACCTCGGTATCGAGCACCAGGATGTTGACATTGCGTCCCGACGCGACCACATGATCGAGTCCGCCGTAACCGATGTCATACGCCCATCCATCGCCGCCGAGCGCCCAAACCGCCTTCTTCACCAGCGCATCGGCAAGACTGAGCAGGTCCTTGCCCTCGGGTGTTTTGATGCCCTGCAACTTCTGTTTCAGCTCGACTACCCGCACCCGCTGCTCGCGGATGCCTTTTTCGCCGCTCTGATCGGCAGTGAGCAGGGCCTTCACCAGCACCTCGGGTAACCGGCCGCCCAAGCGGACCAGCAACTCCCGCGCGTACTCGGTCTGCTTGTCATAAGCCAGCCGGAACCCCATGGCAAACTCAGCCGCATCTTCAAATAACGAGTTCGACCAGGCGACGCCTCGCCCGTCCTTGTTGAACGTGTAAGGAGTGGTTGGCAGGTTGCCGCCGTAAATCGACGTACAGCCAGTGGCGTTTCCAATCATGGTTCGGTCGCCAAACAGTTGCGTCATCAGCTTTACGTAAGGCGTTTCGCCGCAACCCGAGCAAGCGCCCGAGAATTCAAACAACGGCTGCAGCAACTGCACGTCTTTCACCTGAGCCAGGCTCAAGGCGCTGCGGTCGACCTCGGGCAGACTTAGGAAGAAATCCCAGTTGCCCGCTTCCTGTTCGCGCAACGGAATCTGCGGCACCATGTTAATGGCGCGGTGCTTGGGTTCCGACTTCGACTTCGCCGGACAGGCTTCGATGCAGAGGGCACATCCGGTGCAATCTTCGGGCGCAACCTGCAGCGTGTACTTGGAACCGGAGAAGTTCTTCCACATTGCGTCTTTTGACTTGAAGGTCGCGGGTGCGTCCTTCAACAAGCCGCTGTCGTAGACCTTGGCGCGAATAACGGCATGCGGGCAAACCAGCACGCACTTGCCGCACTGAATGCACAGCTTCTCATCCCACTCTGGAATTTCGAGCGCGATGTTTCGCTTTTCCCACTGTGCCGTGCCGGTGGGGAAGGTGCCGTCGACCGGAAGCGCACTTACCGGCAGATCGTCGCCGTTGCCCAGAATCATGGGGGCCAGGACGTTCTGCACAAACTCCGGAGCCGCGGCCGGAACCGCCGGACGAACTTCCTTGCTGCTCGTAGCGGAGGTGGGAACTTTCACTTCATGCAACTGCGCCAGCGCCGCATCGACGGCGGCAAAGTTCTTCGCCACCACCGACTCGCCGCGCTTGCCGTAGGTCTTCTCGATCGAGTGCTTGATGGCCGCGATCGCTTCTTCCTTCGGCAGCACGCCGGAGATAGCGAAGAAGCAGGTCTGCATGATGGTGTTGACGCGGCTGCCCATTCCCGTGTCCTTTGCAACCGTGTAACCGTCAATCACGTAGAACTTCAGCTTCTTGTCAATGATCTGCTGCTGCACTTTGCGCGGCATTTCATCCCAGACCTGGTCGGCGGGGAACGGGCTGTTCAGCAGGAACACCGCACCCTGGTCCGCATAGCGCAACATGTCGATGCGCTCCAGGAACGAGAACTGGTGGCAAGCCACGAAGTTCGCGCGGGAGATGAGATAGCTTGACTTCAGCGGCTTTGGACCGAAACGCAAGTGTGAGGTCGTAATCGAGCCCGATTTCTTCGAGTCGTACACGAAATAGCCCTGCGCGTAAAAGTCGGTGTCTTCGCCGATGATCTTGATCGAGTTCTTATTCGCGCCCACCGTGCCGTCAGCGCCAAGTCCGTAGAACAGCGCTCGCACCGTCTTCGGGTGCTCGGTGGAAAACTGCGCGTCGTAGTCGATGCTGGTGTGGGTAACGTCGTCAACGATGCCCACGGTGAAGTGGTTCTTGCTCTTCGCTTTCGCTAGCTCGTCGTAGACGCCTTTGACCATCGCCGGCGTGAACTCCTTGGAGGAGAGACCGTAACGGCCGCCGATTACCTTCGGCATGGAGCTGAACTTCAGCGTGCCGCTGGCCTGCGCCTCTGCCAGTACCGTCAGCACATCCTGATACATCGGCTCGCCCAGGCTGCCGGGTTCCTTGGTGCGGTCAAGCACCGCGATGCTCTTGGTCGTGGCAGGCAGGGCCTGCAGAAAATGCTCCGCCGAGAACGGACGATAGAGGCGGACCTTGATCAACCCAATCTTCTCGCCCATTCCGACCAGTACTTCCACGGCTTCCTCGGCAACTTCAGCGCCGGAGCCCGCAAGGATGATTACCCGCTCCGCATCCGGCGCGCCGGAATACTGGAACAGTTCGTATTTGCGGCCGACTAGGCCGGCAAATTTATCCATCGTATTCTGCACGATGGTGGGCACGGCCAGGTAGAACGGGTTCACGGTCTCGCGGCCCTGGAAATAGACATCAGGATTCTGCGCCGTACCGCGAAGCATTGGGCGGTCCGGCGTCAGCCCGCGTTTGCGGTGCGCCTGAACCAGTTCGTCGGAAATCATCGCCTGCAGATCTTCCTTCGCCAGCGCTTGCACTTTGGCGACCTCATGCGAGGTGCGGAAGCCATCGAAAAAGTGCAGGAACGGCACACGCGATTCCAGCGATGCCGCTTGCGAAATCAGCGCCATATCCATGACTTCCTGCACCGAGTTGGAAGCCAACATGGCAAAACCAACGCCGCGCACCGACATGACATCCTGGTGATCGCCGAAAATCGACAGCGCATGAGCCGCCAGAGAACGGGCCGCAACATGAATCACGCAGGCGGTCAACTCGCCCGCGATCTTGTACATGTTCGGGATCATCAGCAGCAGGCCCTGCGCAGAGGTGAATGTGGTGCCCAGGGAGCCGCCTTGTAACGCACCGTGCAGCGCACCGGCCGCTCCAGCCTCGCTCTGCAGCTCGACTACTTGGGGAATCGTACCCCAGATGTTCGGCTGGCCATCGGACGACCATTGATCCGAAAACTCACCCATCGGC
>JBEKQP010000021.1:0-29406 GCA_049519595.1 Candidatus Korobacteraceae bacterium | reverse complement strand
CACCGTGGGCCAAATGATCGAGTACGTACGGCAACGTCTGATGCTTGAGGATCGGCCCCTGCGCCTGCGACAATTACTGCGCAACGTGCACACGCGCCAGGGACTCGTATGTGTTTTTCTAGCTATCCTGGAGCTGATCCGGTTGCAGGCGGTGTTGGCGCGGCAGGACAAGGTGTTCGGCGACATCGTGCTGAAGAAGCACACCAATTTCGATCAGCTCCCGGGCCAATCGGCGGGATTCACCGACGACTGGAAGTGAAACCGCGGGGTTCCTTATGCGAGACGCCGTGATGGTTTGCGCGCTCCCCGACTGAGCTGCTGATCAGAGGTCTTTCTCCGAATGGGACTGAAGGCGAAAATCGAGGCGGTCATCTACGCGGCCGAAGAGCCGATCACACTGGAGCAGATTTCTCTGCTGGTCAAGGACATCGTCTTGGCCGAAGAAGCCGAGAAGGCGCACACCGATTCCATCGCGGAAAGCGAATTACCTGAACATGTTGCTACGCCGGAAGCGGATGGCGCTCCAGCTTCGGATGCGGATGAGTCAACCGAGCCGATGTTTGTGGCCGACACTTCCCAAGCCGCCGCTGTTTCGCAGCCGGACGGATTTGCAGAGGAAGCGGCAGCAGAGGTGAACGAGATCTCTGAAGCGGAGGCTGCACCGGCGGAGGCCCTAACTGCCGAGGTCGCGACGCAAACGGAGCCAGAACCGCAAGCGAGCGTTACCGCACCCGACCAGAGCGCGGGCAAGCATCGTAAACCGGCGAACCCCGAAGAAGCGCGCGTCAGGCTTCGCGTGCGGGGCATCGTCGAAGAGCTGATCGCCGATTATTCGAGCGAAGAACACGGCATGGAGATCCGGCAAGTTGCGGGCGGTTATCGCATGGCAACCAAGCCCGAACACCATGACGTGGTGCGCGCCTTCGCGCGAAGCCTGAAGCCTCCCGTTCGCCTCTCTCTCGCCGCGCTGGAAACGCTGGCGGTGATCGCCTACAAGCAGCCAGTTACCGCGCCGGAAATTAGCGAGATCCGCGGCGTGGAAGCAGCGGGTGTCCTTGGGACCTTGCTGGATCGCAAACTCATCACTACCGCCGGTCGAAAGCAGGTGATCGGCCGCCCGATTCTCTACAAGACGAGCAAGCAGTTCCTGATGCGGTTCGGCCTGAACGAGCTGAGCGAGTTGCCCAGCATGGAGGAGTTCGAGAAGCTCGCCATCGATGGACAAGTGGAGCTGTTCACTCCGTCACCGCAAGCGCCAGCCTCGGAAGAGCCGCAGGCACCAGCCCTGGAAGAAGCGCCCGAAGAATCATCCACCGAGAACAGCGAACCCGACGACAAACCCGCCGGCAGCACGGAAAACAACAGCTAGGGCAGATTCAGAGTCAGTGTATCCGGCACGATCATCGCGGGACTGAAAGCCCGGCTACTTTACCGGACACACCTTCCGCGAATCCGGTCTAAAGCAACTCCCGGATTGATGCAGCCGCCCGAGGAAATCCGCCGGCGTCGTCCGTGGGCTGCTCGCTCCGTGACGCACACTGTATGATTGAAGCTTATGGCACAGGAGCGATTGCAAAAAATCCTAGCGGCGGCCGGCGTGGCCTCGCGGCGCAAGGCGGAAGAATTGATTACGGCCGGGCGCATCAGCGTCAATGGAGAAAAGATCACCCAACTTGGCACGAAGGCCGACGCGCGCAGCGACGAAATTCGTCTGGACGGTCAACTGCTGCGCGGACCCGAACGCCACGTTTATATCGTGCTTTACAAACCGAAGGGATACGTCACCACCGTCTCGGACCCGGAGGGTCGGCCAGTCGTTCTCGACCTGCTAAAGGGCGTTGAGGCACGAGTGTTCCCCGTCGGACGGCTCGACTACGCGAGCGAAGGGCTGTTGCTGCTCACCAACGACGGCGAACTCATGCAGCAACTCACTAAGACGGCCTCCCACGTTCCCAAGACCTATCAGGTAAAAGTGAGCGGCACGCCCACCGAGGAAGAGATCGACAAGCTGCGCGGCGGCATTCACTTGCCACCGGAGACTTCGCGCGCAGGAACCATGGGAGGCACTCGTCCCGGCATGCCGCGACGCACGCAATCCGAGCACACTCTGCCGGCCAAAATCGATCTGGTGCGCCACCAGGACAACCCCTGGTACGAGGTGACGCTGACGGAAGGCCGCAACCGGCAGATCCGCCGCATGTTTGAGCAGATCGGACATCACGTGGAGAAGATCAAGCGCGTCCGCTACGGCGCACTGCGACTGGATGTGGAACCCGGCAAGTGGCGCCTGTTGAAACCACGCGAGGTCGAAGCGCTGCGCAATCCCAAACCGCTGCCCGCCGCCAGCGCTCGCTCCGGAGAGCGCGGCGAAAGAGCTTTCAGCAGTCCACGTAGAGCCTTCAGCCCTCCGGCCAAAGCCTTCAGCACTCCCGGACCGCCCGTGGGCGCGCGCCGTGGCTACCGGCCGGGCACGCCGATAGTTCACTCCAGCCCCGAGCAGAGGCCTCAATCACACGAACAGCGGCCGTCGCCGACAGGGACGGGATCACCTGTACGCCGCTCAGGCCCCCCTGCAGGCCGCGCTCGTTCGGAAGATCGCGGGTTCTCTCGTCCGGATCAGGATCAGCAACGTCCGGAGTCACGGCGTCCGGAGCGCCCATTCAAGCCGCGGCGGGAATTCGGTTCCGCGCACGATCGCCCTTCACGGCCAGAACCCGCACGCGGCGGCGCTGATCGCGGAGGGCCGAGCGGAGCGAGACCCTTCGACAAACAGCGGGGCCCCAGCGGACGCGGCGCTGCCGGTCGCACAGGGTCAACCGGGTTTAGACCCTTCGACAAGACACGAGGCCCTAAGGGTCCTGCCAGGGGCGAGCAAAGGCCATCGCGCACTCCATCGGGTCCCCCGGCACGCCGAGCCGGCTCGACAGATCGTGAGTTCTTCTCCCGCCCGCGCCAGGATCGTTCGGAGTCACGGCGTCCGGAGCGCCCGTCAAGGCAGGAATTCGGCTCTTCGCGCGAGCGTCCTTCACGGCCTGAACGCGCGCACGGTGGACCTGATCGCAGAGGCTCGACCGGGGCGAAGCCCTTCGACAAAGCACGGGGATCCGGCGCAGGCAAAGGCGCTGATCGCAGAGGCTCGACCGGAGCAAGGCCCTTCGATAAGCCGCGAGGCTCCAAGGGTCCGGCTCGGGGAGAAGGCAAGTTCCCGGCCGCCGATCGCAGGCCATCTAGAACTCCGGGTCGTTACCCCCGGAACAAGAGCGGCGGAAAGCCGGGCAGGTAAGAAAATCTTGTCAGTGTCATCCTGAGGTCGCGCCGGTTTTGCGCGAAAAAACTCGCGAACAGGAGATCCTTCGCTGCGCTCAGGATGACACCCTCTCGGGCAAGTCACTTGACGCCGGCGCGCTGCAACGGCAGATATGCGGCGCCATAAAGGCCAGCCTCCCCGCCAAGTTTAGCCGCGGTAATTAGCGTGCTTTTGTTCGGCTTCGACGCCCCCGAAGCTTCCGGCGCTGTCGCCGCATAGACGAACGAGCGTTTACGAACTTCCTCCATCATGGTTGGCGCGAATGCATCCCATGCGTTGGCCGCCCCA
The DNA here is from genome assembly GCA_049519595.1 of Candidatus Korobacteraceae bacterium. Taxonomy (GTDB): domain Bacteria; phylum Acidobacteriota; class Terriglobia; order Terriglobales; family Acidobacteriaceae; genus CAWBRT01. The sequence continues at coordinate 25,811 of JBEKQP010000021.1, read as the reverse complement.
CCTCCTATCACATAGATCGGCAGGTTGAGGGCGTTCACCACGTCTGCCAGCACCATGCCAAGCGCACGCCCCATACGGCGGAAGATATCCTGCGCAGCGACATCGCCCTGCACCGCGAGCTGGTAGATATGGAGCGAGTTGAACTCTTCGCCTTTGTCTTCGGCGGCACGCGCCAGCTCTTTGGAGAGGTTGTTGGCAATCGCTTCGCGCGCCATGCGGACCACGGCGGTCGCGGAGGCGTACTGCTCAACGCAGCCGCGGCTGCCGCAGTTGCAGGGATGGCCTTCAGGCTCCACGTTGATGTGGCCCAATTCGCCGGCCATTCCGTTCATGCCGTGCCAGATTTTGCCATCCAGCACAATGCCGCCACCGACGCCCGTGCCCAGCGTGAACATGCACATGCTGCCATAGTCCTTGGCGGCGCCGAGCCACTTCTCGCCAAGCGCCGCGGCATTGGCGTCGTTTTCCAACATGACGGGGATGCCGAGATGCCGTTCGATTTCCGCGTGCACCGGAAACTCGCTCCAGCCCGGCAGGTTCGGCGACTCACGCAACATGCCGGTATCCATGTCGATGATGCCGGGCACGCCGATGCCGACTCCGCGCGATACGCCACGCCCGTGATACTTCTCCAGCAGGCGGCGAATAGCTTGCGTCATTTCATCAATGACGAAGTCTCGCCCACGTGCGAGGTCTGTGCCGCTGGTGAACTTCTCCAGCAGTTCGCCACCTTCATCAACGGCGGCAATGCGAAGGTTTGTACCCCCGAGATCCACTCCAATTGCGTAGGAAAGCATGACGTACCTTGAGACAAAAGTTTGAAGTTTCAGGTTTCGGGTTTAACTTCAAGCCAGAACCAGGATTGATGAGTAAAAATCCGCTTCGGATGTCAGCGAACAGGCCGCACGATTGTAATCCGTAATCCGCCAACTCGCCGGGGCAATGCTTCTCAAGCTTGAAACCGGAAACTTGAAACTGTTGTTCTTCATTTCTGGCACCTGGAACAGTAGTGGCTGCTGCGTCCGGCGATGACGATGCGCTTGATGGGAGTTTTGCACACCAGGCAGGGCTCGTCCGTACGCTGGTAAACACGATGCTGAAGCTGGAAAAAACCGGCGTCTCCGGCGGCGTCCACGTAATCGGAAATCGAAGATCCACCGGCGGCGATCGCCTCGGCGAGCACCTGCTGGATTGCGTCGTAGAGGCGCGATAGTTCGGCCCGCGTGAGCGACGCAGCGCGGCGGCGAGGGCGAATGCCGGCGCGGAACAGAGACTCATCGGCATAGATGTTGCCAATTCCGCTCAAGAGTTTCTGATTCAGCAGAGCGCTTTTGATGGGCGTTTTGCGCGTATGGAAGAGCCTGGCAAACTCTTCGCGGTCGGCTCCGATCGGCTCGCTGCCCGGCGCCTGGAACGACCCACCGGCGATCACCTGTAGTTTGCCGAAGCGCCGCGGGTCGACGAAACGGAGCTCGCGTCCCGAAGCAAGTTGCGCCACCAGATGCGTATGTTTCACGCGTTCGGCCGCGGCATCGCAGACCAGCATGCGTCCGGTCATACCTAGATGCACAACCCACTGGGCCTGCGCGGCGGGCTGAACAATCCTGCGCCCCGAGCCAGCGTGATCGCGATGGATATCGATTACGATGTGCTTGCCTACGCGGCGGACACAATCAATCCGCGATCCTTCCAGGGTGCGCGCAATCTCTTCCGCCGGAGACTTGAGCAGATTGGACTTGTCGCCAATCCATACGGACTCGATGACGTCGCCGGCAACGTGACGGTGCAGACTTCGCGCCGTAGTCTCGACCTCAGGAAGCTCGGGCACCTCTTTAGTTTACGGCGGCCGAGACGATGTCCAAAGATGCATTTCAGCGCGGCGCCGAAAGGGCTGAGAACTGCAAACAATCCCCCAATTCCAGAGAGAAAGGCCGCGTCAGGAGCGGCCCTGCATTTCCGCCTGATTGCATTCTGCGATCTCAAGCTGCGGACGGACGCTTCTGGCATCGCGGCACAAATTCCTTTGCCACGAAAGTTTCATAGGAAGTCGGAGTCGTGTTACGAGCGGACCGAGGCTCCAGCGCCCGCATGTAGCCCGAGTTCAGCGCGTCGCACATTTCAAGCAGCAAATCCGCCATGTTCGGTGACATGCCCATCTCGATAAAGGTCGGCCTCATCTGCTCGGCGAAGAAATGGCGATATTCGAGTTTAGAAAACCCGATGGCATTGCCAATGATCTCGGCAGTCTCGGTCATCGTCAAATCGCGCTGGCCCAGTAGCTCGCGCGTCTGCTGGCCGGTGAATTTCAGTTCGAGCAGGGCTCCGGCGGCGACCACGCCGATATCACCCGTAGCAATCATGGGAAGTTTCAGATTAGGGTCGAGCGGTCCAGCGGCGATCCCGAGGGCCTGAACCGGGCCGATTTGCGCAAGCGTGTTCTCCATGAAATAACCGGCGCGCAGATGCAGCACGTTCAGGCCGGAGATCTGGTTCAGTCTCTGCTCGAAGCGGCGCAGGCCAACGACGGGACCTGTTCCCTCGGGCCGGTCGGCGCCAATGCTGCTGAGTGTGACCGCATATTTAACCCCTGCCCGTTCCAACGCGCCGGCAATGGAATCTCTAACGTAGCTCTGATAAGCAAGAACGTCCGGTTGGCCGATGTCCGGCGGTATCATGGCGTATACCGCCTTTGCCCCACTGAAAGCACTACGCAGCGCCTCCTGGTCCGTCAGGTCAGCCACAAACGGCTCGGCGCCCTTGTCCGCTAAAGGTCGCAAACGACTTTCCTTTCTGCCAATTACGCGCACTTGCTGGCCCTTCGCCAGCAGTTCGTTGGCAACTACGCTTCCCGTATTGCCGGTTGCCCCTGTGACAACGTACATATGGCCTCCTTGGCTTTTAAAGTCCGATGCGGAGGCCTTCCGCGGGGTCGCCAAAAATTTCGCTTGGCGTGTTTGCCCGTCCAGGCAGGAGGCGCATGGGGGATAACCGCGGGCGCAAGTCACAGGTTGGTACTTTCCCTCGCCGCCCAATCAAGGTAGAATTTTCCGTACACAGTTCCGTCTCGCGATTCCCCTTCTATGCAGGCTCGGCACAAGTACGGGTCATCTGTGTGCGAATTCCTGGCAGGGTGGCAGCCAATGCCGCCTGATGCGCGGAGATAAAGTGAACAAAGCTAAAAGTGCAGTCATAGTAGGAGCTCAGTGGGGCGACGAGGGCAAGGGCAAGATTGTCGATGTGCTCTCGGACAATTTCGATCTGGTGGCTCGTTACGGCGGCGGCCACAATGCCGGTCACACGGTTGCGATCGGAAAAACGAAGTTCATTCTGCAACTGATTCCGTGCGGCATTTTGCGTGCAGGCTGCAAGGCCGTCATCGGCAATGGCTTGGTGCTGGACCCCATGTCCTTGATGAAGGAAATCAAGGCTTTGCGCGCGGCAGGCGTCCGCGTTGAGGGCTCGGGTGCGAGTTCGCAGCCGAACCTGTTCGTGAGCAATCGCGCACACGTCATTCTTCCCTACCATCGCATGATCGAGCTGGCTTCCGAAAATGCTCCGGGACGAGTGAAGATCGGCACCACGTCACGCGGCATTGGACCAACCTATGAAGATAAGATGGGGCGGCGCGGGCTGCGCATCGCAGACCTGCTCGACAAGCAGTTACTCAAAAAGCACATCGAAAACGCCTGCCACGAAAAGAACACGATCGCGCATGCGCTGTTCAACTCCGAGCCGCTCGATCCCGCGAAGATGTTCGACGAGTTTGCCCAGATCGCCGATGAAATCGCACCTTTCGTGGCCGACACCGTGCGCTTGCTGAACCTGTCGATTCGCGAGGGTAAATCGGTGATGTTCGAGGGCGCGCAGGGAACCATGCTGGACATCGACCACGGGACTTATCCGTTCGTGACCTCTTCCAGCTCCACGGCTGGAGGCGCGATGACAGGCACTGGCGTTGGTCCGCTGGCCATCGGCACTGTGATCGGCGTCACCAAAGCGTACTGCACGCGGGTGGGTGAAGGACCGTTCCCCAGCGAGATAAGCGGTCCGCTCGGGGAAGAAATTCGCAAGCGTGGCAACGAGTACGGCGCTGTGACGGGCCGTCCACGGCGCTGCGGCTGGATCGACCTGCCGCTGCTGCGCTACTCGAACTTCGTCAACAGCACCGAGTGGCTGGTGGTGACCAAGCTTGACGTGCTCGATGAACTCCCGGAGATTCCGGTCTGCGTCGGATACAAAATCGACGGTAAGGCGACCGATGAGATTCCTCCTCAGGATTGCGGCTTCCGGAAGGTCGAACCGGTCTTCACCAAGATGCCGGGATGGCATGAATCGACGGTCGGAATTACCCAGCATGACAAGCTGCCGAAAAAGGCTCAAGAGTACATGCGGTTCCTCCAGAAGGAAACGCAGGCTAAGATCGGCATGATTTCCACTGGTCCGGAGCGCAACCAGATCATTTGGACCGACGAATTCACGAAGGCCATTAGAAATCAGGAGAAGCTATGATCGTGTTGATTGTGAAGTTGCGAGTGCAGCCCGGAACCGAGGAAGAATGCAAAACCTGTATGCGCGCGATGGAAAAGGAAACGCGCAAGGAACCGGGCTGCCTGATGTATATCGCTCACCAGGCGGCGGACGATCCCACGCTGCTTGCGTTTTACGAGCAGTACAAGGACGAAGCGGCGCTGGCCGCGCATCGGGCTGCGCCTTACTTCAAGGAATACGTCGAGAAGCGCATAAATAAAATCGTCGTCAACCGCGATCGCATGGTTTGTGGACCCATCAGCTAAGTGTGATGGCTCAATAGGTTGTTTCGTTCGAGAATGACACTTTAAGAGTTACTACGCGAAATTCTCGCACGAGACGCTAGACTAGTTCGTGGCCGACAAACCCAACTTTTGAGCGCCGCCGGCCCTCCGCGCGGCGCGTTTTTTTAGCGCAACGCTGAAGAGTCCCGAGCGCTCGGAATGTCTCGACAAACGAAGTCTCCGCGATGTTTGAAAGGAGCGGTATGACGCAAGCGGCATATGTCGATCCTTCCACGGCAACCATCTATCCGCTGGACGTGCCTCGCTGGTGCTCAGACGGCGGCTCTCCCTTGATGATTACCGACCTGCCCGGCATTGGCCGCGAACAAATCGACCGCGGCGTTCGCTCGTTATGGCGTTACGCGGCAGCGTTGCCGCTGGTGCCTTCGAACCCGGTCACGCTGGGCGAGGGGTGTACGCCTCTGGTGCGGCGCAACTGGCATGGGGCTTCGGCGCTGTTCAAACTGGAATGGTTTGCGCCGACCGGCAGCTTCAAGGATCGCGGCGCATCGGTTATGGTTTCCGTCCTGCGGCAGCAAGGCATCGAACGCATCCTGGAAGACAGCTCCGGCAACGGCGGAGCCGCCATCGCGGGGTATGCTGCGGCCGCCGGCATTCGGGCGAAGATACTTGTGCCCGCCTATACTCAACCGGCAAAGACCATTCAAATGCGAGCCTACGGCGCCGAGGTAGAGCTGGTGCCGGGCACACGACAGGACACCGCCGAGGAAGCCGCGCGACAGGCGAAGCAGATTTTCTATGCCAGCCACAACTGGCAGGCCTTTTTCCTCCAGGGCACGAAAACACTCGCCTACGAACTCTGGGAAGATCTCGGCTTTCGCGCACCCGACAACATCATCGTCCCGACCGGTGCGGGCAGCAACGTGTTGGGCTGCGACATCGGCTTTGGCGAGCTTTTGCGGCACCGGGAGATTGAGCGTCTGCCGAAAATTTTTGCCGTACAACCGGAAAACTGCGCGCCCATTCACGCCAGCTTTGCGGCAGGCAGCGATCAACTCGTGCCCGTGGATGCCATGCCCACCATCGCTGAGGGCACCTCAATTACCCATCCGGTTCGGCTGAAGCAGGTTCTGGAAGCAATCCGCCGAACCAAGGGCGCAACGGTCACGGTCAGCGAGCAGGAGATCATTGCCGCCGTGCGCGAGTTGGCCTCGACAGGCCTTTACGCCGAACCGACCAGCGCAATCGCAGGCGCGGCCTTGACCAAGCTGTTCGCGAGCGAAACTATCAGGCAGAACGAAACAACCGTGGTCGTGCTCACCGGCAGCGGATTGAAAGCAACGCAGCGCATCGGCGAGTTGGTGGGAATCAAATAACGCGGCGGCGTAGAGAATCTCCAGTATGCAGACTGCGCGACGCAACCCAAGACTCTACTCGCGTCCGCTGCTCGCAAGCTTTTATTTCGGACTCATCCTTCATTTAGGAATCTGCATCCATTGGGTGCGGTCTTCTACCGCACAAAGCAAGGAGCCTTATGGACGACAGACTAATGACGCTCATGCCATCGCTCGTGGTGCGTGGCGCCGATGAAGCTATTGCCTATTACCAGCGCGTCTTGGGTGCGCAACTCATGGGCGACCCCATGCGCATCCCCGGCAGCAGCACTGTAATGCACGCCGAATTGAAGATCGGCAACTCGATGATTTTCCTGGTCGACGAGTGTCCGCAGATGCGTTCCTTCTCGCCCAAACACTACAATGGCACGCCCGTCACTCTGCAAGTGCGCGTGCCCGATTGCGACAAGACCTACAACGACGCTCTAGCAGCAGGCGCGCAGAATATTATGCCGCCGGCCGACATGTTCTGGGGCGATCGCTACGCGCAAGTAATCGATCCGTTTGGGCACGTTTGGGGCTTCGCGGCCCCGAAGGAAAAGCTTACGCGCGAACAGATCGACCAGCGCGCCAAGGAGTTCATGGCAACTGCGAAACGGTAAAGCTCAAAAACAAAAGGCGCAGAGTATACCCTGCGCCTTGCCTATTTTAGAGGGCTTTTGCCTTACTTCGCCAATTCGTAGCCGGCGAAGAAGAAGCTTATCTCGAAGCGCGCGGTGTCATCCGCGTCCGAGCCGTGGACAGCATTGCGCTCGATATTTTCGGCATGCTTTTTGCGGATCGTCCCCGCATCGGCTTTATCCGGATTGGTGGCGCCCATGATCTTGCGCCAATCGGCGATGGCGTCTTCTTTTTCCAGCGCCATGACGATCACCGGACCTTCGGTCATGAACTTTACCAGCGAGTCATAAAACGGCTTTCCCACATGCACCGCATAGAACCCGGAGGCTTGGGCTTTCTTCAGGTGCAGCATTTTCATGCCGACGACGCGGAAACCGTTTTCCTGAATTGTTTTGATGATGTCTCCGGCGACGTTCTTCGAAACCGCGTCGGGCTTGATGATGGCAAGAGTGCGTTGCAAGGTCTTCATGTCCTGGATGTACTGTACCTTCCTGTTAGAAGTAAGATTTTAGAGTCCCAGAGTTTCAAGGCTTCAAAGGTTTCGAGTTCAAGTGTCGAGTCTGCACTCGCAACACGCGTGAGCGTTGAACTCTTTGAAACGCTGACGTGCAGAGCGCTAACAACACGGGGTACTCAGAACGATTGCCCCATTCTCGAATACACTTCCGCGAAGCCGCCCTATCTTTTCGCAACTTTCGCGCCAAGGGCCTGCGCCAAGGTTTCACCAATCGCGGCCGGTGAACTGGCGACCCTGATGCCCGCCGCCTCCAGCGCCTTTATCTTTTCGACCGCGGTGCCTTTGCCGCCGGAAATGATCGCCCCGGCGTGCCCCATACGGCGTCCCGGAGGCGCGGTCTGACCCGCGATGAAGCCCACGACCGGCTTCTTGACATGCTGCTTGACGTACTCGGCCGCGGTCTCCTCGGCATTGCCGCCGATTTCGCCGCTCAGAATGATGGCGTCCGTTTCCGGATCTTCGTTGAACAGTTTGAGCGTGTCGACAAAGTTCGTGCCGATGATGGGATCGCCGCCGATGCCGATCGCCGTCGACTGGCCGATGCCGCGCACCGTTAACTGATAGACCGCCTCATAGGTCAACGTCCCCGAGCGGGAGACGATGCCCACGCGGCCCGGCAAAAAGATTCTGGCCGGCATGATGCCGATTTTGCATTTGCCGGGAGAGAGAATGCCGGGGCAGTTCGGCCCGATCAGGCGCGAGCTGCGTCCCTCCATAAAGCGCCACACCTTCACCATGTCGCGCGTGGGTATGCCTTCGGTGATGCAGACAATCAGCGGCATCCCGGCATCGACGGCTTCCATGATGGCGTCCGCCGCAAACGGAGGCGGAACGAAAATGACGGTTGCGTTGGCGCCGGTTTTTTCCATCGCTTCGCCAACCGTGTTGAAGATGGGCCAGCCTTCGTGCGTGGTGCCGCCCTTGCCTGGGGTAACGCCTCCGACGACTTTGGTACCGTAATCGGCGCTGGCCTTGGCGTGGAACGTGCCTTCACGACCGGTGAGGCCCTGCACGACGAGCCGAGTTTTTTCGTTGACCAGGATGCTCATGGCTAGCTCCTCCCGCCCGCGGCGGCGACGACCTTTTCGGCTGCGTCCTTCATGGTTTCGGCGACGATAAAGTTCAGGCCGCTCTTTTTCAGGATTTCCCTTCCCTGCTCAACGTTGGTGCCTTCCAGTCGCAGCACTATGGGAAGCTGAATATGGGTTTTGTTGGCCGCCTCGACGACGCCATTGGCCAAGGTGTCGACGCGCAGAATGCCGCCGAAAATATTGATCAGCACGGCCTTTACATTCTTGTCTGCCAACAGGATTTCGAACGCATGCGTCACCTGATCGGAACTGGCTCCGCCGCCCACATCAAGGAAGTTGGCCGGCATGCCGCCCGCGAACTTGATGATGTCCATGGTGGCCATGGCCAGCCCAGCGCCATTCACCATGCAGCCCACGTTGCCGTCAAGCTTGATGTAGTTGAGGCCGTACTTGCTCGCCTCTACTTCCAGCGTGTCTTCCTCGCTGATGTCGCGAAGTTCGCTCAGATCCTTGTGCCGGTAAAGTGCGTTGTCGTCGATGTTCACCTTGGCATCTAAGGCGAAGACGCGCCCATCGGTGGTGGTAATGAAAGGATTGATCTCGAACAGCGACGAATCCGTATCTTCGTAAGCCCTGTAGAGGGCTTGCATGAACTTGACGGCGGGGCCAATGAATTCTGGAGCCAATCCCAACCGAAAGACCACTTTGCGCGCCAGGAATGGCTCGAAACCGATTGCCGGATCGACATACTCCTTGATAATCGCGTTCGGGTCGCGAGCTGCCACCTCTTCGATTTCCATGCCTCCGGCCGCCGACGCCATGAACACCGGGCGCGAAACGGCGCGGTCCAGCACGATGCCGAGATACAGTTCCCTGGCGATCGGCAAGGTTTCTTCGATCAGCAGCCGCTGCACTTTCTTGCCCTCGGGACCAGTCTGGTGGGTCACCAACTGCATGCCGAGGATTTTGTCAGCGAGTTGAACGGCCTCTGCAACCGATTTTGCGATTTTGACGCCGCCACCTTTGCCGCGTCCGCCGGCGTGAATCTGCGCCTTGACGACCACGCCTTTGGCGCCGTTGTCCATCAACCGCTTGGCAGCAGCTTCGGCCTGGTCGCGGGTGGTGACCATCTCCCCACGCGGCACGGCCACGCCATATTTCGACAGAATTGCCTTTGCCTGGTACTCGTGAATTTTCATAGTGTCATTTGCTTGGAGCCTGCCTGCCCTTGGTGCACGACCGTGCTCGCCGGGGACGCAGGCTTCGCGATGTCAATCGGTTCGGTTGTGAACGAAGCCTCCCCGCGCCAGCCTACACTGCGGAGGCGCTTCGCTCCGATGAGAGACGCACTATTGTATTCGCCCGAGCCCATTCTCCGCAAAGGTCTACCCTCGGGTTACCACACCTTGCATCGATGCGCCCGCACCATGGGCTGGCCGGCCTTGCACTGGAACGCCTGCTGAAACTCCGGCATGTTCGTGACTACGCCGTTGATGCGATACTTTCCGGGCGAGTGCGGATCGGTAATGGCATGCATTCGCAGGTTCTCCGGCCGCTGGTTCTCGCAAGCCCACTGGCCAAAGCCGATAAAGAAACGCTGCTCGGGGGTGAATCCGCCGCTGGACTTCAGCTTCTGGTCTTTCGTCTCATTGAACCACGCCAGATAAGCCAGCACACTTCCCCCGAGATCAGCGACGTCCTCGCCTTCCGTCAGTTTGCTGTTGATGTGGATGTCATCGACCACGACGTACTGCGCATACTGATCCACCACACACTGGGCGCGCTTTTCAAATGCCGCGGCATCCTGCTTGGTCCACCAGTCGCGCAAGTTGCCCTGCGCGTCGAACAGCCTTCCCTCGTCGTCAAATCCGTGCGTCAGTTCATGGCCGATCGTCGATCCCGTGTTGCCGTAGTTCGGCGCATCATCCATCCTGGGATCGAACAACGGCGGTTGCAGCACGCCGGCAGGAAAGTTGATGTCGTTCATCTGCTGGTCGTAGTAGGCATTGACCGTCGCGGGCGGCATCTGCCACTCGCCGTGATCCACCGGCTTGCCAATCTTGTCCAATTCGCGCCTTGACTCGAACGCCGTGGCCCGTTCAAAGTTTCCGAAGAAATCGCCGCGCACGATGTTCACGGAGCTATAGTCGCGCCACCGGTCAGGGTAGCCGATCTTGTTCACTACGGCATGGAGCTTCTCCAGCGCACGCTGCTTGGTTTCGGCTCCCATCCAATCGAGAGCCGTGATCTCCTGCCCCATCGCGGCCTCAATTTCCTTCGTCATCTTGAGCGTGCGGGCCTTCAGGTCGGGGCTGAATGTCCTTGCCACATATACCTGGCCGACAGCTTCGCCGAGCTGGTAATCCACCAGTTGAACGCAACGCTTCCACCGCGGCCTGATCTGTTCGGTCCCTTGCAGATACTTGCGATAGAAATCGAAATTCGCCGTCACGAACGGTGTCGACAAGTAGGGCGCGTTCTGCCGCACAACCTGCCAGCGGAAGTAGGTCTTCAGGTTCTCCAGCGACTCGGATTTCAGCAGCGTCTCCAGCTCTTTGAAGAACTCCGGCTCCGTGACATTGAACGTTTGCAGGCCGGGAACCCCCGACGTTGCGAGATAAGCGTTCCAGTTAAACGAAGGCGTCAGCGCCTGCAATTCCACGCGGTTCATTTTGTGGAAGATCTTATAAGGATCGCGGAGTTCGACGCGCGAGAGCGAAGCCTTGGCCATCGCGGTTTCAATCCGCATCACTGTTTGCGCCTCTTGAGCAGCCTGTGTTGGCGAGTCGCCCAGCAATTCGAACATCTGCTGAACGTGAGCCATATAGCGCTTGCGGGTCTCTTGCATCCGCGCGTCGGTCTTCAGATAGTAATCGCGGTCGGGCAGCCCGAGCCCTCCGGAACTGGCAAACGCAATCACCTGCGTCGAATCCGCCAGATCCTGCGAGGAACCGAAGCCGAACATCATGCTGGTGTAGCCAAAAGTCACCAGGTGCTGTCCGGCGAGCCACGGCGCAAGGCCGCTGACGTCCTTGATGGCGGCCAACTCCCGCAACGCGGGTTCCAGAGGCGCGGCCCCTGCCTTTTCAATGGCCGCTTCATCCATGCAGGAAGAGAAAAAATCTCCAATCTTTTGCTGAACCGCGTTACGGCTTGGCGACGGGCGCGCGGCGTCTTCGAGAATTCCCCAAATAAAGCGCTGATTTTCGTCGGTCAGCTTGCCGTAGACGCTCCACGACGCCTGGTCCGGCGGAATCGGGTTCTGTTTATTCCACCCACCGCACGAATAGGTGTAGAAGTCTACGCAGGGGTCCACTGAGCGGTCCATGGAATCCACGTCCAGACCCGGGGTGTAGGGCAACGCCTGCAACGGAGTCTCCTGCTTCGGGGCAGCCATTGTATCGGGCGATTGCGCCGCGCACAGCGCGCTCAGCACCACCATCAGAGCGAACAGCAGCAAAGTTCTTTTCATAGGAAGAGCTCACGGCCGGCGCAGCACGCGTAGCCGCAAACAGTAAGTTTAAAACAGTTTCGCGAAAGCAGGCAGCCGGGCAATTGGGTTCGGCCTTACGATTCCAGCACACGCGGCAGGCGATGATGCCATTCGGTACGCTGCTCGAACTGGTGCGCAATCGCCAGCACCTTCCGTTCCGCGCCCGGAGCCGCGCTGATCTGCATGCCAACCGGCAACCCGTCGGCGGTAAATCCGCACGGCAGGGTGATGGACGGCAGCCCCAGCACATTGAACGGGCGTGTGTTACGCAGCATAATCAGCTCGCGCTTGCGCAGCTCCGGCAGACCCGACTGAAGATCCGCAATCGTCGGCGGTGAGATCGGGACAGTGGGCGTAATCAGGACGTCGACATTGCGGAAGATCTCAGCGCTGCGGCGCCGCAATGCATCCAGATTGCACCTGGCAGCGTGGTATTGCTCCTCGCTGACATCCTTGCCCTGAAGAATACGCGCCAACGTCTGCGGATCATATTGGTCGCGATACTCCTCTAGAAACTGCTCGTGATACTGATACGCCTCGTAGATGTGGACCGTGCGATCTTCGTCAATCGGAACCTTAACTTCGGAAATCGACGATGGACGGGAGTCCATGATTTGTGCCACTGCGATGCGCAGATGTGATTCGATTTCCGGCTCGACGCCCTCGCCGAAGTATTCGGTCGCGATGCCGACACGAAGACCGGCCGTGTCACGACGTAGCGCTACCGGATAACTACTCTGGGAAAACGGGCGGTCGGCAGGATCGGCCGGGTCGTAACCCGCAATCACGTCCAGCACCATCGCTGCATCTTCCACCGTGCGCGTCATCGGTCCGACATGATCGAACGACAGCGCGAGCGGAAACACCCCGCGCCGGCTTACCAACCCAAAACTCGGTTTCAACCCCACAATTCCGCAATACGCGGCCGGCAGACGGATTGACCCAGCCGTATCCGTGCCCAGCGCCGCAAAGCACATGCCGGTGGCAACTGCCGCCGCCGAACCCGAAGACGACCCGCCGGTGATTCGTGTCGTGTCCCAGGGATTGCACACGGGACCGAAATGGCTGATGATCCCGCTCCCTCCGTAGGCAAACTCATGCAGGTTAAGTTTGCCGATCAGCACGGCGCCGGCTTGCCTGAGTCTGCGCGTCACCTCCGCGTCTTCGACGGCGATGGTATCCTTCAGCACCGCGCTGCCTGCGGTGGTAGGCACATCCTTCTGATCGATGAGATCTTTCAGCCCCACCGGAATGCCATGCAGCGGGCCGCGCCAATGGCCGCTTTGGATCTCGCATTCGGCTTCGGCAGCTTGGCTCAGCGCACTTTCGGCGGTAACTGTAATAAAAGCATTGAGAACCGGGTTGTACTGCTCGATCTGCGACAGGCAGGCTTTAGTGAGCTCGACGGGCGAAATCTGCCGTTGTTTCAGTTGCTCGGCAGCCGCGGCCAGAGTGAGCCGGGTGAGCGATGTTTGCATTAGGAGTACTCCTGACCACGCTAGAGCAGTTTTGGAATTAGTATATTCCGCATTCACTGCCGGGCTGAAATCGCCCGGCTGCTTCGACGACTAGACCTTTCGCTAATCTGGGCTAGTGTAATGCATCTCTGGGTTGAGCGGCAGAGGCTGCTATATAAGCGAGCTAAAAAGGGCCGCTAGGCGGCCCTTTCGTTTTGCGAAACTCGGAGCTTCGGCGAGCACTGTTCGCTGAGTAACTCACTATCCTTTCAACTTGTGCCGTTCGCAGGCGGCAACCGCATTGGTCGGATCCAGCGCTTCTTTGTCGAGCTGAATCTCGATAACCTTTCCGGTTTTATCGATGAGGAATGTTGCCCGCCGCACCATTTTGGTCTGGGAGTTGAAAATGCCATAGCGCCGGGTGGTATCGCCGCCCAAGTCGCTCAGCATTGGGAAGGTGATGCCCTGTTGATCCGTCCAGGCTTTATTTGCGAAGAAACCATCCATGGTGACACCCAGGACCTGGGTGTTAGACGCTTCCAGCTTCTGCAAGTTCTGCTGGAAGGTCTTCGCTTCCTGGCTTCAATTCGGCGAAAACGCAAAGACGTAAAACGCCAGAGCCACGTTCTGCTTTCCCCTGAAGTCCCGGAGAGAAACATCCTTCCGGTTCTGATCTTTCAGGGTGAAATCGGGCGCCATATCTCCGACTTTGACGGAAGGTACCGGTAACGCGGCCTGAGCAGCCTGTTGCGCTTGCGCCAAGCTGACCAAGGCGACGAAAACCACAACCGCGACACTGACTCGCAAGACTCTCATAAAAGCACCTCGCACGGCAGCATACTCCGAATGTTGACGAACTGTCACTTTCAGCACAGCCGCAACGCCAGCGAGGGGATGACTCCGAGGGTTGAGCATTGCCCGGGCATAAAAATCTGCCGGGCAGAGCTGCCAAATTCCAGCAACCGTCATCTCAATTAGTCAGGCGTTGCCGGCGGCAATGGCGGCGATGTCCGAACCCAGACTATGCCAACAGCACCCCCAACACCCGCCACTCTCGCCGACATATTCTTCAGCATCGTGGATCGCAACGATGCCCGCGCAATGCTGTATGAGCAGCGTGGAACTTGGGTGCCGCTCTCTTCCAGGGAGCTGTACCGGCGCGTGGCAGCCGTAGCTGCCTGGCTCCGAGCCCGTGGGTTGGTGTCGGGTGATCGAGTGGCCATCCTCGCCGAAAACCGTCCTGAGTGGGCGATAGCGGATTTCGCGGCCTTGATGACAGGGGCGGCAGTGGTGCCGATTTACGCGACTCAGACCGCCGAACAATGTGCCCACATTCTGCGGGATTCGGAGACCAGGTTTCTTTTCGTCTCTTCCTTAGAACAACTGCACAAGGTCCTCCCGCTGCTCCCCGAGACGCGTGTCGAGCAGCTCATATTGATGGACGAGCCTACTGGCGTCTTGCCCGCTGAAGCCAGCCAGATGCAGGCAATCATGATGCAGGGGCCAGAGCAACGCGACTCGGAATTCGACCAGGGGGGGCGGCAAATCGCTCCCACCCAGCTCGCCACTCTCATTTACACCTCGGGAACCACGGGAACGCCTAAGGGCGTCATGCTATCGCACCGCAACCTGGCGTCAAATATTGCCGTTTCTCTCGAGCACTTCGAGATGAGTGACGGGGATATTACGCTTTCCTTCCTGCCGCTGTCGCACATCACCGCCCGCCATTGTGACATCGCTATGATGTATCGCGGCGTGAGCATCGCATATTGTTCCCGCTTTGAAGATTTGCCGCGGGCGCTGCAACAAGTTCGACCGACGGTCTTCATCGCAGTGCCACGCGTCCTGGAAAAGATTTACAACCAGGTGCAGCTCCGTGTAGGGAGCGGTCCGCGGCGCAAACTCTATGACTGGGCGATGACTATCGCCAGACGCAGCTTGCCCGAAATTGTTGCCGGTCGCACTCCGCGTTCCGTTGCCTGGCAGCTTGCCAACAAGCTGGTCTTCTCCAAGGTTGGAAGCGCCATGGGAGGACGTGTGCGAACCATTATCTCCGGCGGAGCCCCGCTCGGAATCGAACTTGCAGAGTGGTTTGCAAGCATCGGATTGCCGGTCATGGAAGGCTACGGACTAACCGAAACGTCGCCGGTGGTCGCCGTCAATGCTCCGCGGTCATTCCGGCCCGGAACGGTCGGCAAACCGCTCTCCGGCGTGGAAGTCAGAGTCGCCGATGACGGGGAAATCATCGTTCGCGCTCCATCGGTGTTCCAGGGCTACTGGAACCTGCCTGAAGAAACCCAAAACGCATTCGATGGCGAGTGGTTCAAAACTGGCGACATCGGCTCGCTGGACGAAAATGGTTTTCTATCGATCACCGATCGCAAGAAGAATCTGATCAAAACCTCGGGCGGCAAGTTCATCGCACCGCAGCCGATCGAGAATCGTCTGAAAAGCAATCCGCTAGTGAGTGAATCCGCTCTGATTGGCGACCGCCGGCGCTTTCCAGCCGTACTCATCGCACCGGCTTTCCCTGCCTTGGAAGACTGGGCAAAGCAGCATGGCGTCAACTTCAATTCGAATGCGGAGCTTGTGGCAGACGCAAAAGTCCACGCCCTCTACCAGGAAATCATCAGCAACTTGAACCGGGACTTGGCCCGATTTGAGCAGATTAAGAAGTTCCTGCTGCTTCCCGAGCCACCCACGATCGCCGACGGAACCCTGACCCCTACGCTCAAGCTGCGTCGGCGCGAATTGGAAGTCCGTTACCGCAGCCAGATCGATATGCTTTACGCCGAACCGGTGGTACTGGAACGCGAGGTTGCCTGATCGTTGCCGCCGAGCGACCGCGAGCCCGCACGGAAGGCGGGCTCTAGATTCATGGATTCGTTCTCGCAGCCAGCGGCTTACTTCCCGGCAGCAGCCTGGAGTGCTGCGAGGTCTTGCGCTGTCGGCCGGAGCAGTTCGAAGATCCGGTCAACGCACGAATAGTCCTGATAGCCGAGGCGAGCCAAGGGACGGATCTTGACGATATCGACCTTGCCGTTGGCGTCAATCACCTCATCCTTGATGTGAATCAAAACAACTTTGCCGATAATCATGTCAACCGACTGCGCGGGCGTGTCCCCCGGCAAACGGATCGTCTGGTAGTGCCGGCATTCCATCTGAACGGGGGATTCCGCCACGCGGCAGGGTCTGACCCGAACGGAAGGCTCCCTGGTTAGCCCGGCTACCTCAAATTCGTCTACTTCCGGCGGCAGCTCAGCGGCACTGATATTCATCGCCTGCCGCAAATCATAGGTTGCCATGTTGTAGACGAATTCGCCGGTCTGTTCGATGTTAGTCACGGTGTCTTTCCGTCTTCCCGTGCGGTGCTGATTGCAGCCCACCATGACATAGGGGCACTCAGAGTTCACCATCTGAAACTGACTATAAGGCGCCAGGTTGTGAATGCCCTCGGCACTCAGGGTGGAGATCCATCCAATTGGTCGCGGCACGATCAGAGACTTGAATGGGTTGTGAGGCATGCCGTGATCATTTTTTTGTGGGTCGTAAAACATTTCCTGTTTCCCTTCGCCCGCCGAATAGACATCCGTCGCGAGTTTTGAATAGTCTAGTGCAGAGTAGCCCCTGTGATCCAACCGATTCTCGCGGGCGTAGGTTCAATATCGCGTCAGAAACGCACCCCACCTGGCCGAGCCTCATCCGAGGTGTCGCCGAGTTGGTAGACCGCGGCCTTGAGCGTCAGCGCACAACAATGTTGACGAGTTTGCCGGGGACGACGATTACCTTGACAATTTGTTTGCCGACGATTGCCGCCTTGACCTTTTCATCATTCAGCGCGGCTTGCCGTACGGCATCTTCGGCCGCATCGGCTGAGACAACGATATGTCCACGCAATTTGCCATTGACCGACACGGCCATTTCTATTTCGTCTTCCTTGGCAAGCGCCGGATCGTACTTCGGCCACGGGTGACGCAATAGTTTGGAGGCATCTTCGCCCAGTATTTCCCACAGCTCATGAGCGAGATAAGGAGCGAAGGGCGCGAGCATGAGCACGAAGTTGCGCTGCACTTCGCCGCGCAACGCCCGCAGCTCAGGCAACGCGCCTTTGCCAAAGACCTCCTGCTGTGCGGTGCAGGCGTTGAGGAATTCCATAAGGCCGGCGACGCAGGTGTTGAAGTGCCAGCGGCCGTTCAACTCGTCAGTGATGCGCTTGATTGTCTGGTGCATCTTGCGCACGACGGCGCGAGCTGGTGGAGCGAACTCGGCGGCGTAGCACGGCGGTTCGCCTCCGCCAGACTTCACCGGAGCCTCGGAGATGAAACGATGGGCGCGATTCAGGAAGCGGCTGACGCCTTCGACACCCTGATCCTGCCAATCGAGATCGCGGTCGGGCGGCGCGGCAAAGAGCGTGTAGAGGCGCGTGGAATCGGCACCGTAGCGCGCCACCATGTCGTCGGGCGAAACGACGTTGCCGAGCGACTTCGACATTTTGGCGCCGTCTTTGATGACCATGCCCTGGGTAAACAGCCGCGTAGCCGGTTCGTCGTTGCGGATCAGGCCGAGGTCGCGCATGAACATCGTCCAGAAGCGTGAATAGATCAGGTGCAGAATCGCGTGTTCGACTCCGCCGATGTATTGGTCGATGGCAAACCAGTAATTGGCGACCGCTGAATCGAAGGGCGCCGTCGAAATCGGGCTGGTGTAACGATAGAAATACCAACTGGAATCGACGAACGTGTCCATCGTGTCGGTTTCGCGTCGCGCCGGCCCGCCACACTTCGGGCAGGTCGTGTTGGCGAATTCCGGCACGCGCCCGAGCGGCGACCCACCGGCCAGCGTGATTTTCACATTCTCGGGCAGCAGCACCGGCAACTGATCTTCAGGCACCGGCACAAGGCCGCACTTGCCGCAGTGGATAATCGGAATTGGCGTCCCCCAATAACGTTGGCGGGAGATGCCCCAGTCCTTCAGCCGGTAGGTGACGGTTGCTTTTCCGAAGCCGTGCTCCTCGGCATGCTTCGCCATCACCTGCTGCGCTTCCTTGCAGGAGAGGCCGTTCCATGAGCCGGAGTTGATCAGAAGGCTGTCTTCGAGGGTGAATGGCAGCACGGGCGTCTCGGGTTCGCCCGCGGCGGGAGGCTCTCCCTCGCGGCGCGGAAGGATCACGATCCGGATCTCCAGCCCGTATTTCTTGGCGAACTCGTAATCGCGCTCGTCGTGCGCGGGCACGCTCATAATGGCTCCCGTCCCGTAGTCCAGCAGGACGTAGTTGGCCACCCAGATCGGAACGCGTTCTCCGCTGAACGGATTGATGGCGTTGAAGCCGGTGAACACACCTTTCTTTTCCAGAGCCCCCAGGTCGCCTGCTTCCCTGGCCATGCGCTGGCCGGCGAGCAACTCGTCGACTCCGGCCTTCAAATCGGGATTGAACGAGATCAGGTCGGCCACCAGCGGATGCTCGGGCGCAAGCTGCACCGACGTGGCTCCCATGATGGTGTCGACGCGCGTGGTAAAGACCGTGATTTTGTCGCCCGCGGATCCGGCGGCGTGATCGAGTTTAAAATCGACCAGGGCTCCCTCGGAGCGGCCGATCCAGTTGCGCTGCATGGTGCGCACTTTTTCCGGCCAGCCCTGCAGACGATCGAGTCCGGAGAGAAGTTCCTCGGCATAACTAGTCGTTCGAAGGAACCATTGCTCCAGGTCGCGCAGTTCGACCACCGTGCTCTCATGCCGCCAGCAGCAACCGCCGACAACTTGCTCGTTGGCGAGCACCGTCTGGCATTCAGGACACCAATTGACGGTGCTCTTTTTCCGATAGGCCAGACCGCGTTCGAAGAGCTTCAGGAAAAACCACTGATTCCAGCGATAGTATTCCGGGAAACAGGTCGTGACCTCTTTCGACCAGTCATAGCCGAAGCCCAGGCGCTTCATCTGCACCTTCATGGCGGCGATGTTCCGCAGCGTCCACTCTTTTGGCGGCTGCTGATTCTTGATCGCCGCGTTTTCGGCCGGAAGCCCGAAGGAATCCCATCCCATGGGATGTAGCACGTTGTAGCCATTCATCCACATGTAGCGGGCCAGCGCGTCGCCGATGGAATAGTTCCGCACGTGCCCCATGTGGAGCGCACCCGAAGGGTAGGGCAGCATTTCCAGAACGTAGTACTTCTTCTTACCCGAGTCCAAGCCCTCGGCGGCATAGAGCGTTGGATCATTGTTCCAGCGCTCGGACCATTTCTGCTCGACCGGTTGCGGGTTGTAGCGACCTTCATCCTGGTCACGGGCGAAAGCAGACGCCGGGGTAGAGGATTGCGCAGCTCTATCCGTGCTTCGCTCATCCCCCTGGCTTTTCCGCTTGGCGGCTTCGGCCAGACCGAGTTCCTGCGCGGCGGCGTGAACCTCCTGCTTGACTTCTTCAACCAGCTTGTCGACGCTTTCGGCGGTTTTCTCGACCACTTGGCGAACCGTTTCAGCGGCACGTTCCGCCACTTCGCTGGACGACGTCGGTTGGCTGTGCTTCTTGTTCTTCTGGGTCATCTTTATAGGCTTCATAAGATTACGGAGTTACAAACTTTGATTCTACAACCCGCGACGGACCCAGACCAAAAACTCGCGCCCAGTACATACATCTCCCGCGGTTCGGTCGTTCTAACGGTGCGAGGTTTTCCGAATGGTGCAGCACCCGGCCGGCTGTCATGGGACTCGCCCTCGGCGAGGGTGGCCTACAAGGACTTTCAGCGCGTTCACGTTCGTCAGGTCATCGAGCGGCTCGTCGATGGGAGTTTCGGCGATGAATGCCGCGTGCGCGGTGCGCGGGTCGTTCACCAGGCGGCGGAAAGGCTCCAGCCCGATACTTCCCTTCCCGATGTGCTGGTGACGGTCGAGCTTTGAGCCTCGCTCGGCTTTCGCGTCATTGCAATGCCATACGGGAACGTTCTTGAGGCCGATCGTCGCTTCGAGCTGCTGCATTGTTTGCTCGTATCCGGCTTCGCTAACGATGTCGTAGCCCGCGACGTGCGTATGGCAGGTGTCGATGCAGGCGGCCGCGGGCAAAACCGGACGCAACCGCTCCAGCAACTCCGCGACCTGCTCAAAGCTGCCGCCAAGCGAATACTCGGCGCCCGCCGTATTCTCAATCAGAACGGTCAATCCGGATTGCACCAGCCGAAGCCCCTCGGCAGCTTGCTCGATGGAGCTGGCCGCCCGGCGTAAACCATCCTCCCGGTCCGAGCCACGGAATGATCCCGGATGCAACACCAGGTACTCGGCGCACAGCGCGATGCCACGCTCGATCTCGGCGCGAAAAGCTTCAATCGACTTGCGCTGAAACTCGACATTGCCGCCCGCTACATTGATGAGATAGTTGGCGTGAATAATCAAAGGACGCAAATCGTACCGCGTCCGCAGATGGCTCATTGTCTCGCACTGCGCTGGGGCAAGCTCGTAGGGCTTCCACTGCCGCGGGCTCGAAGAGAAGATCTGAAACGCGTTGCATCCGAGCCGGTAAGCGCGTTCGGCGGCATTTTCCACGCCGCCGGCGGTCGATGTATGTATTCCGATGCGGCGCGAAGTGAGCCGCGGCGGCGCTTCCGGCGGCGGAATTAGCTTCAGGATGTCTTTTTCTTGCTTTGCAGGTTCGTTAGTGGCCGATGGCATGTGCAACATATAGCACACACATCCATAGGCTTGCAGGTAGCGTATGTCCGAGGCAAGTTAAAGAACTACCCCACGTTAGCCCCGTCACCCCAACGAGCCGAGCCTCGTCGGGGGACCCCGACGCGGGCGGACGTGGGGCAACCACCTATTCTGAAACTCACCAACCACTGCCCCGGCACATTGCGGCACAGTTATAAGAGGCTTAAACTAGAGTCTTCGAGGCTACGCTATGTTCGTTGTCATGCAGGCCCAGGCCACGGAAGAGCACGTCCGGGCGGTCTGCCAGAAGATTGAGACTCTAGGGCTTCGTTCGCACATCAGTGCGGGCACGCAGCGTTTTGGAATCGCCGTGATCGGCGAAATCGGCGAACTGGATCCGGCATTTTTCGAAGAGTTGCCGGGCGTACAGGAAGTGCTGCTCATCAGCAAGCCCTATAAGCTGGTAAGCCGCGAGGTTAAGCCTGAGAACACGGTCATCCACTTTCCCGGCAGCCAAGCTACGATTGGCGGCCGTGCGCTGGCCATCATTGCCGGACCCTGCGCGGTGGAGACCGCCGAGCAGATATTCGGCTTGGCGGAGCGCATTGCACGTATGGGCGTATGCTTCTTCCGCGCCGGCGCTTTCAAGCCTCGCACATCGCCCTATTCGTTCCAGGGCCTGGGGCTGGAGGGGCTGAGGCTTCTCGCCGAAGTGCGCCGTCGATTCGGGTTACTGATCGTGACTGAGGCCGTCAATGAAGCATCGCTGGATTTGGTTGAACAGTATGCCGATGTAATCCAGATCGGCGCGCGGAACATGCAAAATTATTCGCTGTTAAAGCGCGCCGGCCAGGCACGCAAACCGGTTCTCTTGAAGCGCGGATTAAGTGCCACGCTGGAGGAGTTCCTGTTGGCTGCCGAGTACGTGATGAATGAAGGCAACCACCAGGTCATTTTGTGCGAGCGAGGGGTTCGCACCTTTGCCGATCACTCGCGCAATACGCTGGATCTCAGCATCGTGCCCGCCATTCAGCGAGAAAGCCATTTGCCGATCATGGTCGATCCGAGCCACGGCACCGGCAAACGCAATAAGGTGATCCCGCTTTCCCGCGCCGCCGTCGCGGTTGGCTGTGATGGATTGATGTTGGAGGTGCACGACAATCCTGAGCAGGCGCGGTCTGACGGCGCGCAATCGATTTTCCCCTGGCAACTTGAAGACCTGATTCGGCAAGTGCGCCCGATCGCCGAGGTCCTGGATCGCACCGTCGTCGGGCCGCCGGAGACGCTCGGCGCAACTCCATCGGATGCAGCCGCGGCGCGGCACACAGGCCCTGCCGCTGGTCAGGACGACGAGCCGGTTTCCGCGTGATAGACAACGAACGTTCATTCGCCTCCCGCCCAATCCGGCTTGATCTGGCTGCGCTTGCCGCCATCTGCCTGGTGCTATTTGCCTGCCTGGGTTGCCAGAAAACCTTGCCCGCCACGCAAGGCTTCATCTATGTAAGCAATGGCAAGAGCGACACGGTAACGATCATCGACACCGCTTCGTTTGCGCCGTTCCGAACGCTCAACGTGGGCAAGAACCCAGCGGGAGTTACGCCGAACCCGGTCAACAGTGAAGTTTATATCGTGAACTCGGATTCGAGCTCGGTGAGCGTCATCGACGCGCGCAGCAATCAAGTGGTAGCGACCATGGCCGTGCAACGAAACCCGTACTACCTTTCGGTAACGCCGAACGGGACGCGCGCGTTCGTGGCCAACGCCGGATCGAATACCGTCACCGTCCTGAATCTGCAGAATCGTCCGTTGCTCGGTAACATACCAGTTCCGTCCCAACCCGGCTTGGCGAGGGTTTCGCCGGATGGCAAGTTGGTTGTCGTCTCCTCGCGCGGCGCAAATGTTGTCTCGTTGATCGACGCCCAGAAGCTCGATGTACAGGCCACCATTCCGGTCTGCCAGAGTCCTGAGGACATTGCCATCTTGCCGGACGGCAGCAAAGCATTTGTGGCATGCACCGCTTCGCATCAGATTGCAGCCATCGACCTGAAGAACAAACGACTGCTGGCGCTGCTTCGAGTTGGCGGCACTCCGATCAGTTTGATACTGAAACCAGACGGCGGCGAGTTGTTCGTGTGCAACTTAGAGGCGGATACGATCTCGGCCATCAACACCACGTCGAATGAAGTGAGTGAAAGTTTTCTGGCTGGCAGCAGCCCCGTGAGCGGGGTTTTCAGCGCCGACAGCAGCCTGCTTTACGTCAGCAACCTGCGATCGAGTTCCGTGGCCGTTTTCGATGTGCCTACCAGAAAGCTGCTGGTGAGCGTTCCCGTGGGCGGCAGGCCAGACCAGATGGTGTTGACGCCTGACGAACAACTGCTGTTTGTGGCGGATACGGGGTCGGGTGACGTATCGGTGCTACGGCTCGATGTGCGGCGCGACAAGAAGATCCAAAAGCCGCCGCAACGTTTGTTCACGATGATTCCCACCGGCATGCAACCGAACGGTATAGCGTTCAAGATGCTGCCGGCTGGCAGCTAACTCATGCAGGAGTGCGCACACTGCCGGCAAGCCTTCGAACCCACGGCGCCTGGGGATATGCTGTGCCCCGCCTGCCGCCAGGAGCTGGCCAGAATCCAGCAGCAGCGAGTTGCAACCCGGCGTCCTCCGCTGAGCTTCTGGCTTCATTCTCCAACGGCCATCCTAATCGCCATAAACGTGTTGGTGTTTCTGGCAATGGCGATCTCCCTTCGCTCAACTTCTCCCAGCCCAGACAAGCTGATACGGTGGGGAGCCAACTTTGGACCGCTAACCCTCGGCGGACAATGGTGGCGTCTGCTCACCTCGGCATTTCTCCACGCCAACATTCTTCACATCGCGCTGAACATGTGGGCGTTTCTGAATCTCGGTCTCCTGGCTGAGCTGTTATTTGGACGCCGCAACTTCGTTCTGCTCTACTTGTACTGCGCGCTAGGTGGAAGCATCGCCAGTGTGTGGTGGCACACCGCGGTGGTCGGCGTCGGCGCCTCCGGAGCAATTTTTGGCATCGCGGGAGCGCTGCTGCCGGCGCTTGCCTTCCATCGCAACCAGCGTTTGCGCGCCGCTATGCGCGGCAATCTGACCAGCATCGCGATCTTCGTTTTCTACAACATCGCGTTTGGCGCTGCTGTTGCTCACATCGATAATGCCGCACACTTGGGAGGGCTCTTTACCGGCGCGCTCCTGGGATGGCTGCTTCCCAGCGGGTCGGTGCGCGAACCTGAACCCACGGCAATCTCCGGCCCGCCGCAACGAGCCGGCATCTTGCGCTCGTACATGGCTTTTGCGTTGGTAGCCGTATTGTTGCTGGCCGCGGCTGCCTTCACCCACCGAAGGAACAGAGACGAACTGACGCTGGCTAACGCGGAGCAGGCACTGCGGGCAGGCAATCAGCAACAGGCGTTGCTTAACGTCCAACGCGTATTGCGCGACCATCCTAATCGCCCGGATGCGCATTTCCTTCTCGGCTACATTTATCTGAGCCGCAATGATCTCGACAAAGCCTTGCAGGAATTCAACCGAACCATCGAGTTGAAGCCGGATTTAGCGGACGCTTACAGCCAAGTCTGTGTCGTCTACCTGCGAATGCGCTCTTTCGACAATGCCGTCGCGTCTTGCCAGAAGGCGATTTCGCTCGATCCCGGCGATCCGGACAAGCAATACAACCTGGGACTCGCGCAGATGGCCCGCCGCGATTACCCGGAGGCGGTGCGAGCCTTCACGAAAGCGGTGCAAGCCAGGCCCAATTCGCTGGATGAAAACTACCATCTGGCACTGGCACTGGTTTTGAGCGGCGACCAGCAGCGAGCTCAGGAGCAACTAACCAACGTACTGCGGATCGCGCCAAATTTCAGGCCCGCGCAGGACCTGCTGGATAGATTGAAGAGTCAACGAAAGTAAGCGTGCCTAATGATGCTAGGGGGATTTCACAACAGCTACGCGTTCAAATCTACGGCGGGTGCAAGGAGATTCGATCTAGCCTTCAATAGATTCAAGGCTATGGTGCGAAGTGTCGTAGTCCAATAATCATCCTGATGTTCCATAAGAATGGCCAAAGAACAAGTGGCAAGCAACAGAATAACCACCAGCATCGTCTGACGCCGTAACGTGAAAAGCACACTGCCGCTAAAGCCAGCCAAGCGAGAGCGGCAAGATTATATGAGTTGACCCATACAGCCTCGACATCATGCCATCCTGTCTTGAAAAGGAGTTCCGGCACCACACTGAACGCAACTGTTAAAAGTGGCAATGATTTCATGCTCATGGATTACCTTTTTGGCCATAAGGCTAATTATGCGGCCTTCGCCTCATCCCATATTGTAAGCAGAACGTGGTAATTGTCGTAAACAGCATTCTGAACACCAAGCCCCAAACGGCCGGTGGCCCATATTTGCCTTCCTTTGGCAAATGTGGGGCAGTTCTGAATATTCGGAACGACGCGAGAACTCCCCACATTAGCCCGCCTGCGGCTCCGCAAATGTGGGCCACCTAGGAAACTACGAATTCGCACTATTTAGAGCACCGTCGCTCATCCTGTAAACTGTCGGCGATGGAGATTCTGCACAACGTCGCACTCGCGCCCTTGACCACGCTCGGCATCGGAGGACCGGCACGCTATTTCGTTAACCTGCATACGGCCAACGATGCGCGTGAAGCCGTCCTCTGGGCTCGCGAGTACGGGCATCCGCTATTCATTCTCGGCGGCGGCAGCAACCTGGTTGTTTCCGACGAGGGCTGGCCGGGACTGGTAGTGCGCATTGCGATCGTCGGCATTGAGCGACGATCATCGCAGGATGAAATCCTCTACGACGCTGGGGCGGGAACCAGTTGGGATGAGTTTGTCGAGCGTGTTGTA
>JBEKQP010000020.1:0-29597 GCA_049519595.1 Candidatus Korobacteraceae bacterium | reverse complement strand
AACGCGAATGAATTCTTCCTCTCCGACCAAATCGCCGTCACGATCCTCGGCAATCTCACCGGATTGAAGATCACGCGTGATCAGCTCGTTTGTTGAAACAGCCGGTTTGGGTGCAAATGCGCAAGAAAGTATAGGCTCAAGAACAAAGAACGCTGTATTGCGACAGAACAGAGTGGATGTTAGCCTCGGAACATGGGCTTGGATTCCTGCACGGAAGAGCAGTCTTTACGCATGGGTGGCCGTAATCCGGACTCGCCCTTCCGCAAGACTTCGCGCAGGAAAACCATTATCACCTGTGTCCTGCTGGGCCTTTCGGCACTTACGCTCTTCACCGTGTTCATCAACCGGCCACCGATACCAGTCTTCGATGAAGGCACATACATTGGAGCAATCCGGTCTATCCTGGCCGGCGGCGATTTCCCGTTGCCTGAACATCCGCCCCTAGGCAAGTACCTCTTTGCCGCCGGCGTAGCAATCGCAGGAGATAATCCAGTTGGTTGGCGTATTGCCAGCGCGGTCTGCGGCGCACTGACCATCGTTGCGGTTTTTCTTTGGTCGGTTGTGCTGCTTGGCGACTATTCCCTTGCGCTCACCGCTGCGGGGCTGACGTTGTTGAACAACTTCTTGTTTGTCATGGCGCGGACCACGATGCTGGATGTGCCCATGTTCATGTTCAGCATGTGGGGATTGGCGGGGTTTACCGCAGCCGTCGAGTTGCCGATAGGGGTGCATGCACGACGGATTTTTCTTCTGTTTTCCGGTCTAATGTTCGGGCTCGCTGGAGCTTGCAAGTGGACAGCCGTGGACACGTTCGCGGTCGTGCTCGCTACAAGCTTCGCTCTTCTGGCCTTCGGGAGGTTTCGTCCGGCTATATTGAACGCCAATCTCGCCAGGCAGGCGCAGAACCTAAGAGAAATTGGGTTCCCGGCATTATTTCTTGGCTTGGTTCTGCTGCCGATAGTCTCCTATAGCTTGACCTATCTGCCTGTGTTCCGAGCCAATCATTTAACTTTTTCGTTAACGGAATTGGCAAGGATGCACGCACGGATGTGGAGTCTTAGCAAGGCCTTTACGGGAAACAGGTTTATTTATTCGCCTTGGTATAGTTGGCCGTTCACGGCTTCTCCCCAAAGGTTGCTGCCTGACTTAATGGGCAATTTAGTCGTTATGTGGGGAGGGTTGCTGGCTCTGGGGATCTGCATGCGACGGATCTGGAAGCACTTTGCCTCGGCTGAGACATTCATAGTCCTCCTCTATGCTGCCAACCTCGCGCAATGGGCGGTCACTCCGCGCAGCGTGACTTACTATTATTATTACTTTTCAGCAGCAATGTTTCTCGGCGCGGCAATTGCCGTGGCACTCAGACGGGCCCCTCGGCCGCGCATCTTCGGTGTACGGGTGGCATTTATTGCACTGTCGGCGGCCGCTGTCTTTTTTCTCTATTGGTATCCCCGGATGGCGCACTTGAATGCGCCGTGGGATTGTCTATTCGGCTGCTGGAGCTAAAAAGTCACAGGAAGCACCAATAAGAGCATCAGAAGCACATCGGCCCTCGTGAGCCAGGGGCTTAGTCGTAACGACGGTGACAAAGTATGGCTTCAGCGCTTGACAAGTATTGTCATCTTCCGGATGATCGGAAGTGAAGATCATTATTTGCTGGAATTGTTACCTTTTAGATTCAGGAACTTACGAAAATTGAATTCCAGCACTAAAGATATAGACTTTCGGCACTATAACTGCTTAACAATAGTCGACGAATCTCGAACGGGTATCTGTGATGGATTCAAGGAGAGTTTGATGCGCAAACAAAAAGGTTTCTCTTTAATTGAGTTGTTGATCGTTGTGGCGATCATTTTGATCATCGCCGCCATTGCAATTCCGAACTTACTTCGCTCTCGTATTGCGGCTAACGAGGCGTCCGCTGTGGGCTCGATGCGCACGATCAACACCGCTGAGATTACGTACGCATCGACCTATCCGTCAGTCGGTTACTCGCCGGATTTGAACTCTTTGGCAGGCGCCTCTTGCACTGCCCCGACATCGGCCGCGGCTTGTCTGATTGACACCACCCTCGCGGCTGCAACTTCTTCCACCGGCACCGGCAAGAGTGGCTATTACTTTACCTTTGCTGCCGATGCGAATTTGGGCTACACACTGCTTGGACAGCCCCTACATGTGAATTCAACGGGAACAAAATTCTTCTACACCGACGGCACGGCCGTGATTCACTACAACAATGGATCCGCCGCCACTTCCGCCAGTGCTGCCATCCAGTAGACGGTTTTTTGGCAAGACTTGGAAGGTATCGCCGAGGGGTCAGCAAAGCTGGCCCCTTTGCGTTTTTGCAGCCTTCACTCCTCTTTTCAGCGTTCACCAAGATTGAATTTTGGCCGGTAGCGCCCCGCTCTGAGGTCGTTCCGCGTACATTCGCCAACGGACCCCGAACGGCCTGGTTTGGCGGCTGCGACAAGCTATCGCTACCAGGCAAATTCAGAGTCAGTGTATCCGGCACGATCAGCCCGGGCTGAAAGTCACCCCCAGCAAACGCAAATGCGGCGTTTGCCGTGGGCCCTGAAAGTCCGGCTATTTTACCGAATCCGATCTAGCGGCATCGCAAATATTTTCCTCTCGCTTAAATGACATTTTGTGGCATTTGATACTGTCAATTTCTGGCATTATCGAATGACTCCGACCATTGCCCATGTTGGCGCATAGTTCGCAAGATTAGAAAAGTGCGAGACTTATAAACTTTTAAGACATAACTCCTCCAGTTGGAGGCATTCGTGCATCACTATCGAGCGTGGACCTGGACATCGGGTCTCGACTAGAACTTGATATCTGAGGAGAGAGGGCTTAAAAATGCGGAAACAAAAAGGTTTTTCACTCATCGAGTTGCTGATCGTTGTTGCGATCATCCTGATCATCGCAGCTATCGCTATCCCCAACCTGCTTCGCTCGCGTATCGCCGCGAACGAATCCTCTGCCGTGGGCTCGATTCGCACTATCAACACCGCTGAAAACAGCTACAACTCAACTTATCCAACCGTCGGCTTCACTGGCACGATAGCGAACCTTGGACCGGGAGCTGACTGCACCGCTCCGACTTCGGCTGGCGCTTGCCTGATCGACGGCACACTCGCCGGTGCGACCGCCGCGGCCACCCTTAAGAGCGGCTATTACTTCACGCTAGCTGCCAGCACCTCCGTAGGCTACACAGTGCTGGGAACTCCCGGTGGAAGCGCTTATGGAATTAAGAACTTCTACTCGGACGGCACCGGTGTAATTCGCTACACCACCGACGGCTCGGTAGCCAGCGCTACCAGTGCAGCGATTCAGTAACAGTTATGGCAAAGTACCTGGGGAAGGTACAGCCTGGGGCCAGCAAACCTGGCCCCTTAATTTTTTGGTTGACATAATTTTACATTTTCGATTGACAGATTCAGGTATCCTCAAGTTACTATCGTAAGCAGTACCTTATTTGATTCTTATAAGTTGTATTAAATAAACGACTTGTACGAATACATGGCGGTCACCTGGTTTGGCAGTTTTCGTGCTCAGTTAATTGCGGAACATCAGGTAAGGGTCACGGACGGGGAATTTGCATGCGTAAACAACGTGGTTTTTCACTCGTCGAATTGTTAATCGTAGTAGCAATCATTCTGATTATTTGCGCCATTGCCATTCCCAATATGTTTCGGGCCAAGATCAGTGCCAACGAATCCTCGGCGGCGGCTTCGCTACGAACCATCAATAGCGCCGAAATTACCTATCTTTCAAGCTATCCCACGGTCGGCTATTCCGCTGACTTGCCTTCGCTCGCCGGAAACAGTTGCTCGGCCCCAACTTCAGCCGCAGCCTGCATCATTGACAACACCTTGGCGCAGGCCACCTCGGCTTCAACCCCCAAAACGGGATACTATTTCACGTACGCGCCCAGCGCCACCACCGGGTACACCGTGAATGCCGATCCCGCCTATTGGAATCAAAGCGGCACCAAGCACTTCTACACCGATTCAAGCGGTGTGATCCGCTACAACTCATCGAACCAGAGCGCATCGGCAACCGACCCCATCATCCAGTAATCAGGCTGCACCTGCCAGCCTGGTCTGGATTCGACCTGCCACCAACGCATCATTCCGCGCCGTTACCTCATTAATCACGATCCAAATTGATAACGATTCAGCAGACTCAACTGCTTTGTATAATAGAGTTGAATTTCAATAGGAACTTAGCGCATTTAACCCATGGCGGCCATTGAAACCTTCAACTTGGCGAAGTCTTACAAGGTTGGCTTCTGGCGGAAGCACGAGCGAGAAGCGTTGTGTCCGCTGACCCTTTCGGTGCAGGAGGGCGAAGTTTTCGGGTATCTTGGCCCTAACGGCGCCGGCAAGACAACCACGCTTAAGCTACTAATGGGCCTGATCTATCCCACGTCAGGCACAGCAACGATTCTGGGCTGTCCCCTGGACGATCCCAAGATGAAGGCGCAGATCGGTTTCCTTCCCGAACAACCGTACTTCTACGACTATTTGACCGCACGTGAATTACTCACCTATCTGGGCAGTCTGTCAGGCATTCCGGCAGGAGACAGGGAGCGACGAGTCGAGGCGGTTCTGCGTCGGGTGGGCATTCATGAGCACGCCAACCTGCAGCTCCGGAAGTTTTCCAAGGGCATGCTGCAGCGCGTGGGAATTGCTCAGGCCATCGTCCATGACCCGAAATTGATCTTTCTGGACGAGCCCATGTCGGGATTGGACCCGGTTGGTCGCCGTGAGGTGCGCGACCTGATCCAATCACTGAAGGACGAAGGCAAGACGATCTTTTTTTCAACTCACATCCTTTCCGATGCCGAGACACTGTGCGACCGTGTAGCTGTTCTGAACCGTGGCCGGTTGCGCGGCATAGGGGTGGTGGCTGACCTGGTGCGCGAAGTCAGCGGTCGGGTCGAGGTCGTATGGGAAGGCATCGCGGCTCTGGATGCAATCGTTGGGCTAGGGGGCGAAATACACAGCAGTGGAGCGATCTTCCGGGCGATACTGCCGGAGCAATCCATGGAGCGCGCCGTAGACGTCATTCGCAATAACGGCTCGCGGCTTATCTCGCTGACACCCCTGCGTGCAACCCTGGAAGATTTCTTCCTGGAGCGGATTGAGAGAGAAGTTGAAGCGGAGTCAAAGGTGGCTTCCGGGGAGGGCGCATCGTGATCGGCAGAATTCGCGTGATCGCCTTCAATACCTTCCGCGAGGCAGTTCGCGACCGCGTGCTCTACAACCTGGTCGTCTTTGCGATTCTGATGGTTGGCGGATCGCTTTTGATGGGACGCATTTCGATTCGCATCGAGCGCCTGGTACTGGTGAATCTCGGGCTGACGGCGATTGCACTGTTCGGCATCGTCATCGCCATTTTTTTGGGGATTGGCCTGGTCAGCAAAGAGATCGAGCGCCGCACCCTCTACACAGTACTGGCTGCGCGACCAGTGCAACGATGGGAATTCATTGTCGGCAAGCAATTGGGCCTGATTGCCACGTTGATCGTAAATGCCGGATTCATGAGCGTCGGCTTTTTCGCGGCGCTGCTCTATTTGCAGCACCGCTTCGAATCGGCTGACCGCTTTCTGCTGGTAGCGCTTTATTTCATCGTTTTACAGTTCATCGTCATAACGTCGCTGGCCCTGATGTTTTCCACTTTTTCGTCGCCTCTGCTGTCCACAATCTTCACGTTCTCGTTGTTTGTGATTGGTACGTTCGCCACGGACCTTCGTGGCTTCGGAGAGTTGGCCGGGGGCTCGACCCGTATCCTGACCACCGGACTGGCTTATGTATTGCCCAATTTCGCGATTTTCAATGTTGTCTCCGAAGTCGCGCACTCCATTGCCGTCCCCGGCCGGTTGATCCTATTCAACAGCCTTTATGCCCTGCTTTATGCAACGGCTGTCACGAGCGTGGCGGTGCTGGTCTTTGACCGCCGGAACCTGAAATGAACAGCCGTACAAAAGCGAGCGTCGGCGTTGGGTTGCTGCTGTTCTCGAGTCTAGGCCTGAGCGTGCTTGTGCTGCGGAAAAGCGATGAGGCGCGAGAGCCTACAATTTTGAAAGAATCGCTTTATATTCCATCGGCGAAAGCTGTAAAGGCATTGAGCTTAGGGTATACGGGGCTGATGGCGGATCTGTATTGGACACGGGTGGTGCAGTATTTTGGCGGCAAGCATCACCAGCGGGCCGACGAATACAAACTGCTGGCACCGCTGCTCGACATTACGACAACACTTGATCCACACCTGATGATCGCGTACGAATTCGGTTCCATCTTCCTCGCCCAGAAGCCGCCCGAAGGGGCCGGCGATCCCGAAGCGGCAGTTGCCCTCGTAAAGAAAGGAATCCGGGAGAATCCTGAGGCTTGGCGCCTCTGGTACCACCTTGGGTACATCTATTTCGACGAACTGCACGACAGTAAAACGGCGTCGGAGGTCTTTCTGCAAGGTTCGCAGGTTCCCGGGGCCTTGCCGTGGATGAAAGTGTTGGCCGCCGCCCTCGCCCAACACGCTGGGGAGGCGGAGACCGCACGCTATCTCTGGACCCAGATCTATAATAGTTCCAATGATCCGAATATTCGCGCAAATGCCGTTAAGCGATTGCTTGCCTTACGGGTTGACCAGGAAGTGACGCAACTGCAGGAACTGGCGAACCGCTACAGGCGTGAAACTGCAACTGTGCCAGGAAGTTTTCTGGAGCTCGTGCAGGCCGGATACCTGCATGGTTTGCCGGTTGATCCCTTGGGCAATCCATACTTGCTGCTGGATGGCCGAGTGCAGGTTTCCAGTCCCGACTCCTTGCCCTTTATTACCAAGGGATTGCCCCCAGGCCAGAAGCCATCCATGGTAGCGCAACCCAAAAGCGGAAGTTCATGAATCGAATGTTGAAGATCGGCCTGCGGCTGCTGCTTCCCTGCCTCTTTTTCGGCTGGCTGCACGCCCAGACACTTGACTTGCATCGCATTGCCGACGGCGTCGACAAACACTACAACGGCTTGACTTCGCTCGAAACCCGCTTTAGCGAGACTTATCGCGGAGGCGGGCTGACGCGTATCGAATCTGGGACCATGTGGCTGAAAAAGCCGGGCAGAATGCGGTGGGAATACAACAATCCGGTGAAAAAGCTCTTCGTTACGGACGGTAAAGCTGCCTGGTTTTACGTTCCGGGCGAGCGGCAGGCACGCCGCGCCGCCGTTAAGCGGCTCGATGACCTGCGATCTCCGTTGCGCTACCTGCTCGGACATACCAAGTTGGAGAAGGAGTTCTCTTCCCTGTCCTTTGCCACCGGCGAGCAACTCGACCGACCGGGGGACGTAGCTCTCTCAGGCGTGCCAAAGGATATGGAAGATCGAATTTCTAAAGTAATAATTGAGATTTCTTCAGACAGCCGCATCTCACGAATTTCCATCTACTCTCTAGACGGCTCTGTTACCGACTTTCGCTTCGAGGGCGAACGCGACAACGTGCCGGTCAGCAACGAGCGCTTTCAGTTCCAGCCACCGCCGGGACTGGAGGTGCTGGGAGCGACGGAACTTGAGCCCTGAGACGGTGTTTGAGCTACAATCCAGTTCTTCTCAAAGTGTTAGACTGGATTGAAAGCCGATCAAGATGATCAGCTTCAGCAGCTTGGGCCCGCCTTTGTAGCCAGTATTGAAATCGCCATGGCCGATTATCTTGTCAAAGTGGCCGATGAACGCGGCCACGTCACCGAACAGACGGAAAAGGGATTCTCCGAGGACGAGGTCCGCAACCGGTACGTACAGCAGGGGTATCTCGTCTACTCTGTCAAGCCCAGGGCGTTGCTGGGAAGACAGGGCTGGCGGCTATCGCCTCGCCGCAAGGTAAAACTCAGCCAGTTCGTTATTTTTAACCAGCAGTTTCTTACTCTGTTTCGCGCCGGGTTGCCGATCGTACAGGGGCTGGACTTGCTGGCTAAACGCGAGAAGAACAGGCTCTTTCGCACAGTGCTGGAAGACGTTCGCGACCGGGTTAAGGGGGGTGAACCCCTCTCGGATGCCTTTGAAGCACAAGGAGTGTTCCCCAAGATCTACTCGACCACGCTGCTGGCAGGCGAGAAGAGTGGCAACCTGGACGAAGTGCTTTCGCGCTACTTGGGCTTTTTGCGTTTGACGTTGACGTTCCGGAAGAAACTGGTGACGTCGCTCATCTATCCAGCGGTGTTGGTGGTGGGTGTTACCGTTTTAATTACCTTTTTGGTTACGTTTGTCGTTCCGCGATTTGGCGCGTTGTATGCCGATTTAGGCGAGAATTTGCCGGCGATTACCGTGTTTACGCTTACGCTGGCCAACAGCATAAAGAAGTATCTGCCGATCATTGTGCTGGCACTGGCCGGAGTTGGGTTCATGCTACGCCGCTGGTCGCTCACCGACCGTGGCGGCCAGCAGATCGACAAAGTTAAGCTCAGGCTGCCGATATTCGGGGGGATTTGGATCAAGTACCAGGTAGCCATGCTGTCGCGTATGCTTTCAACCTTGCTGAGCGGAGGGTTGCCGTTGGTGTCAGGGCTGGATACGGCATCGCAGTCGATGCAGAGCCGGTTGATGAAGAATGCAATCGGCCACGCCACGCAGAATGTTCGTGAAGGCCGTACGTTATCGCATAGCCTGGAAGAGACAAAGCTCTTCCCGCCGCTTTCGGTGGAGATGATCGAAGTGGGCGAGTCCACCGGCGCCTTGTCGGCGATGCTGAATTCCGTGGCCGATTTCTATGAAGAGGACGTGCAGAACGCGCTGACGGCGTCGATGGCGCTGATTGAACCAGCCATCATGATCTTCATGGGAATCATCGTCGCGTTCATCTTGATTTCATTGTACCTGCCTATATTCAGTATGGGTGTAGGTGGCCATTAGGGCTCTTGTGGAGTTTCCATGTCTCAGCTTTTCGTTCAGACTCCGATAGTGGCCGAAAGCGGCGAAGAAAGCCGGGCGCGTGAGCTGGCTAACCGCTATCGATGCGAGTTTGTCGACCTACGGAATCATCACATCCAGCACGAACTGTTTCGCAAGGTTCCGGTGGATCTGATGTTCCGCGACAATTTCATTCCGCTGGAGGAGTTATCCGACGGCCGCTTGGCGATCGCGATCGCCGACCCCGGCCAGTTGCCGATCATCGACGAGATCAGCCTTCTGCTGGGCCGCCGGATAGTTCCACGCGTGGCCACGCTGTCGCAGATCAGCGACATTCTCAAGAAGACTGAACAGTCGCAGCGAGTGCTGGACGAAGCCGGTGAGACCTTCACGCTGGACGTGATCCGTGAAGACGAGAACGGACAGGACGAAACGATCTCGTTCGAACGGCTGACCCAGGAAAGCGACATTAGTCCCATCATTCGCCTGGTGGATACGACAATTTTCACGGCCCTGCAGCGGCGCGCCAGTGACATTCACATCGAAACGCGTGACGATTCCGTGATCATCAAGTACCGCATCGACGGTGTGCTCACGGAGGCGATGAAGCCCATCGCGAAAGAGCATCATCAGACCATCATCTCGCGCGTCAAGGTGATGAGCGAACTGGATATCGCGGAGCGGCGCGTTCCGCAGGATGGCCGATTCCGCGTGCGTTACAACGGTCGCGCCATCGACTTTCGCGTCTCCATCATGCCGAGCATCCACGGCGAGGATGCGGTGCTGCGCGTGCTCGATAAAGAGTCGATGAGCGAAAAGTTCAAGAAGCTCTCGCTCGATGTGGTTGGCTTCAGCGACGAGGATTTGAGGAAGTTCCGGCGTTACATCGCCGAACCTTACGGCATGGTGCTGGTGACGGGTCCCACAGGCAGCGGCAAAACCACGACTCTGTACGCGGCGCTCAATGAAATCAAGACGGACGAAGACAAGATCATCACCATCGAAGACCCCGTCGAGTACCAGATTCGCGGGATCACGCAGATCCCGGTCAACGAAAAAAAGGGGCTGACCTTCGCCCGCGGACTCCGCTCCATCCTGCGTCACGACCCCGACAAGATCATGGTGGGCGAAATCCGCGATACCGAAACCGCGCAGATTGCCATCAACTCCGCGTT
Source organism: Candidatus Korobacteraceae bacterium (assembly GCA_049519595.1). GTDB lineage: Bacteria > Acidobacteriota > Terriglobia > Terriglobales > Acidobacteriaceae > CAWBRT01. The sequence continues at coordinate 19,525 of JBEKQP010000020.1, read as the reverse complement.
GACGGGCCACCTGGTCTTCACCACGGTCCACGCCAACAACGTGGTCGACGTGATCGGGCGGTTCCTGAATATGGGAGTCGAGGCTTACAACTTTGTCTCATCGCTGAACTGCATTCTGGCGCAGCGGTTAGTTCGCGTAATCTGCGAACACTGTAAACATCGCGTTGACTATTCCCCGGAAGTGCTTGAAAGTAGCGGTCTTTCTCTGGACGCCAATGAGAGCATCGTGTTCTACGAAGGAGCAGGTTGTATTGAGTGTTCCGGCACCGGATTTCGGGGACGAACCGCGATTCATGAATTACTAGAGTTAACCGACCGCATTCGGGAGATGATTCTGGAGAAAAGGCCGAGTTCGGAGATTCGCAAGGCGGCGCGCGAAGACAGCATGCATTTCCTTCGGGAATCGGCTCTTGCCAAGGTCAAAGCTGGCATTACCACGCTGAAGGAGATTAACAAGGTCACCTTCATCGAAACAACCCGGTAAGGAATTCTCCCAGGCAAGCCGTTACAATTGCCATGGGAGCGGACTGCAAAAGAAATGGCGGAACGCAAAAGAACGGCCGTAGGACCGATGTTCGCCTGCGAGATTACGCCAACGGCGGTAATTGGGGCTCGCGCCGCGGCTAGCGGCGGCACGATGGAACAACTGAGCACGCGTTCGCTTCCCACCGGCGCTCTCGTCCCTTCCCTGTTGACAGAGAACATCCTGCAACGCGAGGTAGTGAGAGAGGCCGTCGGCAAGGTGTTGGAAGCGATTGGCGCACAGGGGCACGAGGTCAGCGCGATCATACCCGACGCGGCTTGCCACATCAACCTGCTCGACTTCGACGCGCTTCCCGAACGCAAGGAAGAGGCACGCGCTATCGTGCGCTTCCGACTTAAGAAGGCGTTGCCCTTTGATGCCGAGAAGGCCGCGATCAGCTACGATGTAGTGCGTGACAAGAACGGCGTGAGGGTGGTCGCGGCGGTAATGCTCGATTCAGTGCTCAACGATTACGAATCGCTGTTCAGAGAGTTGGGCTGCAATCCTGGAGTTGTGCTGCCGTCGACGACTTCGGCGCTGGCGCTGATTGATGCCCCGGAGCCTACGATGGCGCTGAAGGTCGACCCGCTGAGCAGCAGCCTCGCAATCGTGCAGGCGAACCAGTTGCTGCTGTATCGCACGCTCGAGCACACCGGCAAGAGCACCTTGACGGCTGGCCAGTTGGCTGACGATATCTATCCATCCGTGGTGTACTTTGCGGACAATTTCAAGTTGAATGTTCAGCGCCTGGTGATCGCCGGGCTGCCCGACTTCGCTCGCATTGCCCCGTCGCTGCAACAACAAACGGGATTGGCAGTTCACGAGATGATTCCGCTAGGCATCCCCGGGGAAACGCAGAACAAGTCTGAACTTTCCGGTGTGGCCGGAGCACTTCTTGGCTGAGGGCACTCGATGAGACTCAACATCAATCTCGCGACTCGGCCTTACAGGGATGTTCGGCGGTTTCTGCGAACCTGGGGGACGGGGACGGCTCTGCTTGCGCTGCTGACCATAGGGCTGTGCTGGTACACCTTCAACGCATGGCATCAGACCCGCAACGCCAGGGCACAGGTTTCGGAAGTCCAGAGTGAGATTGACAAGCTGGACCGCCAACGCGAGACCGGCATCGCCCTGCTGAATCAGCCGCAGAACCGCGATGTAGCCAATCAGTCGGCGTTTCTCAACGGCTTGATCGCGCGCCGCAGCTTCTCCTGGACCCTGTTGTTTATGGAGTTGGAACGCATCATGCCAGCCAGGTTGCACGTGACTTCGATCGCGCCATCGCTGAACAAACGCAACCAGATCGAGATTCATATGGTGGTGGCCGGCGATGCGCGGGAGCAGGCGGTGGAACTGGTGCGCCGGCTCGAAGACTCGCCTGCATTCCGGCAGCCGGAACTACGGTCGGAGACAGTGGCACAGAATCCACCCGGAACACCGAATTCGCCCGGTGGTGACCGCGTGCAGTTTGATATTTCGATGCTATACGTGCCGAAGACCAAAGGTCCTGAGCAGACAGCGGAAAATGAAAAGGCTATTAATCCGTCCACCGGCAAGAAGGATGATGCGAAGGCCCTCAATCCACCTATAGACAAGGGTAAAAAAGGTGACGACAAGGCCCAGGGGACATCCATCGGTCAAAAGGGCCGGCCTGCTCAGGCGGTCCCGGCCAACGCGGCCAATGCGAGCGCGGCGGCGGGCGGCAAGGGGGTAGCTCGATGATGCGTAATGTGGCGCACATTCAGCGGACGCTTCTGGTGGTCGTCGTCTGCCTGGCGATCGTCGACATTGCTGCACTCGCCTTCCTGCTTTCTCCTGCGATACGCTCCAGCTATAGCACGCAGACAGAGCTGCAGGCGATGCGGGCAGAGTTGGCGCAGAAGCGCATCCAGAGCGTTCCGGCACTCGACATGGACAAGAAACTGGCGGAAGCGCGGACCCAGATCTCCGACTTCTATGCCCATGACTTCGTAAGTCGTTATTCGGAGATCTCCGAAGCTCTGGCCAAGGCAGCCGATCAAAGTCATGTCCAGCTGGCGAACATAAGCTATGTTCCCATCAAACCGAGCGCTAGCGATGCAAAGGCTTTGGTGAACCCAAAATTTACGGTAATAGACCTGACGCTGGATATGACGGGCAATTATGAATCTGAAATCCGGTTTATCAATGCCCTGGAAAGGAGCAAAATGCTCCTGGTGATTGGAAGCGTAAACTTGGCTGAATCGCAGGGCGGGACGATCCGTCTCAGCCTTAGAATGCAGACCTTTCTGAGGACGGCGTAATCGTGAAGCTTGGAACGGAAAATCCGAAGAAGGTTGGGGTTGCGGTCGTTCTCCTGCTGGGTGGCGTTTTCTTCCTGATTCGCGGCTTCAACGCCGTGCCATCGGAGAACGCCGTGCCTAGCGCGCCAGCCTTGCAGCCTTTGACGGGCGAGAATACGCCGGCGCAGCTGTTGCCGGAAAACAATCTCGATCCGCGGCTGCGACTTGATCTGCTGAAGAATGCCGAGGGCGTCGAATACAAGGGAAATGGCCGGAATATCTTTCGCGCGGGTGCCGAACCGCCGAAGGAAATTCCCAAGCCCATTGTTTCTCCAATGGGCAAACAGGCTGAACAAAAGAATCAAGGCCCGCCGGCTCCGCCGCCGATCAATCTCAAGTATTTCGGCTTTTCCAACCGGCAAGGCGAGGAGGGCAAGGTATTTCTTGCCCAGGGCGATGACGTGTTCGTGGCGAGGCAGGGCGATATTGTGAATCGCCGCTACAAGGTTCTGCGCATCACGCCCACCTCGATTGAGGTTGAGGACGTTATCAGCAATGTAAGGCAGACACTGCCCTTGACAACGGGTTAGTCTCAGGATTCCATGCGGTATAGCAGTAAAATACGCCGGCGAAACCCGATCATCACCTCAGCGCGCATAGCTCGCCGGGGACCTCGATCTGAGGAAGGCTACATTCTGATCATCTTCCTGGTCGTGCTGACCATGATGATGATCGCCCTGACTGCGGCGGCTCCCCGAATTGCGCAACAGATCCAACGCGACCGCGAGATCGAAATGATTCATCGCGGTGAACAGTATGCCCGCGCCATCAAGCGCTTTTACAAAAAGTTCAACCGCTACCCTGGACGCATCGAAGACCTCGAGAATACCAACACCATCCGCTTTCTCCGCAAGCGGTACACGGATCCCATTACGGGTGGTCCGTGGCGTCTGGTGCGCTTTGGTGAAATTCAGTTGGGCTCGGCGGCCAGTGGCATCGGCACCCCGGCTGGGCAACTTGGGCAAACAAACACCCCGCAAGCGGGATCGCAATCCGGACTCTTTAACATGAACTTCGGTGGCACCCCCGGGCAGCAGCAGAACCCGGCTGCGGCAGCGGCGGGAGCCAATGCCGCCGCAATCCCGGGCGGTACGACCGCAACGGGTGGTGCAACTGCCGGAACGGGAGCTGTTGGAACAACCGGTACAACCGACGCTGCCTCGGGAACAATGGGAACGACAGCCTCAGGCACGACGGGAACAACCGACTCGGGCACGGGAACGACGGGCACGACTGGGCAGTCGGGCTCAGGCTTGTTCGGGCAGACAGGCACGAGCTCCTTTGGACAGACAGGCACGGGTGCGCCCGGCCAGGCGACAGGTTCCTCTGGGTCTATGTTTTCATCTCCCGCGGGCAGCGCACAGCCCGGAGCAGGCGGCGGTGCAATTATTGGGGTAGCAAGTCTCAGTAAGAATAAGGGAATCCACGAATTCAACAAGAAGCCCGCTTACAACGATTGGTTGTTCATTTACGACCCCGCCCAGGATCGCGGCCAACTGCTGCGCGGACCGTATAATCCGCAGGCATTCGTCGGTCAGGTTGGCGCTCCTGCGGGGACTTCGCCTGCGGGAACCTCACCCGCCGGCCCGGGCGCACCAGGTGCGACCAACACGTTCGGGGCCTCGGGGTTCGGGACCCAGGGAATGACGGGGACATCTTCTTCGCCGTCTTCGCCTAGCACGGGGATGCCTTCACCTGCTACGGGACAGCCATCCGGCAGCATCGTTCCAAGTACGCAGTAAATTTCAGATCAGAAGACTTTCTCAATCTGAAATGCGCTGGAATCTAATAATTAATCTGAAATGTGAGCACCGCCCCAAAAGAAGAACCCCTGTCTGCACAGGGGTCTCCGGAACGCGCGATTTTAGACGGCACGCTTAAACGGTTGTCTTTACGCGTCTTTACGCGTTGAAGGACGAACCGCAGCCGCAGGTACTCTTCACATTCGGATTGTCGAACTTAAATCCCGCGCCTTCAAGGGATTCGATGTAATCGACGGTGGCGCCCTGCATGTACATGAGGGAGGTTGCGTCGATAAAAACCTTTAGCCCATCGTACTCGAACACTTTGTCCATGGCGCCTGGGGCGTTTTCAAACTGCATAGTGTAAGAGAATCCGGAGCAGCCTCCACCGACGACTCCCACGCGAAGTCCGGCCGGGATCGGGTTCTGCTGTGCCATGATCTCTCTGACCTTGGAAATGGCAGTCGGAGTGAGATTCACGGGGTTAGTTTTTTTGACTTCAGGCACGCTGGTAGTGGACATGCTGCTCTCCTCAAAAAATTATTATAGCAAAGCACTTTACGGGGCCGAAACGCTTTTCACACCATTTCGGTTCCAGCGGGCAAAATTCCGCGCCGCTTAATTGGATGCGACAATTTCTCTGACAGTCGCAAAAGGTCTCAAAACAACTTTGCCCGCGGAGGTCACGTTCAGCAACCGGGTGCACTCTCCCCAAAAACTGCCCTCCAAGAAATCAGCTTGCCCGCACGGCGATTCTTGCCGTCCCCGCCCCATAACGGGGTATAATTTGGCTCCAGTTTTGTGGTCTCCCACGCCGCGCCATAAGCGACGCAGCAACTCACTAGCCGCCCGATTGGCGCCGGAACAGGAACCGCGAGGTGGCATGTGCAATCCATTGATTTACTGCTGATAGTTTGGGGAGTCGTCACCGCGGCGCTTGTCATTTTGGTCATTTATCGCGGAACGCTTTCGTTGCACGAGGATGATCAGCTATTCCTTGGTGACTCTGAAGCTCACCTCGCAAAGGAGCAGCAGGATCTGGTGGCACGGCTGACCAGGCTGACTCCCATCGTGCGCCTGCTAGGAGTCACTTCAGGTGGTCTGATTCTGGTGATCGCCGGACTGTGGATCTGGCGCGGACTGAACGCGATGTAGATCCGGCCTCAAAGTGGCAGATCACTACTGGGGCGGCTTCTGCCATTCGTCAAAGACCAGGGGATTAGCACGTTTTACGTTGCCTACGCGCATGCAACGGTCTCCTTGCAAGAATCCAAGCAGCGGAGTCGCGATAATGTCGGCGCGCCAGCCCTGCAGGAGTTCCGGCTTCTCTGTCCCATCCTGCCCTAGATACCAGCGCACAAGCTCTTGCAAGTCTGCCGTCGTGGCCAGCAAAGCGGGATCGACTTCGTGTTCGGCCGCCAAGCCGTTGGCTGCCACCGAAAGCAACTTAGCCAGCACATTGACCTGAGGAGGATCGTCGCGCCGCTCGTCGCTGGGCAGGTTCTGCTCTGGAATCGCCAGCGCGGTCGTAACCGCCTTGACGACCTCTTGTTCGGCGCCGCGCAATAATCTGCGGTCGAGACCGCGGATGGCGAACAGGTCCTCGACGCTAACGGGAGAACGCCGAGCGACCTCCACCAGCATGCTGTCACTCAGCACTCGCGTGGCTGGCGTATTCATCTGCTGGGCGACGCGGTCGCGCCATCGCCAAACCTCGTGTAAAACCGCCAAGTGCCTGCGACCAAGCCGAGCGCTTCCGGAGACTCGCCATTTCTCCTGCTCTTCCATGACGTCCTGCGTCAGGCGCCGGCACTCGTCATATATCCACTCCAAGCGATTCATCTGCTCGGCACGGCGCACCAGACGCTTGCGCATTTCGATCAGATAGCGAACGTCGTCGCCCGCATACTTCAGTTGCACGGGCGTGAGCGGACGCCGGCGCCAGTCAGTGAAGCTCTCGCCGCCGTGGATCTTCTGTCCCAGAGTTCGCAGCACCAGATTTGTGTGGCTGAGCGGATAGCTGTAGCCCACGAGGCCGGCCGCGATTTGCAGATCAAAAACACGGTTCGGGGCGCGTCCGGCGCCCTTGGCGCAGAAGCGGATTTCCTGACGCGCCGCTACCGTCACCAGTTCACGATCGCCCGCCAACAGCACGCTCCAGAATTCATCCAGAGCTGGAACCGCTAACGGGTCCAGAATCCAAATATCCTTTTCGGTGGAGATTTGTACCAGGCAAAGCGCCGGCTCGTAACGGCCTTCGGAAATGAACTCCGTGTCGAGCCCAATGATGTCGTGGCCGGCAATTTCGGAGACAAGTGTCTTCAACTTGGCGGTGGAATCGACGTAGTGGACGGGCAAGTTCTCCATTTGTGCAACCATTCTAAAGGCTAAGACAGCTCTATTGGAACTACTTAAGACGAAGCTTGTTGTCAACTTTGCTGCCAGAGAAAAAGGATCTCAGCTTAGACGAGTTTCGCGAAGGAACGTCTCGAGAAGGTGAGTAGCTCCTGGATGCACGTACTCTGGATCCCCTCCGGCTCGCAGCGGAGCTGCCGAAGCTGCCATGGCTTGACCACACCGTTTTCTGAAAACCCGCTCCGGGAGCGGAATTTGGAGTTCTTTGTGGTGGAATATTCCGCGATTTAGACGTAAGCTATCGGCGGGTTCCTATGGGTAAGCAAACGTGCGTTTTCGTCGTCGACGATGACCGGATTCTGGCCGATGCAATCTCCGCGGTTCTGCGCAGCGCCGGCTTCCGAGTCAGAACATTTTACGATGGTCTTCCGGCAATCAACCACGCAATCGAATCAAAGCCGGACGTTATCGTAACCGACTACCGCATGCCGACCAATGGCCTGCAGCTGATATCCTGGCTGAGAGATTACTGCCCCGCCTGCAAAGTGGTGCTGATCTCCGGCGACGCTCCGAGTTGCAAACTGGATCAGGCGGATCATGGCTATCGCTTTACGCTGCTGGAAAAGCCGGTCGATCCCGCGAAGCTGATCGAAGTCGTGGGGGACGCCGTTGCGCGGTAAAACCGCAGATTAGGGCCGCGCCAGACGACTACGTGACCGGGCCCGGATTAAACAATGCAGGCGCGTTGTGCAGACCCCACTTGTCCGCCCATGTTTGCTTGTGGCCGCTGGCCACATCGAGGATGAGGCGGAATATCTCCCAGCCGACATCTTCGATGCGCATGCCGCCAGTCGCAATGCGTCCGGCATCGACGTCAATTAGATCCGGCCATCGCTCGGCCAGAGCGGTGCGCGACGAAACCTTGATCACGGGAACGATGGCGAGGCCGTAGGGTGTTCCTTCACCCGTGGTGAAGACGTGCATGTTCATGCCAGCGGCGGTTTGCAGGGTTCCGCAGATGAAATCGCTGGCCGGCGTGGCCGCGAAAACAAGGCCCTTGCTGCTTACGCGTTCGCCGGGAGCTGCAACCGCCATCAGCGCTGTGCTGCCTGCCTTGGCCACCGACCCCAGCGCCTTTTCGACGATGTTTGCCAGCCCGCCTTTTTTGTTTCCGGGTGTGGGATTGGCGCTGCGGTCGGCTTCGCCGAGGCGCAAGTATTCGTCATACCACGCCATTTCCCGAGTGAACGCCTTCGCCACGTCGACACTGACAGCGCGGCGCGTAACCAAGTGCGCCGCGTCGCGAACTTCGGTCACCTCGGAGAACATCACCGTGGCTCCGGCGCGTACCAGAAGGTCTGCCGCATAACCCACGGCGGGATTGGCCGTTACCCCGGAAAATGCGTCGCTGCCCCCGCACTGCAGGCCAACGCTTAGCTCGGAAGCCGGGCAGTCAGTGCGCATGCGGCGGTCGAGTCTCGCCAGGCGAACCTCGGCGAAGCGCATGATCGCCGCAATCATGTCTCCGAAGCAGCGATATTGTTCGTCTTGCAAACGCACTACCCAGGGTTCATTCGGCAGAATCGGGAAGGCGTCGGCCGCGAGTACCGAGGGTTGCAGCTTTTCGCATCCCAGGCTCACCGACATCACTTCCCCGCCGAGATTCGGATTGAGAGCCATGTTGCGCAGAGTGCGGATGGGAACTTGCGCGCCCGGCGCGTTAATCGCCACTCCGCAACCGTAAGGCGTAGTGATGGCGACCACGTCGTCCACTCCGCGATAGCGCGGCAGTATCTCCGCCTTGATGCGACGAACGGCATATTCCAGGGTCGGCGCGGCGCACTGTACGGTGGACATAATTCCGAGGACATTCTTGGTGCCCACGCTCCCGTCCGGGTTGCGATAACCCTGGAAGGTGAAGCCATCCAGAGCAGGCAGAAGCGGCGGCGTGGCGGTCGCAAGCGGCAGTTGATCGAGATCTGGCGCCGACGGCAGCATCACGCAGTCTTCGCGAACCCAAGCGCCCTTCGGGATTATGCGGCTGGCGTGGCCAATCACCTCACCGTAACGAATGAATGGCTCGCCTTGAGCAAAATCACACAGGGCTATCTTGTTGGCCTGAGGAATCGCTTCCTGAGCAACCAGCCCGCAGGCAAATTCCGTACCCCTGGACGCTCCCTCCGGATTGGCGATGATGGCAACATTGTCGTCGGCATGCAGGCGTACATAAAAGGGCTTCATGGAAGGATGAACTCCTTGCATTGCGGTTCTGGTTTCGGCCATTGCGACCGATACTATCAGGGGATGAAAGGTATGTCATGCTCGTAGGACGCTCGATGATCGATGCCGGCCAGCCCCAAAGTTGCGGACACGGTCAACTGCGGCCGGCAGGTTGCTTTTCCTCGGGCAGAGATTCAAGATGAAGATGAGCGGGGCGCCAAGATCCGGCGAGAGGGTCGGCAAACACAACTGCGCTTTGCGATTCGAGGAGGAATCTCGTTTTTGCCGGACCGCACATCTTCACGCCGCGATTGCACCCATGAAAAACAAAGTGCCAGGCACGAACCGATGAAGATCATTAAGAACGCTCACTTTATCGTTGCCGTCTTACTCGCGCTGTTTCTGATGCCCGCATTTCATCTGGCGCACCTACCGTTGCGGTTTACGTGGAGCGCCTACTTCCTCACTTTCTTCTGGTCACTGTTCTTTCAATCGATGATCATGGCGATCATTCTTTTTGCGATTGGATACCCATCTGAATTCCGGCGTGCCATCTCGGGAACACGCGGCCCGAAGGTGAATCCTGCGAGCGCTTTGACCAGCATCGTTCTACCGGCAACATATCTCTTCTGCGTTTTCATCCTGGCCTTCAGTTATAACGATGTGATCGCAACAATCCGGTTCGACGGAGTGTATGACGCACTTCTTAACCGGATGGATTCATGGTTGTTGGGCGGCGCGACGGTGGCAGACTTGTCGCGCAGGGCTTCCAATTCGCAATTCAAGTGGTTCGAACTGACTTATTTCGGTATGTTCCCCCAAGTCGGGGCGTGCCTTTTTATCGTGGCGCTGCGCGAAGGTCGTATCAGAGCAATGCAATTTATCGGAGCAATTGCAACGGCATATTTCATGGGGCTAGCGTTTTTCTATCTGGTGCCAGCGACTGGCCCGTACTACCTATCCGCGCTTCGCCATGACGGTGGTTATGTGGGCGAGGGTCAGATGATTTTTGTGAATATGCTGAATAGCTTCGTGGAACATCGCCGGTTATCCATAATCGGAACGGACTATTTCATTGCGTTTCCCTGCCTGCATATAACACAACCGCTTATTGTTCTTTGGTTTATGCGAGGGGCAAAGAGGATCGTTGCTGTTCTCGCAGCTTACGATGTGGTGCTAATCCTCGCGATACTCCTGCTACAACAGCACTATGTCGTGGATTTGATCGGCGGTGCGTGCGTGGCACTACTCGCAGTTGCAGCTGTGGATTGGAACGCGCTATCGGGTCGACAGCCGACCGTCAGCACGGCCACTCATTCCAGAGCGGCAGCCTCCAATGACTAACATCTCCGGCACCGCGCCAAAGCTTTTGCCGGCTACGTTTGGCTCAATTCCAGAATGCGCTGCGCCTTGGCAAATACCGGGGGGGTCTACCGGCTTGCTGTCGACAAACACATAAAACGAACGTCTTCTTCGGCCTTTTTGGTGGTTTGTGGTTTGTTATATTCTGCTATTGATTCGAATCCACCACTGACGCGGGTTCGCTCGTGGCAAGCGCGCCGGGGAATTGTGGTTGCGGCGAATCAGGGCAAGGAGCATGATTCGTTGCGCGCGTCTTCAAGACTGCCGGCCAGCGTTAATGTCGCCGGCATGTCAGGCGTTAGACACCATGTCCGAGTTGATTTAGAGGAGGGCGGTCGATGGAATACCGGGTTGATCGTGTGCGGGAGCGCATTGACAAGTTAGCCGATAGGGCCAGAACACCGGAGGGCGGCGTCACCCGGCTTTCCTATACGCCGGCATACCGCGAAGGAATGGAGTTGGTCCAAAGCTTCATGAAAGAAGCCGGCATGAAGGTGCGGATCGATCCTCTGGGGAATATCTTTGGCCACTTCGACGGAACCGACGGCTCGCTTCCGGTGGTGCTTACCGGATCACACCTGGACAGCGTGCCGAATGGCGGTAAATTCGACGGTGCCCTGGGGTTGATCAGCGCAATCGAGTGCGTGAATGGATGGAAGGACGCTGGTTGGAAGCCTCGTCGCCCCGTTGAAGTCATTGCCATGCTTGAGGAAGAAGGGACGCAATTCGGAATCGTGATGTTTGCCAGCAGCGTTCTGACCGGCAGAATGAAGTCGGAAGACCCGGCCAAGATTGTCAACGCGGAAGGAAAGTCGGTGGCTGACATGCTCGCAGGCTGGGGACTGGACAAGAATGCGTTCCACGCCGCCTGCCTGGATCCGGCAAAGATTCGTTGTTTTGTCGAGCTTCACATCGAGCAGGGAGAGCGGTTGCACCGCGGACATCTGGCTTGCGGTCTAGTGACAGACATCGTCGGAATTTATCGCTGCTGGGTTACCATAACCGGCACGGCGAACCATGCCGGCACGACGCGCATGGACAGCCGGAAAGATGCGTTGGTGGCCGCTTCCCATATTGTCGAGAAGAGCTTCGAGGCGGCACTGCAATCCGGCGATCATTACGTTGCCACGGTCGGGACGATGGACATTTGGCCCGGAGCCATCAACATCGTGCCCGGCAGGGTCTCCATGCCAGTTGAAATCCGCGCCACCACTGCGGCCGAACTCAATGTCGCCAAGGAATGGCTGCTGGCCGAGTTCCGCGGAGTGGAAGCCAAGTACGGCGTGAAAATCGATATCACCCGCACCTCTCTCGCCGAACCTATCCATCTTGATGAGCAGATTGTGGGCGTGCTGCGCCAGGCGGCGCAGAACGCAGGCGTCGACTATTTGGAAATGCCAAGCTGGGCAGGACACGATGCGCAGTTGTTGGCCTCAATCGTACCAACAGCGATGATTTTTGTGCCCAGTATCGAAGGTATAAGCCACTCGCCACAGGAAGATACCAGGTGGGAAGATATCGAGACTGGGTTGCATGTCTATTCGCGTGCGCTGATGGAGTTGGCGTCAAAGTAGAAGCGGCCGCACCTAACTCCGAGGATTCAGCCACTCTACTCGATTGGACTTTCAGCCATTGCCTCACTGTGCGTTGCAGTCCAGGCGTAGTCGTGGTTTGCTTCGCTGAGCAAGCCGTTCATCGTCCCAGCCGCCACTTGCCCGCTGAACCGGCGCTGCGCGCTCTCGAATTCCATTCGGTCTCCAACCAGCTTCAGAGCAGTGAGTTCTTCTTCCGTTCCATTCACGGCGAGAGTGCCGGTGAGTTTCTGGAACTCCTGCCTCACCGTAAGCTCGTAGCGATCGGCTCTGGCGCCATTGTTTATCGTCCATTGCCAGATCCCTGCCACCCTTGCCGGTACGATCCAGAGGAGAATCGCAGCACCGTTAACGGAATTGATTTCGTCCGGCTGCCAATCCCCCATCAGAAAGTCATGAGAGACAACCGGGGTTCCCGGCTTCAGTTGGCGCAGCAAGGTTGGACGAAGCCTTACGTTAACAGCCGACGACAGGTACAACATGACCGCTGTAGCCTCGTGGAAATCGGTTTGAAACAGATCCCCTCGGATGAACTTGACACGACCCGACACGCCTGCCGCCCGAGCATTCTGCTGGCTTTCGCGGATGCGTTCCGGGTCAATATCGATTCCCACCCCGCGCGCGCCGTAATGCGCTGCGGCAGTTATAACGATGCGACCGTCACCACAACCAAGGTCGTACACCACACTGTTTTTTGAAATCCCCGCCATGCTGAGCATTTCCTCGATAACAGGTTGCTCGGTGGGCACGAAGATTACGTCAGGCGTTTTTGCTTCCTGGCAATAGGCTGGCGCAACGGTAAGGGCTGAAACCGTTACCAGGATCAACACCGTCATCCAGCGCCGTGATCTGTTCATACCGGCTCCTTATGCAGTGTCCAGAAAACCTGCAGTTTCGTCAACAAGACCGTTAAGCTATCCGCCATAGCTGCCAGGGCCTTGCCGCGGTCCTTGGCTGCCACAAGAGTGTCGACGTCCGATGATTTCGTCCCTTGAAGGGCATCATAGGGCATCATTTGGAAACTTTTTTCGATTGAGCGAGCATTAACGTGTCGAACTCTTGTATCACGGCAGAAGAAAATGATTCATCGTTGACGTGCATGGGCAACAAACGCACTGGAATCGAAGGATTGATCCGGCTTTCGAGCGCCTCAACGAAAGCCTCCACCCCTCCCGGATTGTAAAGGGCCCGGCCCTCGCAGTTGGGATAACAAAAGCCTTTCAGAGGCACCACGACCACGGTGTTACCTCTGGCTTTATTCAACTTTTGGGCCATCAGGGCGCCGAGCTTCGCCATCTCTCGCTTAGACGGCATAACAAAGGTCATCTCCGGGTTGTGCATCATGGTGGTGCGCTTCTTCCACGCCCGCTTGAGCTCTGAGAAACGTCCTGTGACAATATAATCCGTGCTCCCTGGCACTACCACCTGTGGAATACCCGTGTGGGATGCCGCCTCCAGCCTGTTGGGTCCAGCGGCGTGCTGACCACCCGCCAATTCGTCGATTAGCTCATGCGTGGTCAGGTCGATCACCCCATCGAACCGGCCTTGCAAAATCATCTCTTCCATCGCCCTTCCGCCCACTCCGTTAGGGTGGAAGGCAACCGCCTCGTAACATCTCTCTTGCAGCAGCGAGACAATCCGCATGCCCACAGGCGTGGTAGTGCCATAAATGGTGATGGCAACCTGGCTGCGTCCGGTAGTGGGCACTTGGCCTGCCTGGAGCATTCCGGCAAGAGCGCCCGCGGCATTGCTGAGCATTTGTGTGAGTACGGAATTCAGACCGAAGAAATCGACTACCGAATGAATCAGGGTGACGTCTGCGGTGCCGACATAGGTCTCAAAATAGCGTCTCCCCGAAGCCATCGTCGAAAGCATGATTTTGGGGATGCCCAGAGGAAGGGATCTCATGGCGCTGGTGCCGATGATGGTGCCCTGGGCGCCCCCGATGGAGAGAACACCGTCGATTCTCCCCGCCTGATACAGCGACTTGGTCAGGGCCACCGCCCCGTTCATCATCGACTTGATCGCTTCACCCTTATTTCCGGCCTGGATCAATTCGTCAATCGACCGGCCGCAGCCTGCAAGAGCGACTTCGTGCCGTCTGATGTCCCCTTCTCCCACGGTAGATGGGAAGATGCCCGTATCCAGAATCAGGACGTCAATACCCAGTCGTTCAAGGACGCTCTTCAGGAAGAGTGCTTCCTGACCTTTGGTGTCAAGGGTGACGACCAGTAATGCAGTCCGCTTTGCTTTGTCTTTCATGGACGCTCAAGAAGCCGCACCGCGATGGCAGTCTTGGCTGTCTCCTCTGCCAACTCTGCCAAGGTCTGTGCGGCGAGCAGGCTGCTACCAACGGCGACCAGGCCATGTGACTCGAGAAGGATGAGCTTCACCTCCCGGTCCTGAAAAGCCTTCGCTACGGCTTCTGCCAGCTCCGGCGAGCCATCCCGCAGCTCGGGCACGATGGGCATCCGCGGAAAGGCCCTGCGAGCGTGCCCGCTGAGGGTTGGAATCGGAATCCCCTTGAAGGCATATGCGGAGGCAAAGGGAGCGTGATAGTGGACGATGCCCTGAACCTCATCACGCAGCCGATAAAGGTTGAGGTGAAGTCCGGCCTCCTTGGTCGCTGGTCCATTCCCGCTTACGACTTTTCCCGCTCCATCCACCACGACCACATCTGCTTCCGTCAGTCCATAAAGTGACGTTCCGGTGGCCTTCATCAGATAGTTCGGCCCGCAACGCACACTGATGTTGCCCCCGGTTCCCGCCTGAAGTCCGAGGAAAGCCGCCCGATGGGCGATCTCCAGAAACTCCTTCAGGCAGCGTTCAAAACTCTGATGCTTATCGCTTGAATCCATGCGTCCTCGCCGTGGTGCTATTGCGTTATGGATAGCAGGGTTTGTCGAAGACCGAGGAATCGTGGCCCGGAAGCACGATGTCCGCCCGCCGCTTGATCTCCTTAAAGCTGTTCCACATGTCGAAATAATTGATGTAGCGGCCGATGGGGATGAATTCAAGCAGGTGCTTGGGGTCGCCCTTCAGATTCTCCTGCACAAAGACAGCATCGCCGGCGATTACTATCATTCCCGCCGCCGTACGCACAGCGACCGACTGGTGGCCCACCGAGTGTCCCGGGGTCGGAAAAAGGGTGATGTCGTCGTTGTAAGCGTATTCGCCCTCGACGGTGATAAAGTCGCAGCCCGTAAAAGGCGACTCCAGGCCGAGGATAGGAGCCTCGTATGAGCGATAGTAGGGTGGAAGAGGAGGATTGAGAGCAAACTCCAGCTCGCGGGCCTGCACGTAGTAGCGGGCGTTGGGGAACAATTTCATGTTCGAACAGTGGTCCCAGTGGAGGTGGGTGAAAAGAATCGCAGTGATCGCCTCGGGGGCGATGCCCGCACGGCTCATTAACTGTTGGTCGATCCTTCCGCCGGCTGGCTGAAAGCCTTCGTGATGCCACTGGTTGGCTCTTGCCGTCTCACACATGCCGGTATCTACCAGCAGGTGTTCCTTGCCGTCAGTCAGGTACCAGGCCGTCGAGGGCACCTCCACCTTCTCGCCGATACCCCGTCCCATCGTGCAATAAACTCCCCGATCCAAGATGAGCGTGCCAGTATTCAGGGGAATAATTTTATATGTCATTTGTCCTTTCAAATCATTGCGCCCAGACAGTCAACGACTTCGTCCATCCGTAAGTTCAGTTCGTCAAGCGTCCCTGAAAGACGGACTTCGCCGCCCGAAACCCATCACCACGCTCATGTCGTGTTCGACCAGCGCAATCGACAGGTTGAGGGTCTTTTCAGCCGCTGAATCAGTTTGACGCAGAGATTAGTCCCGGCGCAACTCACCCCGCCGTGGGCTCATCGAGCAAAAGCACCTTTGGCTCAGTAGCCAGGGCAATTCCAATTTCCAGATAACGGCGCTCGCCGCGCGAGCGCCCGCGGCAATCAAGCAGGCGAGCCAACCCCGCCTGACCAAGAGGATGAAGATCGCGTGCACGAAAAAAACCAGAAAGTTCTTCGCGCCTCACCCCCGGCAGTAAACATCTGGAAATCTTGCGTACTTCCTCAGCCTCAACCCTTGGCGGCGGCTCGTTTGGATGGCACTAAATTCTCCAACCGCTCCAGATGTTCGGGCCCAAACGTCAGCTCGCCTTTTTCGATCTGCTCGACGATTCGAGTGATCTCATCATTGAATGGCGTCGGAATTCCGGCCTCGCGGCCTTTGGCCGCCACCAATCCATTCATGTAATGGACCTCAGAAGGCCGACCCTTCATCATGTCCTGAAGGAAAGAGTTGGTGTGCTTGCCGATGTGCCCGCAGAGCGTGATGAGAATCCGCTTCAGCATTTCATCGGGAGATCCCATCATCTCCTCGGCAGTCAGGCCGAAAACCGGCTCGATGCGATAGCCCAAAGCGAGTCCCACGTCCAGGCACTCTCTTCCCAGCGCGATGCCAAGTGGGAAAAGCTTGGGATTTTCAACGACATCCGAATCGGTGCCGCGGAGAATCGCGGCTATAGCGTGCGACATGGTGTTTACAATCAGTTTCGACCATTTCGCGCCCCAGATATTCGAGGTAACTTCCGTCTTGCCCGCTGCCCCAAGAATCTTCGCAAGTTCCTGGACACGCGGCGTCACCCTGCCGTGCATCTCACCAAGCGCAAACCACGCTTTGGTGGGACCGGTGCGGCGCTTCACGTCCCCCGGACCCAGAATTTGTGCTGCCAGTTCGACGACGCTGGGTACATCCCTTTGATAGCCGATAATGGGGGCAATCCACTCATCGTTGAGGCTGTTCTGCAGAGAAACCAAAACTCCGGTGGGCGCCAAATGCGGCTTGATGAACTCCGTCAACCAAACGCTGTCGGGCGACTTGGCCGTAAGGAAAACGATATCGAAGGGCCTCTTCAACGACGCCACTTCGCACAGGTGAAGCGCTCGCACCTTGATATCGAGGTCTCCTTCGGGCATGGTAATGTGCAGCCCTTTGGATTTCATCACTTCCACGTGTTCGGGCCACTGGTCAACGAGCCACACATCATGGCCCGCACGGGTCATGTCGGCACCCACACTGCTCCCGATTGCGCCGGTACCCAAAACAGCTATCCGCTTCCCCATAAACTCTCCTTTTGCTCTGTCTCAAATCTTCCGAATCTTACACCACGATTACACCACGATCTCTCATTGCGCTGACAACTAAACAAGTGATTCGCCGCTCTTTGTCACCATCACTTCTTCGTCACCAACGGCACAAGGCAGGCCAAGACAAAAAGGCCGAATGACAGGTGAATGTATGCCAGTTGATTTCGAACCCCGCCGAGGTAAGCAAATGGAAAGGCAGCCCAGAACATCCAAAACGAGATATTCATGAGCAACATACGGTGCTTTTTGCCCCACGGCACTGGATCGGGAAGTTTAGTGGTTACTGTGCCAGTTGCCATTGTCTTTACCTTTCCTATTGCAGAGTTCTGAAGAATACGTAAACAAACAACCAGGCGACGATGCCGGTACAGAGAGCGACCCCGATGCAATAGGGCAGTGTCTTTTTCATTACCTCACTCTCACCACCGTCCAACCCGACCATGGTTGCGCCTAGAAGCACCTTGGCGGGAGAGATTGCACCGCCGATCGAACCTCCCACGGACTGCGCCGCCGCGATGATGACCGTGCTGATGCCCAGCACCTTTGCAGTTTCAACCTGCAATGCAGCAAACATGACATTGGAGTTCGCGCCACTACCGGTGAGAAAGGTCCCCAGGACACCAATAAATGTGGAAGCGAGCGGAAAGAGGCTCCCCGTCGCCTTCGCCATTCCTTGCGCCAACAGGAAGGTCATCCCCGAATCGCCCATGACCAAAGCCATCATGACCATGGTGATAATGCCGACGCTGGTTGGAATGCACTGCGAGAACGTCGTCTTAAAGGCTTTGACGGCTGCACCCCGCTTCCACTGGCCCGCGGCCCGGAATACCAGAAAGCTGAGAACCACCGCCGTCAACAACAGCGGCGCAGGGTGTGAAAGGCCGATCCGCGAGTACATCTTTTCGGCTTTGACGGAGAATTTCATCGCCGTCTGCACCGCCGGGTAATCCATGCCAAAGGCATAGGGGGCAATGATTCGCCTGATGCCCTTGATCTGCGTCGCAATCGACACCAGTATCAGAATGTAATAAGGAGAAAAGGCGAGATTAAATCCAAGCCCTTGCGGTGCCTCGGCCAGCACAGACGGATTGCTTGCCGGATCACGACGGTACAGACCGGTGCGCGCCATAAGCGCCATTGCACCGCAGCCAAGCAGACCGGGTATCAGCGAGGCCAACTGGGCGGCTCCGATCACAGTCATTAGCCAGCAGCTAAAGCTCATGACCGCGCTGGTGACAACGATCGCCGGTGCGCCGCGTTTGACAGCGGAGATGCCGCCGTAAATATGCGCTACCGCAAATCCCGTAGTGACGATCGGCACCACAAACAAGATCGCCATCCAGGGCGCAATAACGTCTCCAGGAATTTTCGTAATCAATTGAATGGTGTAATAACCTGCTCCCATCGACCCGAACGTTACCGCCCAGCTATGGCCTACGAGGCAGGTGGCCGCCGCAATCGCCGGCGGAAATCCCATTACCATCATGATAGGAGCTACGACCGCGATCGGCACTCCGAATCCGGCGATGCCTTGCATGAATGCGGAAAAACACCACGACATCAAAAGGCACTGCAACAGCCTGTCATCTGTCACTTTGGCCATATTGCTGCCGATCACGTTTACGGCGCCGATTGTCTCTACGATGTTGTAGAGGAAGACGGCACTCCAAATGATAAGCAGCACATAAAGCGACAAACTCATGCCTTTGCTGTTAGCCAGCGCGAGCAGACGGGCGTCCGCGCCAAACACAAACACGCTGACCGCAACCGCCGCAAACCACGAGACCGCACCTGCTTTCGGTGCACCCCACTTGAGAAACAGTATTGTAGACAGCAACAGCAGGATGGGTAGAAATGCCAGCAGCCACGTAACCCAGGTGAGTGCAACTACATTGTTCATCTACCAGTCCCTTCCCTTTTCGGCCGATTCCACATCGTGCTAACGAGAGGCAAGCCAAGCGCAACGGTTCCTCGCGACTTGGTCACTTGCTATCAGGCGGCGACTTGATAATCACTGCTCTCATGATTTCCTGGTTCGGGTTATAGGTGGCGTGCTCAATTCCGGCTGGAACGAATACGATATCGCCGGCCTTGATCTCTTGTTTCCCGCTGGCCGTCTCCGAGGCGCCCTTACCTTCCAAAACATAAATAATTTCGTCCTGGGAAGGATGGACATGAAGCGTGTGAACATATCCCGGCAGGTATTCGGTGATTCTTACCTGGACTTTATCCGAACAGGCTGGCGATTCTTTTGCAACCAAACCCT
>JBEKQP010000019.1:0-30789 GCA_049519595.1 Candidatus Korobacteraceae bacterium | reverse complement strand
CCAGGGGCCTGCGGGCGACTGCCTGCCAGTATGCGGCAGCGCCGCAGGAGGCGCGGTCATATTCATCGCGATAGCGCCAGTAGTCGGGTTGGAATTCATCAAGTGGACGCCCGGCCGTCGAAGCCAACTTCTGCCACTGCTGCGGGCTCGGCGCGTAAGAGAGGACCTTGCCGTAATCGAAAATCACGGCCTGCAAAGGCGTAGAAGATAGCTGGAAAGACATTCCTCCTATCATGCCTGAACGCGGCGAATCAGGCCAGCCCTGAACCGCGGAGCAGCTTTCCGGAAACCATCTTGCGATCCGTCGAGTCATTCTGTGAGCGCTTGCCTGCTTCCCCTACCGGCACTTCGGTACAATCAGGTAAATGTCTTTTTCCTTTCAGGTTGAGGCGACCTCGGGAGCGGCCCGGGCTGGCCGCTTTGTCACTCCGCACGGAGAGGTCGAGACACCCGTATTCATGCCGGTGGGCACGCTTGGGAGTGTAAAAGGCGTTCCGCAGGACACTCTAGAAGAGCTGGGAGTGCAGATCCTGCTGAGCAACACCTACCATCTTTATCTGCGGCCTGGGGTGGAAACGGTTCGCCGCCTCGGCGGGGTGCAGAAGTTCATGAGCTGGAAGCGGCCGATCCTGACTGACTCGGGCGGCTTTCAGGTCTTTAGCTTGAGCGAGTTGCGCAAGATCACCGAGGAAGGCGTTGCCTTTCGTTCGCACCTTGACGGTTCTTCGCATTTCTTCAGTCCTGAGAGCGCGCTCGAAGCACAGATTGGGCTGGGCGCCGACATCGTCATGGCATTCGACGAGTGCACGGAGTTTCCGGCGGAGCGCGAGCGAACCCGGCAGTCCATGGAATTGACTTTGCGCTGGGCTCGCCGCAGCAAGGATTATTTCGAGCAGCACCAGCGCGAGGTTCCCTGGCATGAGGAAAGCTCGCTGGCTGCCGGCAGTGAGCAGACGCAGGCGTTGTTCGGCATTGTTCAGGGCGGAATGTATGCCGATTTACGGCGCGAATCGGCCGAACGCACGGTGGAAATGGACTTCCCTGGTTATGCCATCGGCGGGCTCAGTGTAGGCGAGCCTCGGGGAAAAACCTGGGAAATGGTGGAAGCGGCCATAGCACTGCTGCCGGCGGCCCGGCCCCGCTATGTGATGGGCGTAGGGACGCCGGAGGAAATCGTGCAGTACTTGGCCCTGGGGGTGGATATGATGGACTGCGTTCTGCCCACCCGGGCGGCCCGACATGGATTGTTGTTTACCTCGCAGGGCAAAATAAGCATCAAAAAGCAGTGTTACGCACGTGACGAGGGTCCTTTGGACCCCAATTGCGGGTGTAAGGTCTGTCAGAGGTACTCGCGTGCGTACTTGAGGCACCTCTATTCGTCGAATGAAGTCTTGGCGCAAGTTCTCAATACGGTGCATAACTTGTCCCTTTACCTTGACACTATCCGGAGGGCAAGGCATGCTATAAAGCTTGGGGAGTTTACAAGTTTCCGCTCTGCTGTTTGATTGCCACTTTCCGTGCAAAGCAGTGCAGTTCGCTGTAGCAGTCCCAGGAAGGCCGCCGAGCCCACCAGAAAGCGCCACAGTCGCGCTGCTGGATGGAGCCGGGCACTCAGAAGATTCCTTGGTTTTGTGGTTTCTGAGGTGTATACCAACTGGGAACGGCTTCCGGCCCAGAAGAACACGTTGACACAGGCGAGACCTGGGGTACGGGTACGTGCTGTGGCAACCGGTGTTCAGGGTGCGAGTGTCTGACGGATCTGGTGTTTTATCGACGGCAGTAGCAATATGCTTCCCGTGAGTTCAATTTCAGCCGGGTCGGTGCAATCGGCCCGATGAGAGTTAGACAGAATGACAAGCTTATTCGCAGTGTTCTTTCAAGGGCAGGGAGGCTCAATGGGCCTCGTGATGATGGTGGGTATCTTCGCCGTTTTCTACTTCCTGCTCATCCTTCCTCAGCAGCGCAAGCAAAAGAAGTGGCAGGCGATGCTGAGCAACGTCAAAGCGGGTGACCGCGTGGCGACCTCCGGCGGCATGCGCGGAGTCATCATGTCGGTGAAAAGCGAGGGGCCTGACCCTACGGTCATCCTTCGTGTGCCCCCGGATAATTTACGGATTGAAGTTGCACGCAGTTCCATCACCTCGGTCTTTACGGACGAGGTGGCCAAGTCCTCGTAGGCGGTTGCAGTCTCCATGAAGAAAAACCTGCTCTGGAAAGTAGCTATCATCCTCCTTACGCTCTTGGTCTTTGTCTGGGGTATTTTCCTCGGCAACGATCCAGAAAAGAGCATGGCCGCCATCAAGCAGAACGGCTTGATGGCGGGCTTGCAGCAAAATATTCACCTCGGGCTCGACTTGAAGGGCGGCACGCACCTGATTCTACAGGTGATGGTCAACGACGCCGTCAATGCCGACAGCGACCAAGTCATCGAGCGGCTAAAAGACGATCTGCGGCAGAAGAACATCAGCTATGCCGAGATCAGCAAGCCCGACCCTGCGGCGAATCCCGATCGCATCGTGATCAAGGGGATCGGCCCGAACAATAGCGGCAATCTGAAGACGATCGTCGACGAACGGCTCCCGGAGTACACCCTGAACCAGGGCGTCGAGGATTCCTATGTCCTGGCGATGAAGCAGCAGTCGCTCACGCAGCTCAAGAGCCGGGCGGTCGAGCAGGCGATTGAGACCATCCGTAACCGCATTGACCAGCTCGGGGTTAGCGAGCCCGTCATTCAGGAGCACGGATTGGGCGAGTACCAGATCCTGGTGCAGCTGCCAGGCGTCGATGACCCCGCCCGGGTTAAGGACATCATGCAGTCGACCGCCATGCTGGAGATCCGGCAGGCGATGGACAATGGCGTGAGTTATCCCTCCGAAGGGTCCGCACTGGCCGCGCATGGCGGGATTCTGCCTCCGGACTCGGTCGTGATGAAGGGTCGCAGCATTGGGCGTTCGCCAGAGCCGAGCGGAGAACCGCAGGATACCTATTACGTCGTGAGCCGCGCTTCGGCTGTCACTGGTCGCGACCTTCGCGGAGCCGAGCCAACGCACGATGAAAATGGCCGTGCAGCGGTCAGCTTCAACCTCACGCGCGACGGCGGCAATCGTTTTTACGCCTTCACCTCTGCCCATGTGGGCGACTTCCTCGCGGTTGTGCTTGATGGCAAGGTCCAGGAAGTGGCCCGGGTCCAGGAAGGCATTCGCGACATGGGACGTATCACCGGAACTTTCAGCGAGCAGCAGGCTAAGGACCTGTCGATGGTGCTGCGCTCCGGCGCGCTGCCGGCCAGTATCCGCTACCTGGAAGAGCGCACGGTTGGACCCTCGCTCGGAGCCGATTCGATTCGCCAGGGCGTCCGCGCCGCGATCGTGGGCATGGCCGCCGTGATGGTGTTCATGCTGATTTACTATCGGGCAGCGGGTATCAACGGCAACCTGGGGTTGATTTTGAACCTGATTATTTTGCTCGGATTCCTCGGCTTCAGCGGGGCTACGCTCACGCTACCCGGAATTGCGGGTTTGATTCTCACGGTTGGCATGGGTGTCGACTCCAACGTTCTGATCTTCGAACGTATCCGCGAAGAGCTGCGCAATGGCAAGACACCGCCCTCAGCGGTTGAGCAGGGTTTCGGGAAGGCATTCCTGACGATCATCGACACGCACGTAACCACCATCGTCTCGGCGGCCATTCTGTTCCTCTTCGGTACCGGTCCGGTGAAGGGATTTGCCGTGACGCTGACGTTCGGTCTGCTGGCGAATCTTTTTACGGCGGTCTTTGTATCGCGCGCCATCTTCGACAGCATTCTGAACCGGCATCAGCGTGGTGAGCCGCTGTCGATCTAGCTTTTGGGGGCTCCGGGGCTTCGGATTAGCAATCCGACCCTGGGCCGCCGTTGAATAGAGTTATTAGAGATATTGAGGGTTTCAAAGTGGAGTTTTTTCGCAACCCGAACATCGATTTCCTGGGCAAGAAGTGGTACTTCCTGGCCTTCTCCCTAATTTTCAGCACGGCCGGTATTCTTTCGATGGCATTCTGGCATGGCATTCCCCTGGGCGTAGATTTCCGCGGCGGCACGCTTGTCTATGTGAAGTTCACCAGCCCTCCGAATGACGACCAGATCCGCAACGCCATGGATCGCGCCGGGGTCAAAGACGCGCGTATTCAGCGTTACGGCGCTTCCGCCAACAACGAGGTACTGATTGCGCTGGATCTGAAAGAGACGAGCGAGCAAGCGCTCGACCAGGGTAAGAACTCGATCATACACGCCCTGCAGACCCAAACAGAGGCCGGCAAGCAGGATTTGAACAACATCGGCTACAGCACGCTGACGCAGTACCTGGTGGAAAAAGATCCGCTGCACGCCGGACTGGATGCGGCCCAGCGCTACGGACAACTGGCGCGGGCCATTGTCGATTACCGCGACAAGACCCTGGGCGGCGTACTCAAGTCTCTCTCTGACGTGAACAATGTCGCTCCGCCCGCGGTTGTTTCCAGCTTGCAGCAGGGGTTCTTTGCCTCGAACTTCGGCGTCCGAAACGTGGAGATCGTTGGTCCGCAGGTCGGCATGCAACTCCAGAAGCAGGCTTTGCTGGCGACGCTGTACTCTTTGGCTGGGATGTTGGTTTATCTCTGGTTCCGTTTCGAGTGGATCTACGGCGCGGCCGCGGTGGTAGCGTGCTTCCACGACACGATCATCACTCTCGGCGCGTTTTCGCTGATCAATGAGCCAGTATCGCTGACGGTCATCGCCGCCATTCTGACCCTGGTCGGCTACTCGATGAACGACACGATCGTCGTCTTCGACCGCATTCGCGAGAATGTCAAGCTACTGCGCCGCGAAAGCCTCTCCGACATCGTGAACCGCAGCATCAATCAGACGCTGAGCCGGACGGTACTGACTTCCGGCCTCACGTTCTTAACCGTGCTCTCCCTGTTCCTGTTTGGCGGTGAGGTACTGCACGGCTTTTCGCTGGCCTTGGTGATCGGAATCATCATCGGCACTTACTCTTCAATCTTTATTGCCTCACCGATGCTGGTTGCCTACCAGGATTGGCGTGGTAGCAAGAATAGGAGTATTTCGGCCAAGGTAACCGATACCCGGCGCGAAAAGATGAAGATTAAGGCTTAGATCGGTTCGTGAAAGGTATATCTCGGAGCAGCATGGCTGCTCCAGGGCACGTCTGTCTGTCGCCATCCCGGATTTTCCGCGAACGGGAGACCGGCGCAAGGGCATAGCTTTCCTGGGGCCTCCGGGACTCCCGTCTTGGGGCGCAATGCTCCGGAAAAAAACTTGGCTTGGTTCGATTTCCAGCGCCAAAGTCCGGACAATGGTGTCTATACCTGTAGACGGGAACGACTACTATGTTCGAAGACAGCCTCTTTGATTCGGGAAAGAAGTACAAAAGGCGCAGCCCATGGGTAACTGCCCTTTCTTTCCTGGTACAGGTACTGTTAATTGGCGTGCTTGTGCTGATTCCAATAATTGTCCCGGAGGCCCTTCCCAGGCAACAGTTCATGACGTTTCTGGTAGCTCCCCCACCACCACCGCCGCCACCACCCCCGGGAGCAGCGGCTTCTGTGCCCAAGGTGCAGAAGGTTGTTAGCCAACTTGACAATGGCCGGCTGCGAACTCCGACCGCAATCCCCCAAAAAGTTGCTAAGATACAGGAAGAAGATACTCCAGCTTTGGGTGGTGGTGGAGTTGTCGGCGGCGTTGTCGGAGGAGTAAACGGCGGCGTGGTTGGCGGTGTACTTGGCGGCGTGTTAAACAGCATAGCCAGTATCCCAACCCCGGTGCCCAAGGTGGCCGTCCCACAGAAAGTAAGGGTTTCGTCCGGCGTTGCGCAAGGCAATTTAATTCACAATGTGAAGCCACCCTATCCGCCGCTAGCGCGTCAGGCGCGCATCCAAGGGACTGTGGTTCTTCAGGCCGTAATTGGCAAGGATGGCACGATTCAGAATCTGCGGATAGTGAGTGGGCACCCGATGCTGGCGCAGGCCGCTCTCGACGCAGTGAAGCAATGGCGTTACAAGCCCTATTACCTGAACGGTGAACCGGTCGACGTTGATACGACGATCAATGTCAATTTCACTCTTTCTGGTGGATAAAGCAGTTGCGGCCGAAAAGCTGCATCTAACGTTTTGATTGGTGGCGCCCGGTTGCGCTGCCCGATAGGCCCCTATCAAGTTTGAGTAAGTCGCTGTTTCTACCTGTTAGTGCCCGAAAATCGGGCCGCACGCGACGTCATTGGTCGCGTGGTGCTATCAGAGGTTCGAACAGCATCGCGAAAGAGTCCAGAGTTTAAGAGTTCCTGAGGAGGAAACCCAACACATGTTTGTCGCAAACCTCGCAACCCTTGTTCTGAGCAACATACCGGCGATGGCGGCGGTGATGTTCCAGGAAAGTGCCGGCATCGGCTGGGACCCGATCTCCTTGTGGAGACAGATGGGTGTTCTGGCAAAGGTTGTCGTGCTCATCCTGTTCATCATGTCCGGCTGGTCGATCGGCATCATGATTGACCGCGCCATGGCTTACGGCGCAGCTCGCAAGCAGTCTCGCATGTTCGCGCCCGCCGTCGCAGGCGCTCTCCGCGAAGGCAAGATTGACGAAGCCATCAAAGTTGCCGAACGCAACAAGAAAAGTCATCTGGCCAAGGTCGTCACCGCCGGCCTGCAGGAATTCAGGGTTCATACCCTTTCCAGCGACATTCCCGGCGAACAGATCGATGCCTCGCGTCGTGCCCTGGAACGCGCCGAAGCCATTGTTCACGCCGAGCTGAAGCGTGGACTCGGCGGTCTGGCGACGATCGGTTCCACCGCTCCCTTCGTGGGGCTGTTCGGCACCGTTGTCGGAATTCTCAATGCCTTCCGTGGCATCTCCGAATCCAAGGCAACCGGGTTGGGCGCCGTCGCGAGCGGCATTTCGGAAGCCCTGGTGACAACGGCGATTGGGTTGTTCGTCGCGATCCCGGCCGTGTGGATGTTCAACTACTTTACCAACCGGGTGGAAGCCTTCGACGTGGAGATGGACAACAGCTCCAGCGAGTTGATCGATTACTTCCTTAAGCAGCGCAACCTGGTTCGCAAGTAATCGAAGCTGTGACATATCCGGGAGCGGCGCGGCGGACCAGCCGCGCAGTTAAACGCTCGGATTTGTCATGGGCAGGAGAATTGAAAGCATGCCACAACAAACGTGGAGACGAAGCCTCAAGGTCACTTCCGATATTAACGTGACCCCGATGGTCGACGTCATGCTCGTGCTGTTGATCATCTTCATGGTTATCACCCCGATGCTGCAAAAAGGCGTCAGCGTGGATTTGGCCAAGACGGACAATCCCGTGCAGATGCCGGACGCGGACAAGGAAGACTCGCTGCTGGTAGCGGTCATGCGCGACGGCTCGATCTTCTTTGGCCCCGACAGGGTTACGCCCGAGGTTCTAACCGACAAGGTGAAAGACAGGCTTGCCAATCGGGCGGACAAACGGGTGTACATCAAAGCCGATGCGCGCGCCAAGTACGGCGCCGTGGTCGAAGTGGTGGACAATGTTCGTTCCGCCGGAGTTGACGAGCTTGGCTTGCTGACCGAGCAGCGCAAGCAGGGTTCATTTGAGCCTTTGCCGGCCAGTGCGGCGGGCGTACAAGATTCGGATAAAAAGAAGAACCCACAGTAGTAAATGTAGGAGCGAGGGCTTTTCTATGGCAATGTCAGTTGGCGGCAAGGGGGGTCCCTCCGCGGACATCAACGTAACGCCTCTCATCGACGTGCTGCTGGTGCTGCTCATTATTTTCATGGTGATCACGCCGCTCACGCCAAAAGGCCTGGACGCGCTGGTTCCCCAGCCGCCTAAAGATGCGCAGCAGCAACCACCTTCGAACGACCGTACCATTGTCGTTCAGGTTGTCCGCGGTGCCGGCGGGCAGCCAGCGTACAAGATCAACCAGGACAATGTGACGTTCGACAATCTGGAAGGCCGGTTGCGCGACATCTTCGCCACCCGTGCTGAAAAGGTAATGTTCGTGAAGGGAGACACGGAACTGCCCTTCGCCGATATCGCCGCAGTTATCGACAAATCACACGCTGCCGGCGTGGACAAGGTCGGACTGATTACCGCAAGAATCGAGGCTGGCCAGTAAGCGTCCAACGAATGACTCGGCCTTCGTCGGGGAATTTCCGATTCCAGAGCTTTCGGGGCATAATAAAGACTTGATCACCCATATTGTCAGCGATGCAGGCTAGACCGGATTCGCGGAAGCTGTGTCCAGTAGGGTAGCCGGGCGTTTAGCCCGGCGATGATAGTACCGGACACTGACTCTGAATCTGCTCTACGATCAAGAGTATGTTCCCGATTCGGCGAGGGAAGGCAATTCAATGAACAGAAGCGTACGAGTGATGGCCGGCTTGGCGATTCTGCTCGTCGTGTTCTCGGCCGCTGGCTGTACCAAGCTGAAGGCACGCGATCAGTTGAACAAGGGCGTCCAGTCCTACAAGAATTCACGATACGAAGAGGCGATTGAGCATTTCAAAAATGCGGTTTCCATGGATCCATCGCTGTTGAACGCCCGGCTTTATCTCGCAACCGCTTATGCACAGCAATACATTCCGGGCGCGGAAACCGAAGAGAATAAGCGCATGGCCGGTTCCGCCATCGAGGAGTACAAGCAGGTTCTGATGCGGGACCCGAAGAACATCAATGCCATTAAAGGCATCGCCTACTTGTATCTCCAGATGAAGGATTTTGACCAGGCCAAGCAGTACTATCAGAAATCCGCCGCGGTCGATTCAAATGATCCCGAAAACTACTACTCCATCGCGGTCATAGACTGGACACAGGCTTACAAGCTTCGCCAGGAGCAGCGGGCCAAATTGGGCATGAAGCCGACGGATCAGCTTAGGGATAAGAAGGTTTGCAACTTCGTCATGACCAACAACCAGGCCCCGGTCGAGGAAGGCATCAAGATGTTGCAAAAGGCCCTGCAGATCAGGCCCGACTACGACGACGCGATGGCCTACCTGAACCTGCTCTACCGCGAGCGGGCCGATTATGAATGCGGCGACGCCGTGGCTCGTGCAGCGGACATAAAGACTGCAAATGACTGGGTCGACAAGACGCTGGCGACCAAGAAGGCCAAAGCCGAGAAGCAGAGTGGCGGCGGCATCGTGATCGATCAGAAGATCGGGCAGAAGATAGAGCAAAACCAGAAGCGGTAACAGGTGGCTCTGCTGCCCACAGCAGTCTCAAGGCCCGCCAAGCAGAAGTACGCCGGGGGCCGGCAAAACTGATTGGAAGTAGCTCCTCATTGATCAGCCTCTCCCAGGGACAGGGAGAGGTTTTTTGTTTTGGGAATTCCTGCGGGCAAATCAAACGCCTGCGTAGGGCAGTTCGCCGGCTTTGTGCTATTTTGATTCGGTGGGGTTTCTACTGTTCCGGGGTGGGGTGGAACATGTTCCGGCGAATTCTGATTGCCAATCGCGGCGAGATTGCCGTGCGCATTGCACGCGCGTGTCGAGAGATGGGTATTGAATCCATAGGTGTGTTTTCCGACGTGGACCGTCGGGCTCTCTTTGTGCGCAAGGTGGACCACGCTTATCACATTGGCCCGGCGCAGGCCAGCGAGTCGTATCTGAATACCGAGAAGATTCTGGACGTGGCGCGCCGCAGCGGGGCCGAGGCGATCCATCCGGGATACGGCTTTCTTTCCGAGAATGCGCAGTTTGTCACTACCTGTGAGCGTGCGGGTATCAAATTCATCGGTCCCAGCGCGCACTCCATGGAGATGATGGGGTCCAAGACGCGGGCGCGCCAGACGATGAAAAAGGCGGGCGTGCCGTTCGTGCCGGGTTCGGAAAAAGGTCTCGAGAGCGTCGACCGGGCGCTGGAATCTGCCGGAAAGATCGGCTACCCCGTGATGCTGAAGGCTGCCGCCGGCGGCGGCGGCAAGGGCATGCGCCAGGTCCACACGCCCGACGAAATGCGTTCGGCCTTCGACCTCACGCGCTCGGAGGCACAACGCGCATTCGGAGATAACGAAGTCTACATTGAGAAACTGATCGAAAATCCCCGGCACGTCGAAATGCAGATCATGGCCGACGAGCACGGCAATGTGATCTACCTGGGCGAACGCGAGTGTTCCATCCAGCGGCGCCATCAGAAGGTGATGGAAGAGGCGCCTTCGCCGATCGTCGATGACGACATGCGGCGGCGCATGGGCGAGATTGCGGTCCGGGCGGCCAAGGTTGCGCACTACACGAATGCCGGCACAGTCGAATTTCTCGTCGACCAGTCGCGTAATTTCTATTTCCTGGAAATGAACACGCGTTTGCAGGTCGAACACCCCGTGACCGAGTTGGTGACCGGTCTTGACCTTGTGCAAATGCAGATCGAGATTGCGGCGGGCGAGAAGCTCACGGTCCGCCAGGAAGATGTCCAAATCCGTGGGCACGCCATTGAGTGCCGTATCTATGCGGAAGATCCCGATAACAACTACTTTCCGTCGCCTGGGCGCATTACAAGGCTCATCTCGCCCGCGGGACCGGGCATTCGCCGCGACGGCGGCATCTATGAGGGCTGGACAGTTCCCATTGAATACGATCCGCTGCTCTCCAAGTTAAGCGCCTACGGTCCCACCCGCGCGGAAGCCATCAACCGCATGCGCCGTGCGCTGGTCGAGGTCTTCATCGGCGGAATAAAGACCAACATCTCCCTGTTCCGCCGCATCCTGCTGCATCCGGAGTTCCAGGCGGGAATCTACGATACAGGGTTTCTCGACCGTCTGTTGCGTGAGCCCAAACCGGTCGACGAGCGTACCCGTATGCGAATTCCGATTGCGGCCATCGCTGCGGCGCTTTTTGCGCAAGCGGAGAGCCGAGGCGGGCCGGAGATTTCTTCGCTGAAAAGTTCCCGCAATGGCGCGGTGCGCGAGCCGCCAAAGAAATCGGTCAGCAACTGGAAACGGAGCGCGCGCGAAGAGGCGCTGCACTAGGAGGCCGCTGAAAACTCGTAGGCGTGTCATCCTGAGGTCGCGCCGATTTTGCGCTTCTTTACTTTCGGCACGCGCAAACAGCCGATCCTTTGCTCTGCTCAGGATGACACCCTCGGAGAATGGCTTTTCAGCAGCCTGCCAGTGCAATTCCTTATTGTGGGTATCCGCACTTGGCATCCTGCAAGGGAGCAAAATGACCTACGACGTCATCATCGATGGCACTCAGCATCGCGTTGAAATCGAACCACAGGGCGAATCCTGGCGTTGTCGCGTCGATGGCCAGGAGATCCTTGTCGATGCGGCCTTTACCGCCCGCGACGTCATCTCGCTGCTGGTGAACCACAGGGCTCACGAGATCAAACGCGAGTATTCGATGCTCGGAGATACCCACATCATCATCGGCTCGGAGCGCTTCGAGGCCGAAGTGCGGGACCCCCGCTCCCTGCGCAGCCGCCGGGCGTCGGCGGGTGTTGGCGAAGGTCCGCAGAAAATCCTTGCTCCTATGCCCGGCAAAGTTGTGCGTCTCATGGTTGCCGAAAAGAACGAGGTCGAGGCCGGGCAGGGCATCCTTGTGGTCGAGGCCATGAAGATGCAAAACGAGATCAAGTCGCCGAAGAAAGGCGTGGTTCAGAAGATTATGGTCGCGGAAGGCAGCCGCGTGAATCCCGGCGACACGATGGCCATCGTCGAATAGACTATTCGACCGGGGAAAAGCTGGTCCTGCTGAAAATCCGTCGCTACTACTGCGCTCCCGAGCTCTTGAGGATCGAATCAGCGAGGTAATTCTCGACCTTTGCATCGTTGCGCAGCGACTCGTAGTAAGCCGTCCGCAACAGTTGTTCGCGGCGCTCGCGCAATTGGGTCTGGATGGCCTGCTTCACCGTCGGATCGCTCAGCTCCCGTTGTCCTGCCGTCTCTCGGCTGATCAAACGGATGATGCGGAAACCAGCCAGTTTGCGGGGATCGCCTCCGGGCAACGGTGAACTGTACTGCCCTGCCTTGAGCTTGGAAATCGCCTCGGCGGCCTGGCGATCCGACTTGAGGGAGGACTCGGGAACGAAACCCAGATCGCCGCCATTCGCCGAGGTCTCGGGCTGCTCGCTGTAATTGGCCGCTACGGAGGCAAAATCCTCGCCGCTCTCCAGGCGGTGCATAATCATCTGCACTTTCTTGCGCGCCTCGGCTTCGTTCTGCGCCTTGTCATTCTTCAGATTGTGAACCTGTGGATTCGGTTGCGACGTCACCAGGATCTGCGCCAGATGGTACTGTGGTTCGATAAGGTTAAACTCGGCCTTATGCTTGTTGTAGTAAGCAGCGATGTCGGCGTCGCCGATGGTAACCTTTGAAGAGACTTCCTTGTTCAAGACCTTTTCAACCGTGATCGAGCGACGGATGTCGCGCCGGAAATCGTCGAGCGTGATCTTGCGCTCCTTCAAACGCTGATCGAATTCTTCTTTTGTATAGGGCGCCTTGACCGCGTTCAGTTTGGTTTCAACTTCTTCGTCAGTCGCCATCAGCCCGAGCTTCTCGGCGCGCTGCATCAGGATCTCGTTCTCGATCAGGTCATGCAGAATGCTGAGCCGAAGACTTTGGGCCTGTTCCTCTGAAGGCGACTGAGGAGAACCTTCGGTCTGGTTGCGATAATACTTATCCACTTCCGAGCGCACGATCTTGCGGCCGTTCACTTTGGCCAGAACATCAGGCCCGGCCTGTCCGCTGCTGCAGGCGCCAGCCAACAGCAGCAAAACCACCGCAAGCGCGGGGACGGCACATGCTGCGGTCCAGCGGGATACCGTCCATGAGCTCCGTACTTCACGTTTCCCGTACAAATCGAATCCTCCCGGTGAAAGTTTCACCAGAGCCTACTTCCCAGCGCTCGCTTCCGAAGCCGAGGTGTCCGCAGGCGGCTGCTGGCCGACATCGCGAAGCGCCTGGTCCAGAATCGCTTTTAATTCGGCGGCCGGAATGGCGCCTTCAACTTTTTGACCGTTGACAAATAAAAACGGCGTGGCATTTACCCCCAACGATTCGGCTTCCTTGACGGAATTCTCCAAATCCTTTGATGGTTGCTCTTTGATGCACTGCGCGAGCGCGGCGGCATCCAGACGATCCTTATTGCCAATGTCTATTGCGATGTGGTCGACGGCCGCAATCTGGGCGTCCACGGGCCTTTTCTCGCCACTGATCTGCCGTCCGTTCGCATGCGCGTAGTCGGCGAAATCCCAGAACGCCTGGCCATTCTGTCGCGCCAGGCAATTCGAGTCAATTGCCGCGCGTCTGGCCCAAGGATGTATTTCGAACAGGGGAAAATCCTTGTAATACACCTTCACACGGTCGCCGTAGCTTTTCATCAGCGAAAACAGCTCCTGGTGCATTCGCGAGCAAAACGGGCATTGGTAATCGTCGTAGACGACTACCGTGACCTTGGCATTCGGATTTCCTCGCACGGGCCGTCCGGTCAGATCGATCTTGTTCATCGCCTTCTGATAGGGATCGGCCGTCAAGTCCATCTTGCGCAGGTCAACCAGTTGCTTACCATCCTTGGAAACAAGGAATTCGTGCGTCTGCTTCTTATCCTCGGTGGTGAACGTCACCGTGATGTTGTCGTAGTTCGCAAAGTCACTGGGCTTCGGCGAACTGATCGAGATTTGTACGTAGGCGGGGATCCTGAATTCCGAGCGCACGATGCGCTCCACCCGCCGGTTCAAATCAGCCGATCCCGATTGCACGGGGTCCCCGGAAAGCTCTGATTTGGCTTGTTGGGGTGCAGCCGAGCAGCCGAGAGAAGCGATGACCAGGAACAACAGAGTTTTTCGCAGCATAAATTTTCCTAGACGCTGACGGACGGGCGTAGTTACACACGTGGCGGCCGAGACGATGGGCGCATTTGCAGGAACAAGCACTCCATTGATTATCGCACGGGAGCTGCTGGGCAACATTAGAATCCAGGAGCACGCGCATGGACGCACACGGCTACCCGTCGGCGCAAAAGACCAACCTTACTTGCGGCTCCCGACCGACGGCTGAATCAGCCCGGAAAGCGTCTCAACCGGAAGCACAGCGTTCATCGAACCAGAGCGAAAGCCCTCCAGATCGAGCGTCACGAACTTGAACCCGAGTTGCTTGAAAATGCGAGTGAACTCGGCAGCCATCTCCAGGGTCAAAGCGCGCGCCAATTCGTCGCGAGCGATTTCGATGCGTGCGATGGCACCGTGATGGCGCACGCGCATCTGCCTGAACCCCAGCGTCCGCAATGCGTCCTCGCCTGCTTCCACCTGGCGCAATGCCTCGGGCGTCACCTCGCGCCCGTACTCGATGCGCGAAGAAAGGCAAGCCGAGGCGGGCTTGTCCCACACGCTCAGCCCGGCAGCGCGAGCTACGTCACGAATGTCCTGCTTGGTGAAGCCCGCCTCCAGCAGCGGGGCAGCGACACCGTGCCGTTGTGCCGCCTGCTGACCCGGACGATAATCGCCTTGATCGTCGAAGTTGATGCCATAGGCGACGGTCTCAAACCCGTGGTCGTCGCGATAGCGCTCGACGGCAATGAACAACTCATCCTTGCAATGGAAGCAGCGCATGGAATCGTTGCGCACGTAGTCGGGACGCTCCATCTCGGCCGTGGAAATGATCTCCAGTGGGATTCCGTTCTGCTCGCAAAACGAAATGGCCTCGCGCATCTGCGTGCGGGCCAAGCTGGGTGAGTCTGCCAGCAGGGCCACCACGCGTCCGGGCGAGACCGAGTGCGCGGCCCAGGCCAGGAACGCCGAATCCACGCCCCCGGAGTAGGCAACCAGGGTCTTGCCCAGCAATCGCAGGCTTTCTTCCAGCTTGCGCCATTTGGACTGCAATTCGACGGAAAAACTCAGCAGATCTACAGCGGCGGACATATACCCTATCTTACGACGGCCAGCACGGTTTCTCCACTAAATCACGCGGGCACCCGGGAGGTCCTCACGCGCCATAAACCCGCCAGAGTAGCTCATGCCAGGGCGGCTGCGTCGTTTTCAATCAGGCAATCCCCGGGTAGCCGTGTTGCCGCCACAGCTAGAGGCTATATAGGGCGACTGCATCGATTTCAACCAGGCAGTCCTTGGGCAGCCGCGCTACCTGGACCGTAGTGCGCGCCGGCGGATTGCTCTTGAAGAACTTGCCGTATACCTCATTCATGGCCGCAAAGTCGTTCATGTCCTTCAAAAACACTCCGCAGCGCACAACTTTGTCCAGAGTGGAGCCCGCGGCCTGGAGTATCGCCTCAAGGTTTTTCAGAGTGCGCTCGGTCTGCTCGGCTACTCCGCCGGTCACAAGCTGCTGGGTGACCGGATCGAGCGCGGCTTGTCCGCTCAGGAAGATAAATCCGTTTGCCTTGATGGCCTGCGAATAGGGGCCAATCGGCTTGGGTGCATTCCCCGTGGAAACGACTTCGCGCATATTTTCTCCGTCCAGACCGGCGGGGTGAAGCGCCGGGCGAACCACCAAGGTAAGGAAGTGCGCGGCGAATGTCAAAAACGGGAACCTCTACCGGCGCAAGCGAGACGTCCGCTCAGCCCAGCTTGTTGACGGCGCGCACCGGCTCGCCATCGAGAAAGGCTCGGATGTTCTCCACCGCACAACCGTAGATCATGCGATAGTTCTCTTCGGTGACGTAGCCGAGATGTGGCGTCGCCAGAAGGTTATCGACCTTACGCAGCGGGTGATCGGCGGGCAGCGGTTCTTGGTCATAGACGTCGACGGCTGCGCCGGCGATACGCCGCGTCCGCAACGCTTCCAGCAGAGCCGCCTGGTTCACGATCGGTCCGCGCGAAGTGTTGACCAGGAACGCGCTGGGTTTCATGCGCGCCAGTTCGGAGGCGCCAATCAGATTGCGCGTGCGATCGGAAAGCACCAGGTGGATGGTGACGATGTCGCTGTTCTCGAGCAGCTTCTCCTTGCTGGTGTAGACCGCGCCTGCCTCGGAAGCCTTCTCCGGCGTGAGGTTCTGGCTCCAGGCCAGCACCTGCATGCCAAACGCCTTGCCCAGGGCAGCCACCCGCGAACCGAGCTTGCCGAGCCCGAGAACGCCCAGTGTCTTGCCGGCCACAACGTGCCCAACCGTCGTTTGCCACTGGCCGGAGTGCATTCCGTTCGCCTCGTGTACAAGGTTGCGGGAGAGCGCCAGAATCAGTCCCCAGGTAAGCTCCGCGGTCGGTGTCGCCAGCGTCTCAGTGCCAGTCACCAGCACGCCGCGCTCACTGGCGGCAGAGACATCGATGGAGGCGTTACGCATGCCTGCGGTGACCAGCAGCCGCAGGTTAGGGAGCTGCTCCACCAGTGCACGCGGAAAAGGCGTGCGCTCTCGCATCAGCACGACCGCCTGAAAAGATTGCAGGCGGCCAGCAAGCCGCGGCAGATCGACAAGGTTGTCATGGAAAAACTCGCACTGGGCGCGGGGAGCAAGGCTGTTCCAATCCGCCAGCGAGCGGGCTACCTGCTGATAGTCATCCAGAATTGCCACTCGAAACATTTCAATCATTCCCTCCGCTTGAATTCTACAAGCAGGGTGCCTGCCGCCGCTGGCCGAACGCGGGTTCCGCAAGGCAGGATAGCTAAGATCGGCTCCTGCGCCGAACACGCGTTCAAGTAGAACGAACTGCTGCACATCGTAGAGGCCGTAGAGAAGTGGCAATCTATCCCTGCGCGAAGATCTTCGAGCGCGCAATCATAGGCGAGCGGAGAGATTTTGGCGGAAGCGTGTGCGAGTCGAACGCACCAGTGACAGGGCGAACCTGCCTCTCGCCGGTTTTGAAGACCGGGAGGATCACCGGACCCCCTTCGCTTCCGCAATGCCGATCGTCGCGGCGCCGAACGCGCAAAAAAATAGCCGTCATCGCGTTCGGTACGATGTCTTCAGCGCACGCAACTGCCAACATCCGGCGCATCGATTACAACCGAGCCGGTGCTGCTCGTCAACTCGAAATAAATCACGTTCCAATGTCAGCCCAAAAGATGGGCGGCATGTGAGGCGCCGGTCTTGAATAGAAATTCAAAATACCCCACCTGTTTTTTTTCGCTTCGGGCGGCCCCGCACGATTGGGCTCTGATACCCTGAAGCCCAGGGAAACGCCATGAAAGAGCGACGACCGTTTGCCTTTGTGCAGTATGACGTATTCACCTCCCAGCCGCTGCAAGGAAATCAGTTAGCGGTCTTCGACGATGCTCGTGGCTTGAGCGACGCCGAAATGCAGGCGCTGGCCCGCGAAACCCGGCTCTCGGAGACCACTTTCATTGTTCCACGCGACGTAGCCACGGAGCGCGAGCAGGGCGTGAAGGTGCGCATCTTCACCGTCGCAGAGGAGTTGCCGTTCGCCGGGCATCCGACGCTCGGCACGGCGTTTCATTTGCAACAGAAGAGCGAGGCTTCGCTGGTGGAGCTCGACCTCAAGGTCGGCAAAATTCCAGTGCAGTTCGGCCGTGACGATGCGGGTGCGGTCTTCGGCGAAATGCGGCAGCGAGACCCGCAATTCGGGCAGATCCATTCGGCCGAAGAGGTCGCGCGCGTGCTCGGCCTCGAAGTGGCCGATATCGATACCGGGCTGCCGGTACAGACGGTTTCCACCGGACTGCCGTTCATCATGGTTGTCTTTCGCAGGCTGGAACGAGTGCAGCGGTTCAAACTCGACTTCGCGCGTGCCGCCGAGTACCTGGACAAGACCCAGAGCCATTTCTTCTACTACGTCTGCCGCGAAACTGTTTTTCCCGGCGCTGCCCTGCATGCCCGCATGCTTTTCTATAACGGAGAAGACCCGGCGACGGGCTCTGCTGCCGGTTGTTGCGCCGCGTGGGCTGTGCGGCATGGGGTTTTCGAAAGCGAGAAGCGAGCGCTCATTGAACAGGGCATCGAGATGTTGCGCCCCAGCAAAATCTTCGTTCGCGGCAAGAAACTGGGCGACGCCGTCTCCGATATTTTCGTCGGCGGAAATGTCGTGCCGGTCAGCGCCGGGGAGTTCGTCATTTAGCTGCCAGGGTTGCGTCCCCGAAGTTTGCGCTTCGCGGGGCATCCCGCTCGAATCCGACCCCAATTGACGTCTCCATACCCGGCAACTTAGAATGAAAATAGGCAATCACACTTTCCATGGTCCCGTGCTCGCCTACCGATACGGTTTTGTGTCAGTTGGCTGAGCTGAGCGCCGTGGTTGCACCGGCGATTCGGGACAAAAACTGATTACCCTCCGGAGTATTCTTCGTGCCTCTATATGAATACCGTTGTAAGAGCTGCAAACATCAATTTGAAAAAATCCAGAAGTTTTCCGACGATCCGGTTCGTGTCTGTCCCAAGTGCGGATTAGAAGCCATTGAGCAACTGCTTTGCGTCCCAACCGTGCAGTTCAAAGGCTCAGGTTGGTATGTAACTGACTACGCCCGCAAGGGATCATCGGCCAAGGGCTCCTCGTCCGAAGGCTCATCATCCGAGGGTTCCGCAAAGGGAAATGGGAACTCAAAGGGCACTGCGGAGTCAGGCTCCACGGCGCACTTGCCGGAGAGCAACCCCTCCTCCAGCCCTGCTGCCGAGAGCAAGTAGCTTCCAACCTCAGGGCTCGCTTTCGTTCTCCGGGTCGAACTGTGTTTACTACGCCACGCACTCCCCGTTGCGTTCTTTTGTCAGGCGGCCTTTTGGTCACGCTCAATGGCACGGTGCTCAAGCAGGGAGACGGGCGGCGGTGAGCCAAGAGACGGTGCTAACGATAACCGCCGGACAAGCGACTGAGATTTTGCTCTTCGATCTCGCGTAGCGACCACCTCCTACAGCTTTCGAAGTCGCCAAAGACTAATGCCGGTTGCCAGCAGCGCCCCCATAGCGAACACCAGCACACTCGCGAACAGAGCTTCGTGTTCCGTAAGCAACGGAATTAATAGGGCCGATGCAAGCAGGCTCGCCAGCGAGGCAACGATTAAATCAATTCCGGCGTGACGATTGGCGCGATACCAGATGTCGGGATTCGAGAGAGTCTTGCGCGTGCGAAAGCCGTAAAAGCGGTTAGGCGGTATCTTGCCGAAGACCATCGGGATTGAAAGAGCAATCGTCAGCACGGGCGCAATCCATAGGATTGCGAGCTTTCCGGCAAAGCCAGGCGGCGCAGGCATCAACATGGCTGTCTTTCCAGGGCCGGACAGTTCGTCCGGCCCGTTGGGTTGCGATTACACTTTCACCGGCTTGCGTTCCGTGACATGCCGCTCGACCTTGAATGCCATCGCCTTGCCACCCGGAGCGGCGTCGACCACCACATGATCGCCGTGCAGCACCTCGCCCTCGAGGATCTTGAGCGCCAGCGGATCTTGCACCAGCCGCTGGATAGCGCGCTTCAGCGGACGCGCACCGTAGTTGAAGTCATAGCCTTCGCCGAGCAGCACGCGTTTGGCGGCGTCGGTCAACTCCAGTGAGATCTTGCGATCGGCCAGCAGTCTCCGCAGATCCTCCAACCGCAGCTCGACAATCTTCGACAACTGCTCGACACCGAGCGGGTTAAACAGCACTATGTCGTCCACGCGGTTCAAGAACTCCGGCTTGAAGTGCTGCTGCATGGCCTCCATCACCTGCTTGCTCGCTGCGGCGAACTTCTGCGGGGTTGAGAGGTCGCCCTGCAGAAACATCGCGCCTATGTTCGAGGTCATGATGATGATCGTGTTCTTGAAATCGACGTTGCGACCCTTGCCGTCGGTCAGCCGGCCGTCATCCATAATCTGCAGGAAAATATTGAATACATCGGGATGCGCCTTTTCGATTTCATCGAACAAGAGCACCGCGTAGGGCCGCCGCCGCACCGCTTCGGTCAACTGCCCGCCCTCCTCGTAGCCAACATAGCCAGGAGGCGCGCCGATCAGCCGCGAAACCGAGTGCTTCTCCATGTACTCGCTCATGTCGATGCGGACCATGGCGTGTTCATCGTCAAACAGGAATTCGGCGAGAGCCCGAGCCAATTCGGTCTTGCCCACACCGGTCGGACCGAGGAAGATAAAAGAGCCGATCGGTCGCCGTGGATCGCTCAGTCCGGCCCGCGAACGGCGAATGGCGTTGGCCACCTTTTCGAGCGCCGTGTCCTGCCCAATCACGCGCTGCCGCAGACGGGATTCCATCTCGACCAGTTTCTTCACTTCGCCTTCGAGCATCTTCGAAACCGGAATGCCGGTCCACTTGCTGACGATGCGCGCCACGTCCTCTTCGTCCACCTCTTCTTTCAGCATGCGTGAACCCTTGCTGTCGGAATTCGAGTTCAGCTTGTCCAACTCGCGCTGCAACTTCGGTAGCTCGTCGTACTGGATGCGCGAAGCGCGCTCATAATCGCCGCGCCGCGTGGCGTTCTGCTCGTCGAGCTTCAGCTTCTCGATCTTCGCCTTCAAATCGCGGATGCGGGCAATTACGTCTTTCTCTTGTTTCCAGCGAGCCTTGAGGGCGTTTGACTGCTCGCGCAATCCGGCCAGTTCGCGCTCGACAACCTGGAGCCGTTCGCGCGAATTCGCATCGTCTTCCTTCTTCAGCGCCTGGCGCTCGATTTCCAACTGAGCAGCGCGCCGTTCAAGCTGGTCGATCTCGGTCGGCATTGAATCGATTTGCATGCGCAGAGAGGCCGCTGCCTCGTCGATCAGATCAATCGCCTTATCCGGCAGGAAGCGGTCGCTGATGTAACGGTGCGACAACATTGCCGCGGCCACGATCGCCGAATCCTTGATGCGAACTCCGTGGTGAACTTCGTAACGTTCCTTCAGGCCGCGCAGAATGGCAATCGTATCCTCGACGTTGGGCTCGCCGACAAAGACAATCTGGAAACGGCGGGCGAGCGCGGCGTCTTTCTCAATGTACTTGCGATACTCATTCAGCGTGGTGGCCCCAATCGCGCGCAGATCGCCTCTGGCCAGCGCCGGCTTCAGCATGTTCGAAGCGTCAATGGCGCCCTCGGCGGCGCCGGCACCAATCAGCGTGTGCAATTCGTCGATAAAGAGGATGATCCTGCCGTCGCTTTCCTCGATGTCCTTGAGCACGGCCTTCAGACGGTCTTCGAACTCACCGCGATATTTCGCCCCGGCCAGCATCGCTGCCAGATCCAGCGACACCACGCGCTTGTTCTTCAGTTGCTCGGGCACATCGCCGGCAACAATACGTTGCGCCAAACCTTCGACAATGGCTGTCTTGCCCACGCCCGGCTCGCCAATCAGCACTGGATTATTCTTGGTACGTCGCGAGAGCACCTGAATGGTGCGACGAATCTCGTCATCGCGTCCAATCACGGGATCGAGTTTGCCTTGACGGGCCTGCTCGTTAAGGTCTCGCGCATATCGTTCCAATGCCTGGTACTTTGCCTCGGGATTCTGATCGGTAACACTCTGCGTTCCACGAACCGAGGTCAGCGCCTTCAAAATAGCGTCGTGCGTCACGCCGGCAGTGGCCAGCAGGTCGCGCGCCGGGTCACGCTTTAACTGCGTAATCGCCAGCAGAAGGTGTTCGGTCGAAACGTACTCATCTTTGAAATTGGCTGCCTGTTTGAAAGCCTGATCCAGCAGCTCGGTGGTGGAGTCCGCCAAACGCGCTTGCGCCGAGGCATTTCCCAGCTTTGGCAGTCGCTCGATTTCGCGCATTGACGCCTGCTGCACGGCATTGGCCTGAACGCCGAGCTTGGCGAGCAACGGAACCACAATTCCTTCGCGATCTTCCAGCAGCGCCGCCAGCACATGTACTGGCATCACTTCAGGATTGCCATGCTCAGAGGCGAGATCGTTTGCGCGTTGGAAGGCCTCCTGCGTCTTAACCGTTAATTTGTCCCATCGAATAGCCATGATTGGTGAACCTCAGTCTGAATCTTTCGCCGGTTGCATCAATGCGGATGAGCTACTGCCACCGGGCGCTCCATAAAATTAGGGGAGACCAGACCCCTGGGCCCCGTCTCCCCGCAATGCTGCCGTCTTGTGATGCAGCTTACTTCGCGGTTGCTGACAGCTCCTTGCCAATGTTGACTTTGATCTGTCTCGGCTTGGCGTCGGCGCGTTTGCCGAGTGAGATCTTGAGCAGGCCTTTGTCATAGCTGGCCGTAACACTCTCGTTGTCGACAGTGTTCGGCAGGGTGAAGCTGCGCGAAAAGGTCCCATAGCGCCGCTCGACGCGGTGGAAGTTCTCCTGCTTCTCTTCGTTTTCAATTTTGCGCTCACCGGTCACGGTCAGCACATTGTTCTCCAGACGGATGTCGATATCCTTCTCGTCGATGCCCGGGACCTCCATCTTGAGCTGGATTCCGTGCTCGTCTTCGTACACATCCACTGGAGGGACGAAGGAGCCGGCGTTCAAAGACTCGTCGCCGGTGAGCGAGCTGAACGGTTCATTCCATTCGTTCAACAGGCGGCCCATGCGGTTCTGCAAAGAAGCCATTTCACGGAATGGTTCCCAACGAGTTAAAAGCGTCATTTTCGTAATCCTCCAAATTTTCATTCAATGTTTTGAAGAGCTTGTTCCAACGGGTGCCTTGGGTAGGCTCACCGCTTGCCTCTTCAATTCAGTTAGATGATATCTAATCACAAAAGAATCATAAAATATGAGCGTAATTATGTCAATAATTTGGTAACAGTTTTTAAATTAACAACTTATACCGAATTACCATAGCCGCATTCGGTCTGTAAGAAGGCGATCAGGGAGAAAATCGGCTGGATTAAGAGGGGGTCGAGCTTGCAGCAAGGCAAGTGGCGGCGAGACGAATGGGATCGGAATCAGGCAGCGACTGCTCGCATCAAGGCCGCGGGACCGGACAGATTGGCTGCCATTTGCGCCTCCAGACCATATCGACGGACAAGGTATTCAGGCTCGTAATAGCAGAGCCAAGTCTGGCCGGCGGCATCTTCCCAGATAAGCGCTCTGACGGGCAGGTCGATCGCAATTGTCGGGGCTTCCAGCATCAGCGGCGTGCCCGCCTTGGGGTTGCCGAAGATGATTAACTTGGTGGGACGCATGCTGAAGCCAGCCTTTTCGGCCTCGCCGCTATGGTCGACCACAGCGAATATTTTCACTTCTTTTGCGCGCAGTAGAGTTTCCAGCCGGGCAAGCGTTTCAGCCACGGAATATTTGCAGGCGATAGAAACGAGACCCTCGACTTGACCCTTGGCACTCATGGCGATCACGCCTCCTTGTCAGCGGCAACCACTCAAACGCCACTCTCACAGCATCTGGCAGATCACGCACTTCAGGTACGCGGTTTCCGGCACTCCGAGCAGCACGGGATGATCCTTGGCCTGTCCCCGCTTCTCCAGGATGCGGACTTCGCGATGCACATCATTGGCCGCCTGCAAAAGCATTTCGAGAAATTCAGCTTCCGCGACGTGGAACGAGCAGGAGCAGCTGACGAGCACACCGCCCCGGGATAGCATCTTCATCGCCCGCAGATTTAGTTCCTTGTAGCCGCGCATGGCAGTTTCCAGCGTGCGCCGATTCTTGGCGAAGGCCGGTGGGTCGAGCACGATGGTTTCGTACTGTCGGCCTGCGTCGGCATAGTCGCGGAGCAGGTCAAAGGCGTTGGCTTCAATCCATTCGATTTCGCGTCCGCCGTTGAGGGCAGCGTTCTTCTCAGCCATTTGCAGGGCCGGAAGTGAGGCATCGACGGCCGTCACCTGCTGGCAAACGCGGTTCAGGTGCAAGGCGAATCCGCCTTGGTAGGTAAAGAGATCCAGAGCGCGTCCCTGGCCGTAGCGTTCGGCGGCGGCGTAGTTCTCGCGCTGGTCGAGGAAAGCGCCGCTCTTCTGTCCGGCGAGCGCGTCGTAATGAAAGCGAACGCCGTTCATGCTGAAGACGGTCGATGTCCCGGTGTCGGATTTATCGGCGGCGAACACCACCTGATCCGGACGCGGCGGCAGTTGCTCCAGCTCCCGTATGCGCGTGTCCACGCGTTCGATGATGGCGGCGGGC
The DNA here is from genome assembly GCA_049519595.1 of Candidatus Korobacteraceae bacterium. Classification (GTDB taxonomy): domain Bacteria; phylum Acidobacteriota; class Terriglobia; order Terriglobales; family Acidobacteriaceae; genus CAWBRT01. Next base: position 6,896 of record JBEKQP010000019.1, on the reverse strand, counting down.
TGGAGTTCCCCGGCGAGCGTCCGAATCACCGTTTCCCGCACGGGGTCGAGGTCCATGGCCTGGGTAAGAATTTGCAGGGTTATCAAATCGCCGTATCGGTCTGCGATCAGGCCCGGTAACAGATCGGCCTCGCTGAAAACGAGACGGTAAGCGTCAGTATCGCGAACGGTCTGGCGGCGGAAGGCCAACGCGTCAAGGAGACGTTGGCGAATCAGCGGCAGCAACTGAGTGGGCGAAATGTCATTGCGAGCCAGAAGGCGAACCGCTATCTGCGAGGCGTTGCTATAAAGGCCGGTGCCGAACGGCTTGCCACGATGATCGGTGACCACGACCAGCGCGCCGGGCGAAGCGTCCTGAACCTGCTCCAAGTCGGAGCGGTAGACCCAAACGTGACCGCTGCGAAGACGGGCAGCAGCGCGTGCGGAAACAACAACATGCGGAATGGAATTAGTCTGCTTCAGTGTGTAATCCCCGGAGTTCGTAAGCCCACATTCACGAAGGTATACTCCGCGAATCTGGGCATTCAGTCGGCGCTAGTACTGGCTACACCAAATTTGCAACTGCTCCAGTAGTAGCTCGTTGACAGCGCGGGTTTTGGTTCGCCCAATCTATTCAGCGGCGCGGCTCAATTTGCGTCTTTCGGAAAGCAAGGCCATGCTGTGCATTAAGTTCTGCATGGTAACGATGCCTACGAGGCTTTCGCCGTCCACGACGGGGATCAGCGAGATGCCGGCGCGCCCGACTTTGGCTAGAGCGTTGGCCAGCGTATCCTTGCGATCCGCAACATGGAAGATGCGGACCATGGCGGCTTGCACGTAGCCGTTACCCTCGGTGCGAAGATTCTCCACAATGACCTGCCGCGAGATGACGCCGACCATGTCGGTCCCGCGGATCACGGGAAAATCATCCTGCAAAGAGTGCAAGGCCTTTTCCAGAGCATGCTCCAGCGTATCGGCGGGTGACAGGGTGGAGAACTCGGTCAGCATCACGTCTTCCATGTGAACGTTTTCCGTAACTGCCTGGAAAACCGCCGAGCGGTCTTCCAGCATGCCGCCGAAAAACAGAAAAATACCAATCAGCATGAACCAGGAGTTCCAAACAGCGCCGGCAAAGATCATCAGCATGGCAAAAGACTGCCCGATGCTGACGGCTCTCCGGGTGGCCGTCACCTGATCCATGCGCTCGGCAAACCAGGCGCGCAGCACCCGACCACCATCCAGCGGGTAAGCCGGGAGAAGGTTGAAGGCTCCCAGAAACAGGTTTGCCCAGGCGAAGCTACGCAAAAGATTGCTGCTGATGATGTAAGGCCGTTCGAACAAGCGCGCCTGCGGAAACAAAAGCGCAATGGCCGCGCCCGAAACGAGTGCGAGCAAAAGATTGATTATCGGCCCGATAGCCGCGATACGCAGCTCACGCTGGGGATTGGAATCGGGCTGCGATGGATTCTCCATGACGGTAACCCCGCCGATGGGCAGCAGCACAATCGAACGGACTTTCAACCCATAACGAACGGCGAGAATCGCATGTCCAAGCTCGTGTGCCACCACGGACCCAAACACTATGCCGACCAGTGCCAAGCCCCGCACTGCACCATTGGTGCCGCTCGTCACCGTATCGGTAAACCAGATGAACAGCAGCAAAAACACGAAGCCGACGTGGATTCGCAGCTGAATCCCGAAGATGGTGCCGGCCGAAATGGACCAGTTCTTCATCATTCCTCAACGTATCTTGCCACGCCGAAAATCGGCTTGGCTAGGCAGGCCGCCGGACTCCGCCTTGACAAGCCTACAGGGGGCTAGCCCGGGACCCGAGTTAGGCTCGATTTGCCCTATCTCCGATATTCCAGTCCAGCCTATATCTAATATACAGTCAGTACGGCCGTAACCCACATGGCAACTGCCGGCCAAGAAGTCGCTCTGGCCTATGGATAACTGATGAGAGTGATCGCCGGAAAGTTTCGAAGCCGGACCCTGAAGTCACTGCCCGGGCTTGATACCCGCCCCACCTATGACCGGCTCAAAGAGACACTATTCAATGTGATTACCTCGACTGGCAATCTCGAAGGCGCGATCTTTATCGATGTGTTCGCGGGAACCGGTTCGGTCGGCATCGAGGCTCTGAGCCGCGGCGCGAGGCAGGTCTATTTCGTGGAGTGCGGCCGCAAGGCTGTCCGGGTCATCCGTGAAAATCTCGCCGCGTTGCAGATCACGGAGGGCTACGAGATTCTGGAAAAGCGTGCGCCGGAGGCGCTGCGTGAACTATCGTCGCGAGAGGTGCGCTGCCGATTCTGCTTCCTCGACCCACCGTACAAAATGGAAGGCGCTTACGAGGAAATGCTGCGCCTGATTGCCGGATTGGGGCTGCTGTCCGAAGATGGAGTTGTCATCGCCGAGCATGACAAGCATTTTGATCCGGGCGAGGGCACTGGGCGCCTGAAGCGCTATCGGTGCCTTCAGCAAGGCGAGTCGGCGCTCAGCTTTTACTCATTCAAGGAGTGACGGAGCGGCGAAGGAAAATTGGCGGCGCGACGCAAGGGTCCATGGATTTGCTTTTTGGCCTCGGGTGACGATGGGCGAAATACATGGATCGTCACGTCGGCTCGCAAAAGCGGCGAGCCTCCTCACGATGACAGCCGCAACGAAGTGTGCAGCATCTCCGGTGCCGGACCAGAGCGGCAATGGCCGCGACAATACCGGCGAGCTCACATCAGCAACTCATCGGTTCGATCAACAATCGCGTGCTGCCTGGCCCGCAGCTCGTTTTTCACCATATTGAGGCCAAAGACACAGACCTCGAATTCGCGCGAAAGCTTGGCAAACAGCGGCGCGACCTTAGCACCCTCGAACTGATTGAACTGGGAGACAATGTAATAACTTTCCTTACCGGCTTTCATCAGGTCGATGAAGCTCTCCAGGCGGTGATGCCGCAAGCGAAAATGGTTGATGCTCTCAGGGAACATGCCTGCGAAAAATAATGTGTAATCGCCGATGTGCTTCCTCACTTGGCGCTCGCGGTCGAATCCGGGTGCCTCGCCATGGATGGGATCGGACTCCAGTAACATCTCACCGACATCATGCAGCGGACGCCCGGCGGCATCCCTTATCTTGTAAAGTTCCCGGGTGTCGCAAAACTCGGTCAGCATGTTAGCCACGTACGCTTGGAGTTGTTGGTCGCGCAGCCCGATATTCTGCTCGAAGTGGCTGCTGACCAGTTCCACGAAAAGCTGCCGCAACGGATTAGACTCTGAGATATTCCCCATAGAACTCATTGGGCCTCCCGGAAATCGCGTGTGTCCCGACTGATTGCGTCTTGTTATCCCGCTGGCGACAGGAAATCAATAAGGTAATTCCCTACCTGGCGCACCCGGAAGTCCTATCCAATTTGACATGCCGCGGTAACAGAAGGTTGCAGACGTTTCTTGCCTGTGGGTGCCGTCCTGCACAAAGTCACTGTGCTTTGGCAGATTTTTGGGTTAGCACGCCCAGCCGGGAAGGCGAGGTCATGAATATTGGCGGAAAAGGCAAGTGGAACCTACAATAGGGTAGGCCCTCAGGACGAGCCCCTTAATGAGCATTCTTTCCATCTGCAGTGACACACCGGCTTCGGTCCCGCTGAATGCGACCGTGGCGCAAACCATCGAAGCGATGCTGACTCACCGAGTAGGCGCCGCCGCGATCGTTGACGAGCACGGCGTGGTTGCCGGAATCTTCACCGAGCGCGATATCATGAAGAAAGTGGTGCTCAGCGGCCAAGATCCGCAAACGACTCCAGTGAGGGAGTTTATGAGCACGCCTGTGCTGATGGCGCTGGAAAATATTTCTTATACCGAGGCCCTCACCACGATGCTGGACAACCATCACCGGCACATGCCGATCGTGGACGAAAATGGGCGGCTGCTTCGTATCCTCTCCATTCGCAACGTATTGGAAAAGAAGATTGATGTTCTGGTGCGGGAGATTGCCGAGGCACGCCTGTAAGTGATGAACCAGCTTCGCGAAGATGGAACGCGAGGCCGGGATGAGCCACAATCGTGATTCCAGCAACCAGATGCGGTCGCGGCTTTGGGCCGGCTGTTATAATCCGGAGTGGTCCAATGGCTAGAAAAAATTCAGAACCTTTCGCCCTGGCTGGTGGTCGCCCGCCAGGGATTGTTTCTTCGGGCAGAATCTCTACCCCACCACGCGCAACCGCGGCGCATGGCAGGGACCCCAGAATCCGATCCACCACCGTTCTTTGCGTCCGTCGCTTCGACAAGGTGATCATGGCAGGCGACGGTCAAGTGACGCTCGGCGAAAGTGTAATCAAGCACGGCGCCCGCAAGATCAGGCGTCTGTACCAGGACAAGATTCTGGCGGGGTTTGCCGGTTCAACGGCTGACGCCTTCTCTTTGTTCTCGCGCTTCGAATCCAAGCTCGAACAGTACCACGGAAATCTAGGCCGAGCGGCGGTCGAGCTCTCGAAGGATTGGCGGACTGACAAGATGCTGCGACAACTGGAGGCGCTGCTGCTGGTGGCGAATCAGGAGCAGACCTACCTGCTGAGCGGCCAGGGAGACGTGATTGAGCCCGATGACGGAATTGCGGCCATCGGCAGCGGCGGACCTTACGCGACGGCGGCCGCCCACGCGCTCATGAACCATACCCAGATGTCGGCGCGCGAAATAGCGGAAGAAGCGATGAAGATTGCGGCCAGGACGTGCATCTATACCAACGATCACATCGCTATTGAGGAGTTGTAGACCGCTGGCGACTGCCGGTTGCAAGCGAGGCTTTCGCTTACCGGGGCGCAATTTCCCAAGACAATCGCGAACAAGTTTAGTGTGGAGTTAATTCGTGGCTATATACCTTCCATCCACTTTCGAAGAAGAGCAGTTAACGCTTGACGAGCTTACCCCAAGGGAAATTGTTGTCGAACTGGACAAGTACGTTGTCGGGCAGCACGAGGCGAAGCGCGCCGTGGCCATCGCCTTGCGAAATCGCATGCGCCGGCAGAAGCTTCCGCCGGAGATGGCCGAAGAGGTAATGCCGAAAAACATCATCATGATAGGCCCGACCGGCGTAGGAAAGACGGAGATCGCGCGGCGGCTGGCGAAGCTGGCAAGTTCTCCATTCCTGAAGGTCGAGGCGTCGAAATTTACCGAGGTCGGCTATGTTGGGCGTGACGTCGAGTCGATGATTCGCGATTTGATCGAAATCGCCATCGATATGGTGCGCGAGGAAAAGCTTGAGGATGTCGCCGACAAGGCGGAAATCAATGCGGAAGAAAGGCTGCTGGACCTGCTTTTGCCATCCACCCCGACGGTAATTCCGCCCGCCGGGGAAGGCACAACCGGTTTTGGTACGCTGCCGGTGCAAAGCGAATCCAACTCCCGTACTCGTGAGAAATTGCGCCAGCAACTGCGTGAGGGCAAACTCGACGAGCGCCTGGTGGAGTTGGACGTGCGCGAAAAGAGCACGCCGGCTTTCGAGATCATCTCCAACCAAGGCGTGGAGGAGATGGACGTCAATCTCAAGGACATGCTTCCCAACATCTTCGGCCAGCGCACTAAGAAGCGAAAGATGAAGGTGAGCGAGGCCTTTGACTACCTGATCCAGGAAGAAGAGCAGCGGCTGGTCGACATGGACCAGGTGACGCGTACGGCAGTGGAGCGGGTCGAGAACTCCGGCATCATCTTTCTGGACGAGATCGACAAAATCGCCGGTCGCGAAAGCGGACACGGCGGCCCCGACGTCTCGCGCGAAGGAGTACAGCGCGACATCCTGCCAATCGTAGAAGGCACGACCGTCAACACCCGTTACGGAATGGTGCGCACCGACCACATCCTGTTCATTGCCGCCGGCGCTTTCCACGTTTCCAAGCCGAGCGACCTGATCCCCGAGTTGCAGGGGCGCTTCCCGATCCGTGTGGAGTTGAAGACCCTTACCGTCGAAGACTTCGTGAAGATCCTCACCGAACCGAAGTCATCACTGGTGAAGCAGTATATGGCGCTGCTGGAAACCGAAGGAATTAAGCTGGAGTTTACGCCTGACTCACTGGGCGAAATCGCGAACTTTGCCGCACGCGTAAATGAAGGCACGGAGAATATCGGGGCGCGCCGCCTGCACACGATCATGGAGCGCGTGTTGGACGAAATCAGCTTTAGCGCGCCGGACCTCAAAGAGAAAGATATAAAAATAGACGCCGATTACGTGCGCAAAATGCTCAGCGATATCGTCAAAGACCAGGACTTGTCACGCTACATTTTGTAGGCCTGGAACTACATTAAGCGCATAAGCGCCGACCAGAACCTTCCTATAGTAGCGACCTCGCGGCCTTGACGGCGCAATCTGCACCGCGCTGTTCTAGCGCAGAGTCAGTGTATCCGGCACGATCATCGCCGGGCTGACTGTCACCCCAGCTAACGCAAATACGGTGTTTGCCGGGGACCCCGAACGCCCGGCTACTTTGCCGGACACACCTTCCGCGAATCCGGTCTAAGCAGTCAGGTGTGATCCGCGCATTCCAGAGCGTACTTCACCGACAAACATCGCATCGGATCATCCGAGTCCAGGAAAACTGGTCAGCAAAACACAACCAAAGCTGTCGTTCTACCCTCTAACTATTCCATTGCAATCGATGTAAACGGGAACCGCAGTATGGGCCGCAGCATTAAATTCGCGCATTATTTGCTTTGTGTCGTTCTGGCTCTCCCCTGGTTCGTGGGATGTGGGTCAGGCAGTTCCGCTAAACTCCCTGCCGCTAATGCTCCGACCGGCTCGCCAAGCGGCACTTCGAACAACTCAAATGCGCCTTCAACCTCTTCGACTGGCTCGACCCTGCGGTTCGTCTATCAGGTCCTCAACGGATTCCAGGTGGATTCAACGAGCGGAGCGATATCTCCGGTGCCGGCCACCTCT
>JBEKQP010000018.1:0-31280 GCA_049519595.1 Candidatus Korobacteraceae bacterium | reverse complement strand
GACAATGTGACGGTGGAGATTGAGCTGATCACGCCGGTGGCGATGGAAAAGGGACTGCGTTTCGCCATCCGCGAAGGCGGCCGTACGGTCGGCGCCGGCACCATCACGGAAATTATTGCGTAGTAGACTTTAATTGCTGGCAAGGCGGTTTCATCTGCTTTGCCGGGATTCTCGGCGGGTGCTCAAGCGCCCGCTGATATCCGGGCTCGGACCCGGACAAGGCCAAGCGGTTTGGTTGGCCGCAAGGCAATTAACAGAAGGAGTTCAACATGCCCCGCGAAATCGTGACTTTGCAGTGTAACGACTGCAAGGACAAGAACTACTCGACCACGAAAAACAAGAAGACAACGACCGAGCGGTTGGAGTTCAGCAAATTCTGTCGTAAATGTCGGAAACACACGACTCACCGCGAAATCAAATAATTGCATTGGCCGTGCGCGGGTGGCGAGATAGCGTAACGAGCAAGGGCTTCTTGAATTGAGAGGTCTGGTAGAAATAGGGGCGTAAGCTCAACGGCTAAACTGCCGGTCTCCAAAACCGGACTTGGGGGTTCGAATCCCTCCGCCCCTGCCATCCGCTCGGACATTCGGTGTGGTGGCGAAAGAAGTCAGAAGCAGACGTTCCGGTACGGGACGCGCTCAATAGGATTTGGCAATGGCAAAGGCAGTGGTGGCAAGCATAGACGACAATAGGCTTACGACACGGATCAAAAATTGGCCGCAGCGGACGAAGAGCTTTTACAACGACGTGCGCACCGAGATGAAGAAGGTGACCGCGCCGACCATGAAAGAGGTCCAGGCCACGACTAGTGTTGTCATCGTCACCGTTTTCTTGTTCGGGATCTATTTCTGGGTCGTGGACGGCACAATCAACCGCCTTCTGGAGCCGGTATTCCGTTACTTCGGCCAGCACTAACCGCGCGCCGCGCTACGATGGCGGCCTTGAGGTTTGCGAGGTTTGTGGCGAGTGATTGAAAGTCGCGAGGTGTTTGTTGCACGGGCCCCAAGAGCGGATTGAGCTGAGAGCGTCTGGGGCGAGACAAAATCTATGGATGAGATTACGAAAAACGAGGGAACCATTGATGATGGACAGCAGGGCGGGGGATCGCCCGAGACTCCCGCTGGCCTTCCCCCTGACGTTCCCCAGAACCCGAATTTGAAGTGGTACATCGTTCACACTTATTCGGGATTCGAGCGCAAGGTGAAGGAATCGCTCGAATCGCGCATACGCGCTTTCAATCTGGAGAACAAGATTGGCAAGGTGCTGATTCCGACCGAGTCGGTGACAGAAGTGCGCGCCGGCAAGAAGTACACCAGCGAACGCATGTTTTTTCCCGGATACGTGCTGGTCGAGATGGACCTGACGGGTTTTCGCAGCGGTGGAGAGGGCGACCAAGTTTGGCACGTGGTGAAATCTACGCCGCGGGTGACCGGGTTTGTCGGCACCGCCAACGATCCGACTCCGCTCAGCGAGGACGAGGTCAAGCAGATCGTTTACCGCGTTGCCGACTCCAGGGAGAAGCCGAAGCTCAAGGTCAAGTTCGAGAAGAACGAATCGGTACGCATCACCGAGGGACCGTTTGCGACGTTCCAAGGAATCGTCGACGAGGTCAATGACGACCGTGAGACGCTGAAGGTGATGGTGACCATATTCGGTCGTGCAACTCCGGTCGAGTTGGAGTTTGGGCAAGTAGAGAAGACCGTAAGTTAGAGGAAGTCAAAACGGTTCTTCGCGGCCGCTTGGGATTTTGCGGGCTGAAAGGCCTTGCCAAGCGCCTCAACCTGAGCCGAAAAGCCTAGACTCAGGGCTGCCGATAGGGGTTGGTTATAGATCGACCCACTTTATGCAGCGGAACCGAAAAATAGAAAGGTTGTTATGGCAAAGAGGGTTACAGGACAAGTCAAATTGCAGATCGCGGCCGGCAAGGCCACTCCGGCGCCGCCCGTTGGCCCCGCTCTGGGCCAGGCGCAGATCAACATCATGGAGTTCTGCAAGCAGTTCAACGCCCGGACCAACAGCAAGGAGCTCGAGGGCCTGATTGTCCCGGTGGTGGTTTCGGTTTACAGTGATCGCACCTTCACTTTCATCACCAAGACGCCGCCCGCTTCGATTCTGCTGAAGCGTGCCGCCAACATTGCCAAGGGTTCCGGCTCCCCCAACAAGGAGAAGGTTGGCAAGGTAACGGAAAAGCAGGTGCTCGATATAGCCAAGCAGAAGATGCCTGACCTCAACGCGGCTTCGCTCGATGCCGCCGTTAAGAGCGTAAAGGGGACAGCCCGGTCGATGGGGCTGGACGTCGTAGCCGGTTAGCAGGTCGGAGGCGGAGAAGACTTCTTGCGGCATGGTCCGCAAGTCGACAACACCACGGCTCACGCTGCACCCAAGCGAGTGATTGTTGGGAACAAGCAAGCGTGCGCGGTGGGAGACTAGGAGTGAAAAGTGGGACGTAAGGTTGGAAAGAATATCGACAAGGCGCGCGCCGCTGTGGAAGAGCGCCCTTACTCGTTCGACGACGCGGTTTTGCTGCTGCAGAAGGTAAAGTTCGCCAAGTTCGACGAGACCGTGGATCTCACGCTAAGGCTGGGCGTCGATCCGAAACACGCCGATCAAATGGTGCGTGGCACGGTTGTGCTGCCGCACGGACTCGGCAAGTCAAAGAAGGTATTGGTGATTGCCAGCGGCGAGAAAGTACGGGAAGCCGAAGCCGCTGGGGCCGACATTGTCGGCGGCGAAGACATGGTGGAGAAGATCCAGAAGGAAAGCTGGACCGATTTCGACGCCGTGATCGCCACGCCTGACATGATGAAGTCCGTCGGACGCCTGGGTAAGGTGCTCGGCCCGCGCGGCCTGATGCCGAATCCCAAGACCGGAACCGTTACATTCGATGTGGCCAAGGCCGTGCAAGAGGTGAAGGCCGGCAAGGTCGAGTTCCGCACGGACAAGACGGCGCTGGTGCATGTGCCGGTGGGCAAAATCTCGTTTGACGCCAAGAAGCTGGTCGAAAACGCGACCACGGTTGTTACCGCGGTGGTCAAGGCCAAGCCATCGGTTGCCAAAGGCAAGTACATCAAGGGCTGCACCCTGAGTTCGACCATGGGCCCGGGCGTGTCTATCGATACGGCCCCGGTTGAGGCTGCGGCGAAAGCATAGACTTGCGTTGGCATGTGCTTGGCGCGGCGTCTGAGCCCAAGCACGGCTGACGGGATTCGAAAGAAGATCGACCAACAACCCGACAGACAAAGGCGTTTGCACGGGATCTCGAAGGAATCAGCAATGGCCGTCACGAAAGCAAAAAAGATCGAACAGGTAGAACAGCTCGCCGGCGAATTGAAGAGCATCAAGAATGGCTTTGTGGCCGAGTTCGGCAAGCTGACGGTTGCCAATGACGATGAGTTGCGCCGGGCAATTCGTGGTACCGGTGCAAAGTACCGCGTCGTCAAGAACACGCTAGTCGAGCGTGCAGCGAAGGGCACGGCTTTTGAGAGTGTCGCCAAGAGTCTGGTGGGCCGCACCTCAATCGCGTACACGGGCGGTGATCCGATCGCTCTGGCCAAGGCGCTTACCAAGTATGCGAAAGACAATCCGGAGCTGAAGTTCAAGGCCGGAGTGGTCGAGGGCCTCGCCATTTCGGCGAAGGACATCGAGGCGCTGGCCAGCATGCCATCGAAGGAAGAGCTCTACTCGAAGTTGCTCTTCCTGATCAACGCTCCGGCAACACGACTGGCGACAGCGATCAACGCGGTGGGACGCAACCTCGCCGTGGTTCTCAACCAGGGCGTGGAGCAGAAGAAATTCCAGGACGGCGAGCCGACGGCTTAGGTCGGCCACCTGCCTAACGACAGGGAACCCGGCGGTTGGCGTTTGAGACCGTTAGGTTGAAGAGTTCGGGACAGTGGTCGGCCGAAGTGCTTAGGATTGGCAGGCTATTGGTCTGAGGTTCGGAACGGTGGACGCCGTTCCAAGAGTTTTTGTTATCCGTTTCGGCTCCGCGGGATAGGAAGTTGATATCTGGCGGGTGCCCCGTTTGGGCGTGTTGAGTTCGTCGCGTGTCTGGCGCGGCGGCGAGATGTCCACCCCGGTTCGGCGATAGCCGTCCGGGTGGTTGGAGCGGGCCTAAGTCACGCAGTGATTGCGTTGCGGCCGTCCGTAGATCTCAGGCTCTTCCGCAAGCGGAGATAACGAAACCAACACAGGGAAAATAACGATCAGGATTGGAGAATCGAAATGGCAGATTTGCAGCAGTTGGAAGAACAGATTGTCGGATTGTCGCTGCTTGAAGCGGCGGGGTTGGTGAAGAAGTTAGAAGAGCGTCTCGGGGTCTCGGCGGCGGCAGCGGCGCCGGTTGCAGTGGCCGCAGGAGCGGGTGCGGCGGCGGCGGCTCCGGTCGAAGAAAAGACGGAATTCACCGTCGTCCTTGTGGCCACTGGAGCGAATAAGATCAATGTTATCAAAGCCGTACGCGAAGTAACCAGCTTGGGCCTGAAAGAAGCCAAGGACTTGGTTGACGGCGCACCCAAGCCGGTGAAGGAAGGCGTCTCGAAGGAAGAAGCCGAGACGATCAGGAAGAAATTCACCGACGCGGGAGCCACAGTCGAAGTTAAGTAGGAACGGCCCGGTTGCCCGAGGCGAAATGCGACCCAAAACAAATAACACGCTTTGGTGCGGGTTGCGTTAAGCTAGGTGATGGGGTTGATGGGTGTGTATGTGCAAGGCATCCACAGGTTTTGGGGTTAGCACGTTCGAGGTAGGTACGTGAACCACACGTACAATAAAGTACAGTTCACGGGAGGGCTTAGTTATATAAGCCCATCCTGTGTTGTTGCATAAGTTTTTGAAGCCGTGGAAGAAAAGCGGTCATCTAGTTGCTTAGGGCTGCGGCATTCCCGGAATGAGTAGCTGACTGCGACGGCCTCCGCGGAGCCCGAGTGCTGGGCGGGAGCTGGGCTGAGTCGTAAACGGTGTGCAAAGCGTTGGATTGGCACTGGCGGCCGATATCTGCGGTGGGACGAGGCTGGCCAGGAGACAGGCCTTCAATTAACTGGCGCGGGGAATAGAATATTTCGTTTCCGGTGCAAGTGACGAGTACCGGAACGCCCGAACATTCGGGCCGCAAGAGCACAAGACGCCTCGGAAGGCGCCCAGGGAGAGATTCGCGCCCTTGGGCGCGTATCGCTGTTTGCAAAGAACAGCTATACGATCTTCCCGCATGGTGTGCCTGGGCGGGCGTTGCTTCCCGCGAGGTGAACCTGAAGTTTTACTGCAATTCCTCGGCGGTTCCAAGTCTTATCCGGGGTCATGGTACTCCCGGAGGGATCTCGAATAGACAGCTTCCACCGGCTGTCGCGGGAGATTCCATTGCAAATGGATTGGCGGCTGTACTTGGTGCCCGGCAAACCGGGCATTCCGGGTGATGGCTGTCGTTGCGCGAATTATTCGCGCGGTGGTTCTCGCGTGCGCGTTCCGCGGGAAATTCCTAGGAGCATTAAATGCCTGACAAAATAATTGCCCTCCGCAAGCGACTCGACTTTTCGAAAATTCCAGCGACCATCCAGATTCCAAACCTGATCGAGGTGCAGAAGCGCTCGTACGACCGGTTCCTGCAGATGGACTGGCTACCAAGCGAGCGTGATGACGCAGGACTGCAAGCTGTTTTTCAATCCGTGTTTCCGATCACGGACTTTCGCAACGTCTCTCAGTTGGAGTTTGTCGACTACGCCATCGGTAACTGGGAGTGCAAGTGCGGTCACCTCAAAGGACTGCATCATCTGCGCACAACCTGCCGCAATTGCGGCTCAACCGTGGTCACCGATCCATTCCACCCGGGCGAAGTGCTTTGCACAAAGTGTGGCACCTACAACGCCAACACTCCCGATTTTTGTAACAAATGCGGCGATCCCGTTGGTTTGCAATTGAAATATGACGTGGCCGAATGCGAAGAGCGAGGCATGACTTACAGCGCACCGCTGAAGGTCACGATGCGTCTGACGATCTTCGACAAAGACCCCGAGACCGGCAACAAGACCATCCGCGATATTAAGGAGCAGGAGGTCTTCTTCGGCGACATTCCGCTGATGACCCAGAACGGCACCTTCATCGTCAATGGCACCGAGCGCGTCATCGTCAGCCAGTTGCACCGCTCGCCCGGAGTGTTTTTCGAAACCGCCAACAACCGCACTTATTTTCTGGGCAAGATCATTCCCTATCGCGGCTCATGGGTCGAATTCGAATACGATCAAAAGAACGTTTTGTATGTTCGTATCGACCGCAAGCGCAAATTCCTGGGGACTATCTTCTTGCGCGCGTTGGGGTTGCGTTCCGATGAAGACATTTTGCGCACCTTCTACACCGTCGACCGCCTTGCGCTAAAGGACAAGAAAGTCTATTGGACACTGGAACCGGGCGTCGGCCGTCCGACGAACCTGCTCGGCATGAAACTCAGCCATCGGGTTGTCGGCAAGGGCGGCGAGGAGGTTGCGCACGCCGGCCGCAAGGTTTCGCCCGCAATTTTGAAGGAGATACACAAGGCCAAGGTGAGCGAGATCGAAATCGATCTCGGTGACCTGGAAGGCGCTTATACGGCGGCCGACATCGTCGACACCAGCACAGGCGAAGTCATGCTGGAAGCCAACTCGGAGATAACGACCGACAAGATTTCGAAGTTTATAGATGCCGGCATCACCGAGATCGACGTTTTCTTCCCAGAGCGCGACGACGTGGGTACGATCATCAGCGCGACGCTGCGCCGCGACTCGGTCAAGACCCCGCAGGAAGCGCTGATCGAAATCTACCGCAAGTTGCGTCCCGGCGACCCTCCGACGCTCGATACGGCGACCGCCCTGTTCCACGGGATGTTTTTTGATCCGAGGAAGTATGACTTCTCGGCCGTCGGCCGCATGAAGTTCAACATCAAGTTGTTTGACAATGCCGACGCTACCGACCGCAAGCTGCGCACTCTGGAGCCGGACGATTTCTACGCGACCATCCGCTACCTGCTCAAGCTGCGCAAGAGCATCGGCTCGGTAGACGATATCGATCACCTTGGCAATCGTCGCGTCCGCGCGGTTGGCGAGCTGATGGAGAACCAGTTCCGCATTGGATTGGTGCGCATGGAACGGGCCATCAAGGAAAAGATGAGCGTCTACCAGGAGATGTCGACGGCGATGCCGCATGACTTGGTGAACGCTAAACCGGTGATGGCGGCGATACGCGAGTTCTTTGGTTCTTCGCAGTTGTCTCAATTCATGGACCAGACGAACCCGCTCTCGGAGATCACACACAAGCGGCGTCTTTCGGCGCTTGGTCCAGGCGGCCTGTCTCGCGAACGCGCCGGATTCGAGGTGCGCGATGTCCATCCGACGCACTACGGACGCATCTGCCCGATTGAAACGCCGGAAGGTCCGAATATCGGTTTGATTTCATCGCTGAGCTGCTATGCACGCATCAACGATTACGGCTTTATTGAGTCTCCCTATCGCCGTGTCAAGGCTGGCCGCGCGCTCGACTTCATCACCGTGGTCAATGCCGGCGACAGCGACTTCAAGGTTGGCGACCACATCGAAAAGCCGGAGGCGCTGAAGGTCAATAACGACCTGAAAGCTCGCCATAAGCGGCTTATTGACTACGAGCCGTTTTCTTTCTACCTGTCCGCTTGGGAAGAGGATAAATGGGTGATCGCGCAGGCGAACGCCGAGATTGACGAGAACGGGATGATTGTTACCGAGCTGGTCAATGCCCGCAAGGCCGGCAACTTCGTTCTGGTGAGCCGTACGGAAGTCGACTACATCGACGTCAGCCCCAAGCAGTTGGTATCAGTGGCTGCTTCACTGGTTCCGTTCCTGGAACACGACGATGCCAACCGTGCGCTGATGGGAGCGAACATGCAGCGCCAGTCGGTTCCGCTGCTTCGCGCGCAGGCGCCGATTGTCGGCACCGGCATGGAAGGCGTCACCGCCCGCGACTCGGGAGCGGTGGTGCTGGCGCGGCGCAACGGCATCATTGATTCGGTCGACTCCCAGCGCATCATCGTGCGTGTGGAGGGCGAACATCACCCGACACAGCTTTCGCGCGAAGTTGGCAGCGACATCTACCAGCTCACAAAGTTCAAGCGCTCAAACCAGAACACCTGCATCAACCAGAAGCCGATCGTCAAGAAGGGACAACGGGTACTGAAGGGTCAGGTGATCGCCGACGGTCCCTGCACCGACCGTGGAGAGCTGGCACTTGGACGTAACGTGCTGGTGGCCTTCATGCCTTGGCGCGGCTACAACTTCGAAGACGCGATCCTGGTTTCGGAGAGGATGGTAAAGGAGGATTACTACACCTCCGTACACATCGAGGAGTTCGAGATCGAATCGCGCGACACGAAGTTGGGACCGGAAGAAGTCACGCGTGACATTCCCAACGTCAGCGAAAGCGCGTTGCGCGATCTGGACGAGAGCGGCATCATCCGTATCGGCGCGACCGTGAAGGCCGGTGACATTCTGGTCGGCAAGGTCACACCCAAGGGTGAGACTCAGCTCACGCCTGAAGAAAAGCTGCTGCGCGCCATCTTTGGCGAAAAGGCCGGTGATGTGCGCGACGCTTCTCTCACCTGTCCTCCGGGTATCGAGGGCACGGTGGTTGACGTGAAGATTTTCTCGCGCAAGGGCCAGGAGAAGGATGAACGCGCAAAGCAGATCGAGGCGGAGCAGGTTGAGCGGTTGGAGAAGAACCTCGCCGATGAGATTCGAATTCTCACCGACGAGCGCCTGAAGAGGTTGGAGAATCTGTTGGGCGGCAAGGAAGTCCAGGCAGATCTGCACGACGAGCGCACCAACAAGCGCTTGTTGACCAAGGGCGCCATGCTCGACCGCGAGACCATCGAACGCATTTCGACCCGCAACCTCAAGCGGATCAGGTACAACGACAAAGATCCGCGAGTGAACGAGCAGATTGACGAAATCGAGGAAATGACCTCGCGGCAGATTGACGTGCTGCGCAAGATCGTCCGCGAAAAAGTCGAGAAGCTGCAAAAAGGCGATGAGCTTCCGCCCGGCGTGATCAAGCTGGTGAAGGTCTACATCGCCATGAAGCGCAAGCTTTCGGTGGGCGACAAGATGGCTGGCCGCCACGGCAACAAGGGCGTCATCGCACGCATTCTGCCGGAAGAGGACATGCCATACATGGAAGATGGTTCGCCGGTGGAGATCGTACTGAATCCGCTTGGCGTCCCCAGCCGTATGAATGTGGGCCAGATTTTGGAGACTCATTTGGGCTGGGCCGGCAAAGAGATCGGTCACAAGATTGCCGAGCTGATGTCTAACGGCACGCGGGCCGAAGCGGTTCGCGAAGGCATAGCCGAGTTGTTTAAGGACATGCCATTCGCCCCCGAACTCGCAGGGCTCGACGATGAAGCCTTGTTAAAGGTCGCCGAAGGCATGCAGGACAGGGCGTTCTTCGCCTCGCCGGTGTTCGACGGTTCTAAGGAGAAAGAGATCAAGGCGCTGCTGGAGCGTTCGGGCCTGCCGGCTTCCGGCAAGACCTCGCTCTACGACGGCATGACCGGCGATCGCTTCGAACAACCGGTTACGGTTGGCTACATCTACATGCTGAAGCTCTCGCACCTGGTAGACGACAAGATTCACGCCCGGTCGATCGGACCGTACTCGCTCATTACCCAGCAACCGCTGGGCGGAAAGGCGCAGTTCGGCGGACAGCGCTTCGGTGAAATGGAAGTGTGGGCGCTGGAAGCATACGGCGCGGCTTACATTTTGCAGGAGCTGCTCACGGCGAAATCCGACGACGTTTATGGCCGTACCAAGATTTACGAGGCCATTGTCAAGGGTGAGGCCGCGATCGAGCCCGGCGTGCCGGAATCGTTCAACGTACTGATTCGCGAGTTGCAGTCACTTTGCCTTGACGTCGAGTTGATTAAGGTCAAGGATCGCGTGCCACTGCCGGCGTTGCCGGCTGTCGCCGACTAGCCGCCGCGCGAAGTTGCGAATCCGCCAGGGAGCTCCCGCACCATGGCGGATCGAGATCAAGTCAGACCGGTGATTAGCACCAGCAGCCGTGACTGACAAATTCCGGGAGCCGCGGGCGGCCGCGAGAGGCCGCGACGCCTGGACGCACAAGCGTTCAGGAAGGAGGCACTTTGTACCGCTCAAGCCCATTTGACCGTGAAACGAACATTGCGGATTTCGACGCCATCCGGATCTGCCTGGCCTCACCCGAAAAGATTCGGAGCTGGTCGCACGGCGAAGTGACCAAGCCGGAGACGATCAACTATCGCACCTTCAAGCCGGAGCGGGACGGTCTGTTCTGCGCCCGGATTTTCGGTCCGGTGACCGATTGGGAGTGTTTGTGCGGAAAGTACAAACGCATGAAGCACCGCGGCGTCATCTGCGATAAGTGCGGAGTCGAGGTCACGCTTTCCAAGGTTCGCCGCGAGCGCCTCGGCCACATAGAACTGGCCTCACCGTGCTCGCACGTTTGGTTCTTCAAGGGGCTGCCGAGCCGCATAGGCCACATTCTCGACATCTCTCTGCGCGACTTGGAATCAGTGCTGTATTTCGAGGCTTACGTCGTGATCGAGCCGGGCGAAGCTCCCGTCAAAGAGCGCGACATTATCAAGGAAGAGCAGAAGTTCCGCGAACTTGACCAACAATATCGTCCTTCGGGCTTCAAGGCATTAATGGGCGCCGAGGCAATCAAGGAACTGCTGAAACGCATCGAGACCGACTCGCTTTCAGGCGAACTGCGACAGAAGATGCGCGAGGAGACCTCGCTCCAGAAGCGCTTGAAGTATGCCAAGCGGCTCAAAGTGGTCGAGGCCTTCCGCAAGTCGGGCAACAAGCCGCAGTGGATGATCCTGGATGTGATTCCGGTGATTCCGCCGGAGTTGCGTCCGCTGGTTCCGCTCGATGGCGGTCGTTTCGCGACTTCGGATCTCAACGATCTGTATCGCCGCGTGATCAACCGCAATAACCGCCTCAAAAAGCTGATGGACCTGCACGCACCCGAGGTCATCGTGCGCAACGAAAAGCGCATGCTTCAGGAGGCGGTGGACGCGCTGTTCGATAACGGACGCCGCGGCCGTGTGCTGCGCGGTGCCAATAACCGTCCGCTGAAGTCGCTGAGCGATACTCTGAAGGGCAAACAGGGACGCTTCCGCCAGAACCTGCTGGGCAAGCGCGTGGATTACTCGGGCCGCTCTGTCATTGTGGTCGGCCCCGAACTCAAGCTGCATCAGTGCGGTCTGCCGAAAAAGATGGCGCTGGAGTTGTTCAAGCCGTTCATCTACCACCGGCTGGAACAGACCGGGCATTGCACCACCATCAAGCAGGCCAAGGAAATGGTCGAGCAGCAGGACCCGATCGTCTGGGACATTCTGGAAGAGGTCATCAAGGACCACCCGGTGCTGTTGAACCGCGCTCCAACCTTGCACCGCCTGGGCATCCAGGCATTTGAACCGGTGCTGGTGGAAGGCAAGGCCATCAAGATTCACCCGCTGGTGTGCACGGCATTCAACGCCGATTTCGACGGCGACCAGATGGCGGTTCATATTCCGCTATCGCCGGAAGCCCAGGTTGAAGCCAGCGTGCTGATGCTCGCGTCGCACAACATCCTTTCCCCCGCGTCAGGCCAGCCGATCACCGTTCCCACGCAGGATATGGTGCTTGGCATTTACTACCTGACCAAGGCCAAGGTGAACGCGAAAGGCGAAGGCCGCGCCTTCTCGAACCTGGACGAGGTGCTGCTGGCCCGCGAGGCGGGCGAAGTGGAAACGCTCACGCCGATCCGCCTGCGCTATACGGGTGAAGTGATCGACCTGACGACGGCGTACGACGATCAGGAGATCCTGCACACCGAACCGGTTACGCTCAACCGCCAGTTCATCAACACGACGGTCGGCCGCGCCATTCTCAACGATCGGTTGCAGCAGGCCGCTCCGGGCATGCCGTTCGTCAACGGCCTGATGAAGAAAAAGGGCGTCGCGCAATTGGTGAATTTCTGCTACCTGCGCTTCGGGCTGGAGACTACCGTCCGCATGCTGGACGAGGTTAAGGAACTCGGGTTTCTCGCCGCCACGCGTTCGGGCTTGTCGATCGGCATCGATGACATGGTCATCCCGTCCAGCAAAGCTGCGGTCGTGGCCGATGCGCAAAACCAGGTCATCGGAGTGCAACAGCAGTACCTGGATGGTGCAATCACCAATGGCGAACGCTACAACAAGGTGATTGAAATCTGGTCGGGGGTTACCGAAAAGGTCGCCGACGAGATGTTCAGCGCCATGCAGAAGCGCGACAAGGACGGCGAAATCAACGCCATCTACGTCGCCGCCGATTCCGGCGCTCGCGGATCGAAGCAGCAGATCCGCCAGCTCTCCGGCATGCGCGGTCTGATGGCAAAACCTTCGGGCGAAATCATCGAGACGCCGATTACGGCCAACTTCCGCGAAGGGCTCACCGTGCTGCAGTACTTCATTTCGACGCACGGCGCTCGCAAGGGTCTGGCCGATACGGCACTGAAGACCGCTGATTCCGGCTACCTGACTCGCCGCCTGGTCGACGTGGCACAGGACGTCATCATCAGCGAATACGACTGCACAACCGTAGATGGGATCTACGTCGGGTCCATCGTCGAATCGGGCGACATCATCGAGCCGTTGCGCGACCGCATCGTGGGCCGCGTCTCACTCGAAAAGATCAAGGACTACGAAGGCAACGTCATTGTCGACATCAACCAGGAGATCACGGAAGATTTGGCCAGCGCGATTCAGGCGGCCGGAATCGAGCGCGTCAAGATTCGCTCGGTACTGACCTGCGAATCGAAGCGCGGCGTTTGCGTGATGTGCTACGGACGCAACTTGGCATCGGGGCGCTTGGTCGAGTTGGGTGAGGCCACGGGTGTCATCGCGGCGCAATCCATCGGCGAACCGGGCACGCAGCTTACGATGCGTACCTTCCATATCGGCGGTACGGCTTCGCGGGTCAGCGAGCAGTCGCGCCTGGACGCCAAGAACAACGGTACCGTCAGGTTCATCAACCTGCAGACGGTCAAGGCCAAGGCCGGCGACTTGGTGGTGATGAATCGCAACGGTTCCATTGTCGTGGTCGATGACAAGGGCCGCGAAAAAGAGCGTTACGCGGTCGTCTACGGTGCGCACGTCAAGGTGCAGGAAGGCAGTCAGGTGAAACTGGGCCAGGTGATGGTCGAGTGGGATCCCTACACCTTCTCGATCATGACCGAAATCGGCGGAACCGTTTCCTTCAAGGACCTGCAGGAAGGCCTCACGCTCCACGAAGAGGTGGACGAAGTGACCGGTCTTTCCCGTCTGGTCGTGATGGATTCGTCGGACGAGAAGCGCCAGCCCGCGATTGTCGTTAAGGGGGGCAAGAACAACAAGCGCTACCTCATGCCGTCCCGTTCTCACCTCATGATTCAGGATGGCGATGAGGTCTTCCCCGGCGACGTGCTGGCGAAGATCCCGCGCGAAACCACCAAGACCAAGGACATCACGGGCGGTCTGCCGCGCGTGGTCGAATTGTTCGAAGCCCGCAAGCCGCGTGAAACGGCCGTCATCAGTGAAATCGACGGTACCGTTAAGTTCGGCGAAGTCAGCAAGGGCCAGCGCAAGGTCTACGTGGTGACCGACGACGGCAGCGAGCGCGAATACTCAGTGCCCCGCGGCGTTCACATCAACGTGCAGGAAGGCGAGCGCATCCGGGCGGGCGAGCAATTGATGGACGGACCGCTCAACCCGCACGACATTCTCGCCGTGCTGGGCGAGAAGGAGTTGCAGGCTTACCTGGTGAACGAAATCCAGGAGGTCTACCGCTTGCAGGGTGTGACCATCAGCGACAAGCACATTGAGGTCATCGTCCGGCAGATGATGCGCTGGGTGAAGGTCGAGGAGGTAGGCGATACGCCTTTCCTGCTCGAACAGCAGATCGATAAATTCAAGTTCCGGGAAGAGAACGAGAAGGCCATCGCGCAGGGCGGACGCCCGGCAATCGGCCGTCCGTTGCTGCTCGGAATCACGAAGGCATCGCTCTCGACCGAGTCCTTCATCTCCGCCGCATCGTTCCAGGAGACCACGCGCGTACTTACCGAGGCCGCTATTCAGGGTTCGGTCGACCACCTGCGCGGACTGAAAGAGAACGTCATCGTGGGACGGTTGATTCCGGCTGGCACGGGCATGGAATACTACCGCAACGTTTCGCTGGCTCCGGAGCTGGAGGCCGCCGCACAGAAGGTGCAGGAGGACATCCAGAAGGAATACGAGGAGCAGGAACGTGCCCTCGAATTGCTGCGGCAGGAAGGCGAGAACGAGACCGAAGAATTGGCCGCAGAGTAAAGAATTTGGTGTGCGTACACTACGGGGGACTTTGGTCCCCCGTTTTTTGCTTCATTCAGGCGTTGTGAGAGGCCGGGCTTAGGCGGTTGCCGGTTACGCTTCGCAGATTCCGGGTTCTCTTTGCCAAAAACGCTGAGCCGGTTTAGGCTTGTACCGACTCTATGCTGTCGTTTCTCCAATTGCTGCGAACTTCATTTGTAAAAGCCTTTGAGCACGACCAATTTGCGGTCGCGAAGGCTGCGGCTTACTCCGCCATATTTACGTTGTTTCCAGCGGCCCTTCTGCTAGCCTCCGCCCTGGTGGCCTCGCAGAGCACGGAAGCCTTCATCCGCGAGATCTCCTACGCCATCGGTCGCATCATGCCCCCGGGCACCCGATCCGTGGTTCTGGCCTATTTCGTAGGCGCCAAGCCCCGGCCGATCGGCATGCTTGTCACGACTTCGGTGATTACGCTCTGGACCGCGTCGGGCGTAATGATTTCCTGGATGGACGGCTTTCACAAAGCCTACGGCATACCGCGCAAGATCACCATAGTCAAAGAACGCCTAACGGCTTTTCTGCTGGTGTTTCTAGCCGGCGTTCCCATGGCATTTGCCAGCTTTCTGGTCGCCTTCGGCAATCAGATTGAGCGCTGGATCATGTACCACGCCGGGCATGACTTTAGTGCCTATATCCTGGGCATCTCCACGGCGCTACGGTGGATTATCGCAACCCTGACCAGCATTGCCGTAATCGCGTTGGTTTACCACCATGGAGTGCCGCGCACTCAGCCCTGGCATCGCGTGCTGCCCGGAGCGATCCTGGCAACAGTGATGTGGTTTCTGGCTACGGTTCTGTTCGGTACCTACCTGAGGCATTTCAGCAATTACACGGTGATTTACGGATCGGTAGGTACTGCGATCGCGCTGTTGATCTGGCTCTACCTGGTGTCTTTTGTCGTGCTGATCGGCGCCGAATTCAATGCCCAGCGGCATCCCCGTTACCTGTTTGGAGCCCACTCCGAGCTGAAGCCCCCCAACGTCACTTCCGAGCGAGTTTGAATAATGAAATTGAGAACGTCCGACTGGGCAGTGGAGGAAGATTCTGCTCTCAAAGCAAAATGGCGGCGGGCCAAGATCGTCTGCACTATTGGGCCGGCGAGCGATTCCGAGGAGATGATCGCTGATCTCATGCGGCTTGGCATGGATGTAGCGCGCCTGAATTTCTCGCATGGCACTCACCAACAGCATGCCCGCGTGATCGAGCGTTTGCGCAAGGTCGCCCGGCAGCTCGACCGCACGATTTGCATTCTCCAGGATTTGCAAGGGCCGAAGATGCGCACCGGCCCCCTGCGCGATGGCAAACCTGTCCTGCTGACTCCGGGCCGGCGATTCACAATCACCACGCGAGAGGTGGTCGGCACCCCGGAGCTCGTCTCCACTACTTTTCATGAGCTTTCGCGCGAAGTTCAGCCCGGCAATCCTGTACTGCTGTCTGACGGGAAGCTATCTCTCAAGGTTCTCGAGGTTAAGGGCGAGGACGTTGTCTGCGAGGTCGTCGATGGCGGAATCCTGGGCGAGCACCAAGGCATCAATTTACCGGGAGCCGTGCTCAGCGTTCCTTCCTTGACGGATAAGGATTACGAGGACCTGAAGTTCGGCCTCGACCACAGCGTCGATGCCGTGGCCGTATCGTTTGTACGCAGTGCCAACGACGTACGAAAGGCAAAGGCGGCGATTGCGAGTCACGGTACCGATACTGTTGTTTGTGCCAAGCTGGAAAAACCCCAGGCAATTGAGAATCTGGATGAAATTCTGGAGATTGCGGACTGGGTCATGGTGGCTCGAGGGGATCTTGGCGTGGAGATGGCCCCCGAGAAAGTCCCTATCATCCAGAAGCACGTAATCGCCCGGGCGGCTGAATATCGGAAACCGGTGATTACCGCTACGCAAATGCTGGAATCGATGATGCAGAATCCCCGGCCAACGCGGGCCGAAGCCAGCGACGTGGCCAATGCCATTATCGATGGTACCGACGCGGTGATGTTGTCGGGAGAAACGGCCGCCGGACAGTATCCGCGCGAAGCCGTCCGCATGATGGCGCGTCTGGTGACGGAGACCGAAAGGCATCTTTCGCCTTCGGCTGGCTTGGGGCATAGGCGCAACCACGACCGACAGCTATCAATTTCGGAGGCGATTTGCGAGTCGACGGCACACATTGCCGAAGACCTCAACCTCGGTGCCATTGCAATCTACACCGAAAGTGGTACGACCGCCCGCATGATTTCCAAATACAGGCCGCGTGCGGAGGTGTATGCTTTTGCCCATATTCCGGTAGTCTGCAATCGTCTAAATTTACTTTGGGGGGTTCGTCCCATCGCCACGGCTCCTTTTCACACGGTCGAAGAGATGGTGGCAAATACGGAAAATTTCCTACTGGAAACCGGTGTCGTTCAGGCCGGGGACGTGGTAGGAATTGTTGCGGGCACCCAGAGTACAAGTGGTTCGACCAACTCTATCCGATTACACCGGGTGGGTGAGCACCGCGAAGCTGGTTCGCAGACGAGCTTCGCGAAAAATATATCCCGTGAAGGTTGATAGTTCCGGGGTGCGCCTATTTCAAAGTCGCGCTGGATTCGCGGAAGTGGGGACATTCAGCCGGTCGGTGAGATATAGGGGTATGGCGACGGGAAAATTTTCCAAGCTTGCATGTCGTGATGTTGGCGCGGAAGTGGTTATGCAATAATTCTGTTGCCGGAGAAGTAAACCCCAGGACAGGCTTTCAGCAAAGGCCAACACTTATGAGCAATGCCGTGCTTTCCCTCGCAATTTTGGAACCCTTGGAAAACAAGGAAGCAGAAACGCTCCAGCTGCTTCGCGAGTTTTATCTGTTCATGGCGACGAAGGGCTACAGCCATGACCTGCTCTACCGGGACGGCAAGAATGCCAGCCGGTTTGTGCACCTCCGTATCTGGAAATCCATCGAAGTCAGGCGTGAGGCGCAGGAAGATCCCGAGGTTCATCGTTTCTGGGTGCGGTTGCCGGAAGTGTGCGTAATCACCAACACGCAGCAGAATCTGGAACTGCTGTTTTCTTCCGTAGAGTTGGCAGCTGAATGATTAACCCATCCGCAAACGTTTTTCAATGCCCTGTTAGACCGAATTCGCGGAAGGTGTGTCCGGTAAAGTAGCTGGGGTCTCGGGGTCCCCGGCAAACGCCGCATTTGCATTTGCTGGGGTGTCTTTCAGCCCGGCGATGATCGTGCCGGATACACTGACTCTGAATCTGCTCTAATTGACCCAAGGCGAGCGTGGACCGCTGCTGCTGTCCTTGTCGTCATTTCGCGGGTCCTTAAAGTTGCCGTGCTCGTCGAAGTACTGCGAGCGGTCCTGCTTCCGCATGTAGACCTCGAACTTTCTTGCAGCCCGGCGGCGCTTCCAACGGTAATAGCTGTTTCGGATGCCGAAGTAACCTTCCGAAGCCTTGACTTGCAGTCCTTGTCCACCTCGCGGCACGAACTTGAGATAGAGCCAGCCACAGAGAGCGCCTCCAAGATGCGCGAAGTTGGCCACTCCGCCCGGACCCTGCAAAGCTCCCACCAAGGCTATAAATATCCATATGCCAACCATGTACCGGGCTTTGATGGCGAACGGCAGGGGAAACATGTAGATCTGGCGGTCGCCATACAATATGCCAAAGGCAATGAGGAGACCGTAAATGCCACCCGAGGCTCCAAGCGTAGGCGTGTAGACCAGTTGCGCGACATTCGCAAAAAAGCCAAAACCCGGGCCGCCGCTGATCGCCAGGCAGGCATAGCCAACCACGATCGTCGAAATCGCGGCTCCAACTACGCAAAAAAGATAGAACTCGAGAAATCGCCTTGGGCCCCAGTCCATCTCAAACTGTGAGCCGAACATCCACAGTGCAAGCATATTAAAAAGCAGATGGAACAGGCCCACATGAAAGAACGAGTAGGTCACCAGCTCCCACAACGCGCCGTGCAGGACATCACTCGGAATCAACCAGCCGAAACGCAGCACACGCAGCAGGCTAGGCGCGAAGTTCTGCGCCAACAGCGTAAGCATGAATACAGCGGTATTGATGATCAGCAGCTTCTTCACGATGCGGGTGAACGGAGGTAAAGCCAGAGACATTCCAGATCCGCGCATATGTCCTTCTTTCGCCTAAGTTGCTTCCGGCTGCCGTGGCCATTCTAGAGCAGTTTGGTTATTAGTGTATTCTGCGTTCACCGGCGGGCCAAAAGTGCCCGGCTGCTTTGACGACTACACCTTCCGCGAATCTGGTCTAGCTCCGGCGCACACTCCGAAGGTTACATTATCCTTCAAACCGGGGTGGACGTGCTCCCTAGGTACGTTCGCTTGCCAAAAAGTGCCGGGTAAGTCGCCCATGGACGCTGCCGGGAGTCTGCTAGCTCAAAATAGTGCCGCTTTCCAAATTCAGGGTATTGATTCGGAGCTGCGCCGGCGGCGCCACCAGAACCGCAAGGCTCAACCCGCCGCGACTCCGCGGCAGCGTTCCCTGAGCGGCTGGCTAGAAAATAAAAATTCACAAACAACAGCACAGGCCATCATGTTCGATGCTATTTTCTGCTCGAGGGTTCTGATGTTTGGGGGGAAGTTTTCTCGCCATTCCCTAAAGCGGACAGTGCAAATTCCTGCAGCGTAAAGGAATTTCGGCTGCCCTCCCGCAAAAATCGATCCCGCCGCCCGATCGGTGCGGGCCGCACCGCGCCGCTCCCAAGCTTTTCCCCGACTGCGGGGACGATCGTCGGCCGATGGTGCGACCGCCCTATAAGCGTTAGCAGGCCGGACGGGCAGTCTTGGGCAGGTGTTCAACTGCAATTTTACGTTTGACCACTTGACGCTATGGGGCGATTCTAAATATAAAGACGAACGACACCCGGATTTCTGGTCTCTCAGGCGATATAAATGGGGACACGGGTTCAAGAGAGGCAATCATGGTTTTATGTCCGGAATGCGAAACCGATCTCGATATTGAAGAAGACGAACTCGACGAAGGCGAAATCGTCTCTTGCCTGGAGTGCGGCACCGACTTCGAAGTTGTTGCCACAAACCCGCTTGAATTGAACAAGGTAAAGGACGACGAGGACGACGAAGAGGACGAGGACGAAAAAGACGAATAGTTCCGTGCCAGGCGGAGGCGCGGAGAAGTTTGCTGCGCCATGGCAAGCATTTCACGCTGCCGTGGCCGCCGCTTTCGCTTTGGATGCGGACGGAGAGGTGCCGTTTGACGGCCTCCTCGTTAGGAGTCGGCGTTGAACAAGCTTTGTCTGACCGGCTTGGTGGTTCTGCTTTGCGTAGCGTCCACTGGATTATCCTTTGCGCAGGAGCGCCATGGGTATGAGAGCGGTGCTTCGCGCTTGCTCCAGGGACAGGTGTTTAACCGCAGCGACAAACCTATGCCCGATGCGATCGTCTACCTCAAGAACACCAGGACGCTGGTGGTGAAGACCTACATCGCAGGACCGGACGGCGGATATCGTTTTCCGGCGCTTTCACCCAACGTCGATTATCAAATCTTCGCCGAGCATGCAGGCAAGCGCAGCGGCATGAAAACTCTCAGTGCATTCGATAGCCGGCGGGAAACGCGCATCAATCTAAAAATCGACGAGTGACTGTCCGGATCGCGTCAGGGTTTGACGGTCTGAGGAGGTGGCGTAAGTTGCTGGTGGAAGGATTGTGACAGAGCTTCCCTCTTACTTATGCCAAACATAGCCTAGCTCATCGCACAAAAACGCGAACGAGCAAAAAGCTAGGGCCGCCTTTTCGGGCGGCCCTTGATTCCTGCACCTGGAGCTGATTACTCCTGGTGGCGCTTCCAGTCGAGCAGTTCGCCGATGGTTGAGGTTCCAGGCGCCGATGGCGGATGCTTGTAAGCCTCCACGTCCGCCCTCGTCGCTTCCGCGCCCACGGCGCGAATGCTCAACCCAACCTTCTTTTCTTCCGGGTTCATCTTGATGACCTTGAACTCGTATTCCTGCCCGGCTTCCAGCGTAAGCGCCGCGCCATGCACGTCGGCAGCTTCGGAGTTGTGGCACAGGCCCTCGACTCCGTCGGCAACCTCGACGAATGCGCCAAAGCTGGCGAGCCGCAGCACCTTGCCGTGAATGACATCCCCAACCCGATGCTGCTCGAAGAACGACTCCCACACATCAGGCTGAAGCTGCTTCACCCCGAGCGAGAGACGGCGCTGATCAGGCTCAATCGCCAGCACTGCCGCGCGCACCTTGTCGCCCTTCTTTAACACTTCGGAAGGATGCTTGATGCGCTTGGTCCAACTCAGATTGCTGACGTGCACAAGGCCGTCAATTCCGTCTTCAATCTCGATAAAGGCGCCGAAGTCGGTGAGGTTGCGGACCTTGCCCTCGACAATCGAACCAACCGGATACTTCTCGTGCAGCGACTCCCACGGATTCGATTCCAACTGCTTCAAGCCGAGCGAAATGCGGCGCTCCTGCGCGTTCACGTTCAGCACCACGGCCTCGACGTGGTCGCCGACGTTGACGATCTTTGACGGATGCTTCATCCGTTTCGACCAAGTCATCTCGCTGACATGCACCAGGCCTTCGATACCTTGCTCGAGCTCAACGAAAGCACCGTAATCCGTCACGCTGATGACGCGGCCCTGCACCCGCGCGCCGATCGGATACCGTTCGGCGGCGTCCAGCCATGGATCGGGCGTGAGCTGCTTGAAGCCCAGAGAAACACGTTGCTTGTCCTTGTCGAACTTAAGAACCTTGACTTGAATCTGATCGTTGACCTGAACCAAGTCATGCGGGTGCGTCAACCGTCCCCAGGACATATCCGTGATGTGCAGCAGGCCGTCGATTCCGCCCAGGTCGACGAATGCGCCGTAGTCGGTCAGGTTCTTCACCGTTCCGGTGAGCACTGCACCTTCGGCAAGCTGCTCCATCGTCTTGTCGCGCTTGCTGGAGATTTCTTCTTCCAGCATCTGCTTGCGGCTGACGACGATGTTGCCGCGTTTCTTATTCAGTTTGATGACGCGAACATCGATATCCTGGCCCTTCAGGGAATCGAGGTTGCGGATCGGCCTGGTGTCGACTTGTGAGCCGGGCAAAAATGCGCGGGCCCCCATCACGTCGACCGTGAGGCCGCCCTTGATGCGATCAATGACGCGAACCTTAATGGAAGACTTGTCGTTGTACGCCTTCTCGATCTCGTCCCAGGCGTGAAGACGTTGTGCCTTTTGGTGCGAAAGGTTTACGTAGCCCTCTTCCGTGTGACCTTTTTCGATCATCACGTCGATTTCGTTCCCGGGCTGGAATTTGACATTACCCTCGTGGTCCTGCACCTCGGCCAGCGGCACGACGCCTTCGGATTTCAGTCCGATGTCCACGACAAGGTAGTTAGGGTTAATACTGATTACGGTGCCCTTGAGGACGCGGTCCTCATTGGCAGCCAGCTCACTTTGCTCTTGTTCGAATGTTTCGAGTGCGGTTGCGAAGTCTTCCGTCATGGTTTCTTTTTCGTTCCGGGCTGAACCCACTTTGGGTCGCTCGGAACTATTGGGGTTTGGATTTAGGTTCGAGTCGTTCTGTGCCTGGGCGGTTGGTGGTTCGGGATGCGAACCGGTTTCCGGATTCAGTTCGTTAGACTGTGTGTCGTCAGACTGGGTGTCGTTGCGGGTGTCGTTAAAGGCCATCGGTGCGCATCGGCCCACCCTCGCTTGGAAGCGAAGATGAGAGGGTTTCCTTACGGACTGCTGGCTTGAGTCTCTTGGGAAGATTAGCCCGGTTTAGGGCATCTTGAACAATCCAGCGGTCGGCTCACACAGTACAAATCCTGCACTGCATGACTCTCTTGACTATACCAACTGCTGTCAAAAAGTGTCAATCGAGGAAATACGATTTATTGCGGCAACTACGTGAATCTTAATCACTTCCATTTTTTTGCTTCCACTGCTCGACGCCTTGGTCCGGCGACGATCGAACCCCCAGAAGGTGGTTCTCGCCAAAGCGGCATTCTGGTACTCTCGGCAGCATGGACTATCTCTGGACTCCATGGCGCTACACCTACATCACAACCGCTGATAAAGCTGTAGGTTGTTTGTTTTGCGAAAAGTTGAAGGAACCCGATGCGGAGGCAGGAATTGTCTACCGGGGCCAGTACTGCTTCGTCATCCTGAATGCCTTTCCCTATACCAGCGGGCACGTAATGGTTGTGCCCTATGAGCACCTCGACGAGCTTCAGAATCTTGCGCCCGAGGCCGCAGTCGAGATGATGATGCTTTGCCAGCGCGTGGAAGGCATTCTGCGCAAGCTCTATCATCCCAATGGCGTCAATCTTGGGATGAACATCGGCAAGGCCGCCGGGGCCGGGGTCGCCGGACACATCCACATGCACGTCCTGCCCCGCTGGGTTGCGGACGCCAATTTCATGAGCGTCGTCGGCGAAACCCGCTTGCTGCCCGAAGATCTCCAGCAGAGCTACATCCGCATTCGGCAAGCGTTCGACGTGCGGTGATCGCGTTGCGCAGGCTGCAGTGTAGTGCGTCACAAGTCGGGCAACTTAATGGAGATGTCATTCTGAGCCGGGCGCCGAGTGCCTGTGGCCGGACCAGCCAAGCTGCGTACCCGACGTTGCGTTCGATAAGCAAGAAGCTATTCAGGTGGAGGCGAAGAATCTATGTATTTTGGTGCAGCGAAAATGCATAGATCCTTCGCTTTGCTCACGATGACATCCAAAAGAGGCAACAATCCGCCCTTAAATAATGGCCCAACTGTTTGACGCACTGCGCTAGCCCGTTGCGAAATTGCGAAGCAATAGAATCTGCCGTCGGGTGTCCGCGCTGGCTCACCGCTTCAACAGCGCTTCCATTTGCTGCTCGTTGACGACCTCGATCCCCAGTTCACGAGCCTTGTCCAACTTCGAGCCGGGATCGGCCCCGGCAACGACGTAGCTGGTCTTCTTGCTGACCGATGCCACGACCTTGCCTCCAGCATCCTCAATCATGCGCTTGGCTTCGTCGCGTGTGTATTTCACCAGCGTTCCGGTGAGCACGAAAGTTTTTCCAGCCAGGGTTGTGCCGCGTTCTTTCTTCTTGCCGCTAAACTGCAACCCGGCCTTTCGTAAACGCTCGATGAGCTCCAGGTTTTTCGGCTCCTCGAAGAACTCGCGGATGCTGGCGGCGATGCGCGGGCCGACCTCTTCCACCTGTTGCAGTTCGGTGAGGCTTTCTTCGGCATCTGTCTTTGTGGCAGCCTCAATCAGCGCATCCATCGACCCGAAGTGCTGCGCCAGAAATTCCGCCGTGCGTTCTCCCACGAAGCGCATGCCGAGGCCGAACAGCACGCGCTCCAGCGGCAACTTTTTCGATCGCTCGATCTCGTCGAGAACGTTCTGCGCCGACTTGTCTCCCATGCGCTCCAGCGAGAGCAGGTCGTGCTTGCTCAGGCGGTAAATATCGGCCACATCCTTGACCAACCCGCGCTCCACGAGCTGATCGACCAAGGCGTCGCCCATCCCCTCGATGTTCATCACGCCGCGCGAGGCGAAGTGCAGAATGCTCTCGCGCAGCTTGGCCGGGCAGTTCGCGTTGACGCAGCGGAAATCGGCTTCGCCTTCGGCGCGCACCACGTGTCCCCCACATTCCGGGCAGCGCTCCGGCATCTTGAAATGGCGGTCGCCGCGCGGATGATTTTTGTCCTCGACCACTTTGACGACCTTGGGAATCACGTCGCCGCCGCGTTCAACCATCACCCAGTCGCCGATCCGTATGCCTAGATTGTCGATGAAATCCATATTGTGCAGGGTGGCGCGAGAGACCGTTGTGCCGCCAATGGGCACCGCACGCAACACGGCCACAGGCGTGAGTTTGCCGGTGCGTCCGACCTGCACGGCGATGTCTTCGATGCGGGTGGTGCCTGAGCGCGCGGCGTATTTGTAGGCGATCGCCCAGCGCGGAGCCTTGCCGGTGAACCCCAGACGCCGCCATAGCTCTATGCGGTTCAGCTTCACCACCACGCCATCGATTTCGTAAGGGAGGCTTTCGCGCTGGCTCTCGAATTCGTTGATGAAGTCCCACACCTGGTCGATGCTGTGTACCAGCTTGCGATGCGGGTTCACCTTGAAGCCGGCCCCGGCAAGCGCCTCGAGTGCGTGCCACTGCGTGTCGAACAACATCTGCCCATCCCGCATCAGGAAATACGCGTAGAAGTCGAGCCTGCGCTGCGCCGTGATGTTCGGCTCCAGCACCCGCACTGCGCCAGCCGCCGCATTGCGCGGGTTGGCAAAGCGCGAGAGTCCTTGCCGATCGCGCTCTTCGTTCATGCGGTCAAAGGCCCGGGCCGGCATGATGACCTCTCCACGCACCTCGAATTCCTCGGGCAGAGCGGCATGTTTCAGAGTTGCGGCGGAAATTGAAAGCGGGACCGAACGCACTGTGCGTAGATTGAGCGTCACATCCTCGCCAATGGAGCCGTCGCCGCGGGTGATGGCCTGTGCGAAACGGGTTCCCGCCTTCGCTGACTCGCCGGGCGCATAGCGCAAAGCCATCGACAGCCCGTCCAGTTTGAGCTCGCATACGAACTCGAACCGGGTGGTTTCCGCCAGCTCCTGGACCCGTCGCGCCCAGTCGCGCAGCTCCTGCTCGTTGTAGGCATTATCGAGCGAGAGCATCGGCGTCGAGTGCGATACCTTGACGAATCCCTCTCGTGGCTTGCCGCCAACCCGCTGCGTCGGCGAATCCGGCGTGATTAGTTCCGGATGCGCCTGCTCGAGCGCCTTCAATTCATTCATCAGGGCGTCGTAGTCGGCGTCGCTGATCTCCGGGTCGTCGAGCACGTAGTAGCGGTGCTCGTGGTGGCGAATGGTTTCGCGCAAGTCATGCGCCTGCCGTTGAATTTCTAGGCTCGCCTGCGACATGGGTCTGATTATAAGTTGCCCGTGTCCGGAATTGGCCCTCGCGGGGTGTACTTCCCGGATCACCTCGTTTTTTTGCCGGTTTGCCCACGATTCGTTTCTCTCCCACACCGCCGTCAGTGGTACACTGCGCCCGAATGGCGAATACCATAAACTCGCGCGGAGGAAACGGACAAGGCCACGGGACTCTTTATCTGGTCGGCACTCCCATCGGCAACCTGGAAGATATTTCGCTGCGAGCCCTGCGGATTTTGAAAGAGGTTGACCTCATCGCTTGCGAGGATACGCGCCAGACTCAGAAGCTGCTGAACCATTACGGAATTGAAAAGCGCACCACCAGCTATCACGAGCACAATGAGTTGACGAAGGCTGCCGAGCTGATCATGCATCTGGAACAGGGGCAGTCGATCGCGCTGGTGACCGATGCCGGCATGCCGGGCATCAGCGATCCGGGTTACCGGCTGGTTGCGCTCGCCATCCGCCACCACATTTTGGTGGTACCCATTCCCGGGCCGTCGGCCTTTCTCTCGGCTCTGGTGGCAAGCGGGCTGCCTACCGATTCTTTCCGCTTTGGCGGTTTCCTCCCGGCTAAGAGCGGCCAGCGCCGCACCATGCTCGAAACCATCAAGAAATCGCCTCGCACGCAGATTTTCTATGAAGCCCCGCACCGGATTGTCGAAACCCTCGCGGATGTGGTCGACGTCCTTGGGCCGCAACGCCACGTGGTTATTGCCCGCGAAGTGACCAAGCTCCATGAGGAGTTCCTTCGCTGCAAGGCGATCGAGGCACTCGCCGAGCTGAAGGCGCGGGAAGAGGTTCGGGGCGAAATAACGCTGCTGATCGGCAAGGCCGAGGAGCAAGGCCAACCCGCCGTGGAGCAGAAAAGCGCCCGAACACGCGTTCGGGAAATGATGCAGAAGGAAAAGCTCGATCAGCGCGACGCCATGAAGCGCGTGGCCAAGGAAATGGGTCTCAGCAAGAGCGAAGTCTACCGCGAATTTCAAAAGGAAAAATAAGCCAACCATTAAGTGATTGGGCAGTGTGTCCGCCTGGGCCACCTCACAGCGACAGGTATCCCTGAAACCTGCTAACCGACGACCCGGATGACCTATTTTGGGCGGAGACCAGCGGCTATGAACCGGGCGGCTTGCGAGCCGGATACGGGCGACGGATCCCCTCCGGTTCGGGACGCGGGAAGCCGTCTCAGGACGAATGGTCGTGCACGATTCGCCAGCCTCCGGGGAAGCGGCGCAGTACCAGCGTGAACGGTCCTGTCCGGCTGGGGCCGCTGGATGTTTTCAGGCGCCAACGGCCGCGCACCAAGGCCGCGTCCTCGCCGAGCGTTTCAATGTGTATATTGCTGAAGTCGAGATGGCCCATCTGGTTCCCGGTTTTCTTGTAGTACTGCCGGTAAGACTCCAGCGTGGGCCGCCAACCCCTGGTTTCGGTTGCACCGAAGAAGAACGTCAGCTCTTCAGAATCCAGGTAGCCACTCATATAGCCCTCTAAATCTCCCCGGTTCCAGGCTGCCACCTGGGTATCCAGTAGCTGCCGGATTTCTGCGTCGGCTGTCTTGGTGTCCGGGCCGGGGCTTTGCCCGGCGGCAGCCGCGGACAATGAAGCCACGCCACACCATAGTGCTAGCCGTGGGTATGCGCCTATGGCTGGCTGAGCGTAGCAGCTCAGTGGAATCAGGACGAATGTGATGACCGGCAGGGCGAAACGGACCAAGTTCACGATCTTTACTCCGGGCCCAGCCGAGAAGCTTTGGCTGGAGGCTTGGCTCGATTGTGTACCGGAGCAGGGTAGAATTCGGCGATTTAAACGGTCTGTACGAAGCGGAAAGTTTTCAAATTGAACCAGGGAAGCAGTAGTGCCTGAATGGTAATCTGTAAAGGCTCTTGCTAAGTTGCTGTCTGGGGGGCTATCTTTCGGCAATGGCAAAGCCGGTCCCAATCGGCGCTCGGGGTGTCTCCGAAGAGCGCGTCCAGTTCGAGAATACGCTCACGGCGTTCAACCATAATCTGCCGCCCGTCTACTCTACTCCCGGTCTGGTGCGGCTCATGGAGATCGCCGGCGCGCGCGCGCTGCAACCTTTCTGCGAACAGGACGAAATTTCCGTCGGAACCGCGATCAACATAGAGCATCGTGCGCCTGCAGGAGTGAACGCGGTCATTAAAGCGGAAGCGACCGTTGAGGCGGTCGAAGGCAAGTTTTACCTGATTCGCGTGACCGCAAAGGTGGAACAAAAGGAAATCGGTAGTGGCACAATCAAGCGCGCCATTGTCAACGTACCGAAGTTTCTCGCCAAATTCGGAATTCCAAAGCCCTAGAAAGCAGATCGCATGCTGGGACCGCCGAATTAGCCGTCGGCGCAAGCCCGCTCGCTTCTCAGGGGTAGATCTTCCGCGAATTCCGTCTACAAAAGTTTTCGCCCACGCTAGCGTCGCCTGAGGCTCCGCCAGGCGCTGCCAATCGTCGAAATGCCCATCCATTGCGTCAGCAGCACGTAGACCAGGCAGTAAGGCAAAAGCACCATCATGCCCGTGATCACGGGATGCGTAGCGGGACTCACCCGCCACAGCGCCAGACCGGCTGCCGCGGCGACCAGAGCGGCCAGCCAAAGCTTGGCGATGCGCACGATCGAATAAGATACGATGCCGATGCGTCGGGCGAGCGAGCGTCGCAGCAACCCGAACTCGATCCAGCCGGCGATTCCTGCCGAGAGCGTCAGGCCGGCGACTCCCCATTTGCGGTCCAGCCCAAGCAGGGGCGGCAACGGCAGAGCGCAGAGATATCCTAGAGCGACCGTGAGCGCCACCCGAACGGTCGCGAACTTCAGGGGTGTGCGGGTATCGCGCAAGGCGTAGAAAGCCGATGAATAGAGGCGTCCGAAGGTCGAAGCCAGCAGGCCGACGCTGGACCCGGCCAGAACTCCCCAAACGTAGGTCACATCCCTGGCGCCGAAAAGTCCGGAGCGATACAGGGTTGCGACCACCACGTGGCCAAGAAACAAAAATGCGGCGGCCGAGGGCACCACGAAATAGGCGATCTGCTCCAGTCCCCGAGCCAATCGCTCACGTAATGCCTGCGCGATTTGCTCGTCAGTGCCGAGCGCGCTTGACATGGCAGGCAATTCGGCGGCTGAGACGGACATGCCGAACAGACTCACCGGCAGCGTATAGATCGTTTGCGCATAGGAAAGAGCCGCGACCGCCCCGGTCGGCAGAAAGCTGGCAAGCAGGGAATCGACGTAGGCGCTGATCTGTACCACGCCGCGCGAAACAAACACCGGGCCAAAGTTGCGCAGCACAGTGTGAACGTGCTCTCGCTGAACG
The DNA here is from genome assembly GCA_049519595.1 of Candidatus Korobacteraceae bacterium. Taxonomy (GTDB): domain Bacteria; phylum Acidobacteriota; class Terriglobia; order Terriglobales; family Acidobacteriaceae; genus CAWBRT01. The sequence continues at coordinate 2,704 of JBEKQP010000018.1, read as the reverse complement.
CCCAGAGTCAGGCGCAATGGCCACAGGAAGCGAAGCACGGTCGGTAGTTGCACCACGAACTGCAAGGCGCTGCCAACCACCGATGCCCAGGAGAGAATCTCGGCCAGCCTGGAAAGGGGAACATGCCCGCCGCGCCAAGCCAGCGCCGCAATCAAGGTAATGTTCCAGATTACCGGCGCGGTGTAGGAAAGAAAGAAGCGGCGATGGCTGTTGAGGATTCCCAGGCACCAGGCGCTGAGCACCAGCAGACCGGCGCCGGGAAACAGGATGCGCACCAGGCGAATCGTGAGCTCGCGCTTGGCTCCGTGGAAGCCCGGTGCGATGGCATCGATCAGCCAAGGCGTGGCAAAAATGCCGAGCGCAACCATGACGGTTGTCGCCAGGAACAGCAGTGCGAAAATGGCTTCCGCCAACTTCGCCGCCTGCTCGTCCTTCTGCTCGGCCCGCAGCCGCGCGTAAACCGGGATAAACGAGGCCGACAGCACCCCTTCGCCGAACAGGTTCTGCAGGAAATTAGGAATGCGAAAAGCGGCGCGAAAGGCGTCGGCGGCATCCGAGTTGCCGAAAAAATGGGCAAAAACACGGTCGCGAATCAAGCCGGCTATGCGGCTCAGAAAAATGCCAGCCGCCACCATCGCGGCAGCGCCGCGACCGGCTGCTCTGCCTCTCTCTCGACCCGCTTCTACAGGGGGTGCCATCGACTTCGGATTCTACACGCTCGGCCCTGCAGGTGCGTGGCATAGTGCGCGGGCTTGCACCTGCCAAGCCAATGCCAGGTCAAAAAGCCCAGTCTGCCGTGGGGACGTCGCAACAGAGCGACCGACTTCCCGGGCTAATCCTGTGCGGAAATCCAGCATCTAACCATCCGGAGACTTTGCTGCATGGTTCATCCTTGGCACGACATTACTCCTGGCGAACTGCTTCCAGCCGAATTCCTCAGCGTGATCGAGATCCCCTCCGGCTCCAGCGTGAAATACGAGTTGGATAAACAAAGCGGGCTCATCCGGTTGGACCGCGTTCTCTACTCGGCCGCCTACTATCCGGCCAACTATGGATTCATTCCGCAGACCCTCGCCGAAGATGATGATCCGCTCGACGTGCTGGTCTTTTGCCAGGAGCCAGTGGTGCCCCTTACCCTGATCCAGGCGCGCACGATCGGGCTCATGACCATGATCGATTCCGGCAAAAAGGACCACAAGATCATCGCCGTCGCCAGCAAGGACCCGGAGTTCAACAGCTATTACGAATTCAGTGAGATGCCGCCTCACCGTCTGGCCATGCTGCGGCGCTTTTTTCAGGATTACAAGCAGCTGGAGGGTAAGAAGGTGGAAGTCGATGAATTGGAGCCCGCCAGCAAGGCGCATCCCATCATCGAGGATGCGCTGCAACGCTACAGCGAGCAGCGCCGAAAAGGCTTCTACAAGGGGCACTGAGCCCTCTGCCCCAACACGAACAACCAAGGTGTCGGGAAAAAACGGCGCGAGACGCCAGCGCCAGAGCAGTGCGCCGCTCAAACGGCGGGCGGGTTTGAGTCCTGTCCCTGCGGCTGAGAGAGCAGGAATGGAGATCGCTAAGCCGGGGAGGGGTAAAGAATGAAGCGCGGTGCGCCGCGGTGCATCCTATTGGTCGGCGGTTGTGGGTATGTTCAATTGCATGCTGCAATCGCGGTCTTTGGAGGCTGGCATGGACGCATCTGCACCTCGTGTGGTGATCGTGGGCGGCGGATTCGGCGGGCTGTTTGCAGCACGGGGGCTGGCCCGCGCTCCGGCGAGCGTGACGCTGATCGACAAACGAAACTATCACCTGTTTCGTCCCATGCTGTACCAAGTTGCCACTGGCCTGCTCTCCGCCGACGAGATCGCGGGGCCGTTGCGGTCGATCCTCAGCAGGCAGCGCAACATAGAAGTGCTGCAGGATGAAGTCACCGGAATCGACGCGCAAAAGCGCCTGGTTCACCTGAGGCAGCACGACATTCCCTACGATTACCTTATTCTTGCCACAGGCATTCAATACAACTACTTCGGACATGACGAATGGCGGCACGTAGCGCCGGGGCTGGAGTCGCTGGACGACGCCGACCTGATTCGCGGGAAGGTGCTGACGGCGTTCGAGCGCGCCGAGGAGATGGCCGCGCTCGATCACAGCGATACGGCGGGAATTCAGAAACTGCTGACTTTCGTGCTGGTGGGCGCCGGAACGGTGGGCGTGGAGATGGCGAGCACGCTGGCGGAAATGTCGCGTATGGCGTTGTCGCACGATTTTCGGCACATCGATCCGCGGTCGGCGCAGATTCTGTTGTATGAGGCGGCGCCGCGTATCCTGCCTACTTTTCCCGAAGTTCTTTCTGCCAAGGCGCAACGGCATCTTGAGAGCCTGGGCGTGAAGGTGTTTACGGACACGCGGGTGACGAGCGTGGACGCCGATGGGATCGTCGCCGATGGGAAGCGCGTTGCAGCGGGAACCATGCTGTGGAGCGCGGGCGTGCTGGCGTCGCCGGCTGGACGGTGGTTAGGCGCGGCGGTGGATAAGTCAGGCAAAGCGATCGTCAACGCGGATATGTCTATGCCGGGGCATCCGGAGATTTTTACGATTGGCGACACGGCGCATGTGGTTGCGCCGGCGCGCAATCTGCTCGGGATCAGATCGAATGACGCGATGGTCATGCCGGGCGTCGCGCAGCCCGCGATTCAAGAAGGAAAATATT
>JBEKQP010000017.1:0-32404 GCA_049519595.1 Candidatus Korobacteraceae bacterium | reverse complement strand
GGCCCGCCGGTGCAGACCTTTGCCCCCACTCCGCCACGGGCAACCAAGACGCGTGTCGATGGGCACCTCAGCAGAGCAGTGTCACAGGAAGTTCCAATAATACATGGCCTCATGAGGAGGGTTTCTACCTGACACCGGGTTCAGTTAACATGTAATAAGCAGCCAGGAGTTCAGCTCTGGCATCGAAGTTCTATTCTGAATGCTGACGAAAGGTTCTTCTCCGACGATGAAAACAGTTTCGCGCATGCTCACGATCGCCGCCCTCCTGATTCTCTCCGGCTTATCCGGCATTGCCCAAGCCGAGGATACATCCGTGCTTCGCCCGCCTAAGGGTTCCAAAGTGGCGATTGTAGTCTTCGAGGATCTTGAATGTCCTCAGTGCGCCCGCGTCGAGCCGCTGCTGGAAGATGCTGAAAGGACCTACAAGATTCCGCTGGTGCGCTACGACTATTCACTGCCTCAGCACCCCTGGTCCTTCGAGGCGCACGTGACGGCCCGCTACTTCGACACCAAAGGGTTGGGCGAGGAATACCGTAGCTGGGTCTTCAAAAACCAGAACTTCATCACCAAGATGAACGTTAGCGGCATGTCGGAGCGATTCGCCGCTGAGCACCATGTTGCGTTGGCCGCCCCGGTCGATCCCAGCGGCAGCCTGGCCGCCAAGGTAAATGCAGATAAGGCCATCGGGGAGAAGGTTGGCATCGATCACACCCCAACTATCTACATTGTGGGCGATTCGCGGCAAACTCCTTATATTGAAGTGAAGGACGCATCGCAACTGTTCAACACCATTGACCAGATGAAGGCCCTGGTGAAAGCCGAGACTCCAACGCCACGGACGAAGAGTTCGTCGATGCGGACGGGCAAGCCCGCGCAGTAAACCAGCAGCGCCGGTATAGCCGAACTGATGCCGGTCCCCGGCCATAGCCTCTCCTAACAGGCTGCTGAGAAATTGTTTTCCGAGGGTGTCATCCTGAGCGAAGCGAAGGATCTGCTGTCTGCGCGTGCTGAAAGCAAAGCAGATCCCAAGCGCAAAATCGGCACGACCTCAGGATGACATTGATATGAGTTTTTCAGCAGCCTCCTAAGACGAGCGGCATGGTGAAGGCCGGCGATTATGCTGGGACAGGATACTGGTCCTGGGGAGATTCACGTTTTCTCTTACATCGGTTTATAAATTTTATTTGTTCAGTCCTCGCAGTACCTCGAATAATTCTTCGTTATCGGGCGGCGTGGTCAGCGGGTAGACCTTGGCAAAGGCGATCACGCCTTGCTTGTCGATGATGAAAACAGCGCGCTCGGAGATTCCCGGGACCGGATCGCCCTCGCGCAGCACTCCATACTTGATCGCGACTTCGCCGTGCGGCCAGAAGTCGCTGCCCAACGGAAAATTGACCCAACCGATAGCCTTCTTTTGCCACGCGATGTGACTCGGAATGGAATCAACACTCATGCCCACGACCTGGGCATCGTATCCGGCGAACTTCTCCACGTCGAGGTTCGTCGCCGGAATCTGAGTGCTTCAGGTCGGGGTCCAATCGAGGGCGTAGAAAGCCAGCACCACGTGCCGCCTGCCCCTGAAGTTGCTCAGCCTGAATCGCGTTTTGGTTTCGCCCAACACTGCGGGCACCTCGAAATCGGGGGCCACGTCACCGGCTTTCAAAGCTGTCATCGTTCCGCTCCATCGGTTCACTTGAGCGCGGGCTCTCGCACCCCAACAGGCGCGACTGCGGCGCCTATTGGGAACCCCGGAATTGTATGTGGCGCGGCCCAGCGCAGGCAAGCGCGACGCGCCTATACCAAGCAGCTTGGGAGGGCCGCCTTTCCACAAGCGGAGTAGACTGCAACGCGCAGCGATTCGACCGGCATCGAAAAGGGGTGGCCCAGCTTCAGGCCGGCGGTGAGTGCGGCAGCCGCGCACTTCCCACTCCCACAACGCCCAACTGCGAAACGCGCGGGGGCTCCGGCTAACCGCTTTTATGCATGAGGAGGCTTCGATGTTCGGTTCGCGCTATAACTACGGAGAATTCCGCCGCTCTAGCCTGATGAGAGACATGGTCAAAGCCAAGTTCGGCAATGCTCCTGAACCGGGCGAGAAGGCCCCGGACTTTGAACTGCGGACGCTGGACGGTGGCAAGGTTCGGCTCGACGAACTCCGGCAGAAGGGCAACGTGGTCCTGACTTTCGGGTCGGCGACCTGCCCGATGACAGCCGCCTCAGCCGGCGCTTTGCAGGCTCTCTACAAGAAATTTGCCGGCCAAGACGTCGAATTCCTGTTCGTCTACGTGCGCGAAGCGCATCCCGGCGAGCGGCTTCCGGCTCACCGCAGCCTCGCCGAGAAGGTCAAAGCCGCCGAACTTTTCCGCGAGCAGGAAGAGATCACTTTCCCGATACTGATTGACGAACTGAGCGGCAAAGTGCATCGCAGGTATGGCTCGCTTCCCAACCCGACCTACATCGTCGACCGTAGTGGCCGCATTGCCTTCCGTTCGCTTTCCACGCGGCCCGAGGCCGTGCGGGAGGCGCTGGAAGAACTGATCGAGCGTCAGCAGGAGCGCAACGTGGACCATGCAGTGGTCCGCGGAGGTGAGGACAGGGGTTGGCCGCCTTTGCGCAGCTTACTGTATTCCTATCGCGCGCTGCAGCGTGGCGGCGAACGCGCAATCGGCGAGTTCCGGCGTGAACTGGGAGTGCCCGGTGAAATCGCGCTTGTGGGCAGCCGTCTGGCGTCTCCGATCGTCGAACACCCGCAAGCCACCGTCGCTACGATTGCTGCCGTCGCCGGCGTCCTTGGATTGGGGCTGTGGGTCGGCATTATGCTGCGCCACCGCCGTTTTGAGCGTCTGCCCTACAATGCTTACGACTATGCCCAGGCCGAGCCTCGCCGCACCGGAACCGACGACTACGAGTCCTTTGGAATCTAAAACCGCAGAGCGACGGCCGATGCCGTATATCACGATCGATTCTCCTCTGGCTGGGCGTGTAGCGGAGATTCACTATCGCCAAATTGGCGAGGGTGCGTGCCTGCTCTTTCTGCACGGTGGCTGGGGCTATGAAGTTTATCCGCTCGATTGGCAACGCGATGCGATTCGAGGTTTTCAGGTTATCGTTCCAGACCGGTCGGGTTACGGACGCTCGACCAAACCAGCGATCTTTGCCATTGATTTCCATCGTCGCGCAGCCGCGGAAACCTTGCGGTGTCTGGATGCTCTCGGCATCCGAAAGTGCATCTTCTGGGGGCACAGTGACGGCGCGGTGATTGCCGCTTGGCTTGGGCTGATGGCTCCCGAGTGCTGCCGGGGATTGATTCTCGAAGCCTTCCATTTCTATCGTGACAAGCCGGGTTCGCGCGCGTTCTTCGAAACCATGTCTTCGGCTCCGGAGTCGTTCGGTGAAAGCGTCGCCGGAGTGCTGGCGAGCGAGCACGGCGAACCTTATTGGCGACAGTTAATGCGCAGCGAAGGGCAAGCCTGGCTTGACATCGCACGCTCTGCCGGCGATGCGGGGCGCGATTTGTACGCTGGCAGGCTGTCGGAGTTGAAGGTTCCGACGCTGCTTGTACACGGCGCCCGCGACTCTCGCACCGAACCCGGGGAACTCGATGCGGCGCGCGCACAATTACCCGGCGCTTGCTTGCATATCATCAGCAACGCAGGCCATAGTCCGCACAGTGAAGAGCCTTGCGCTGAGGAATGCGGCCGCGTAGTGCGCGAATCCTTGCTTCTCTGGAGCGGTGACAAGTAATACGGCAGGCAGGCGCATCTCCCGCTCCAGTGTCTCTGACGTTGTACAATAGATTTGCTGCCGTGGGCACGCAGGTTGGCACCCCAACACGCCAAAGGCAGGCTTGCTGGGGGTCCCGTGTCGCCCCCGGTCCTCATAGAGCGATTCCGCTCCGGTTCATGGGTTTTCCGTAAAGCAACTGAGTCTAACTTTCGCGCGGCACACCCGCGCACACAATGCAGTTCACGCTGTGGTGAATGTTTTGAACTGATCCATAAAGGAGAAAATAATGTCTCAAGTGGTTTCGGTGAAGTTGACTCGCGAAGTCGCCCCGTTGCCATACGCTTACAATGCGCTCGAACCGTACATCGACGAGCAGACTATGCGCGTGCACCACGATAAGCACCACGCCGCATACCTCACGAATCTGGTCAACGCACTGGAGAAATATCCAGAGCTACTCGAAAAAGAGCCGGAAGATTTGCTGCGCGGGTTGGACGGTGTGCCCGCGGATATCCGCACCGCCGTGCGTAACCATGGCGGCGGTCACGTGCATCACGCAATGTTCTGGACGCTGATGAAACCAAACGGCGGCGGCACGCCGGATGGCGAAATCGCAAACCTGATCAAGAATGCGTTCGGCGGCTTCGACAACTTCAAGGCAAAGTTCAATGACCTGGGGCTGAAGCACTTCGGAAGCGGTTGGGTCTGGCTGGTCCGCACAGCCGCCGGGGGCTACGAGATCCTCAGCCTGCCGAACCAGGACAGTCCATTTTCGCAAGGCATGTTCCCCATCCTGTGCAATGACCTCTGGGAGCATGCGTACTATCTGCACTATCAAAACCGCCGCGCGGAGTATTTGCAGACGTGGTGGAACGTGGTGAACTGGGACGAGATCAACCGCCGGCTGAAGAAAGCTGAGACCCGATAACCATTGCCGGGCCTGATATGGCTTCGGTCGCGGCGTGCATTATCATCGCGTCGTCTCGAGGTGTAGGAGTTACAATTCGACTAGCGAAGGCCGGGGGCGAACTCCGGCCTTTTTTTTGAGCGCGTCTGCGCTCCGCCGGCGTCACGCGCATGCGAGGGTATATTGGTAGTCAATTTCTAGGGAGAAAACCAACAGTGAACGTTTCCGCCAAATGTATTCGCGAACAGATTGTCGCCATCCTGGGCGCCTGGAAGATGTTGCCGCACCTGATTGATGTCACGGCAGACGTCATGGTCGATACCGATTTGGCCGGCATCGATTCGCACGGTATTCAAATGCTCAACCTGTACGAAGAGAAGCTTCGCCAGGGAAAACTGAACTTGCAGGCGGAGCCGAAAGTTATCCGCGAGAATGCGGTAACGGCATTGATCGACGCGGGTGCGGGATTGGGGCATCCTGCTGCCGTAATGGCAATGCGCCTCGCGATAGAGAAGGCGGCCGCCTGCGGAATTGCGGCCGTGTCGGTGACCAATTCGCACCACTTTGGCGCGGCTGGCTATTACGCGAAGATGGCGGCCGAGCGCGGTTTTATCAGCATGGTGACCAGTAACGCCCGCACTGTCGCCGTTGTGCCGACACGCGCGTCAACCAAGGTGTTCGGCACGAATCCAATTGCCTTCGCTGCTCCCGCCCGCCGCAATCCTCCTTTTCTTCTGGACATGGCTACGAGCACGGTCGCTGCGAACAAGGTTCGACTCTACGAGTTCAAAGGCAAGCCCCTGCCTGATGGCTGGGTTCTGGATGAAAACGGACGCTCCGTGCGCGACGCTGCTGTCGCCGGGCGCTACATCTGGAAAGGCGGCAAGGGCGGCCTGACCCCCATCGGTGGCACGCCTGAGATGTGCAGTCACAAAGGGTATGGCTTGGCGATGGTCGCGCAGCTTCTGGGAAGCACCCTGGCTGGAGGCTGCTTTCCAACCCTGGAAGAACGGCGCGGAACCGCCGACGGACCAGATCATCTTGGACACTTTTTCCTGGTGCTCGATCCGAAGGCGTTCCGGCCTGACGGAGCGTTCGAGAACGATCTGGATGAGATGATCGATTATCTTCACGGCGTATCTCCCATTGATCCCGCCGAGCCGGTCCTGGTTGCCGGTGATCCCGAGTTGCAAGCTCGCGAACAGCGATTGAAAGAGGGGGTGCCGATCACGCCGGCGCTTGCCGATAAACTCCGCGCCATTTGTCAGCGCAGTGGCGTGCCTTTTTTGCTGGAGGAGTTTCAAGGTTGATGTATCCAGTACCTTCGACGGTTTCGCGGAAGGTATAGCCCGGCGAAGGCCGAGTACCGAGGGATGAGTGCTAGGTTGAACACCTGATGTGATGGCTTCTCTCCGGCGTGTTATTTTGGCAAGGCAATTTGAATTCCTGTAGTGACATCCGCGGCGGTAGAACAGTTATACGAAGCTATGTCCGATGAAGTTGATCGCTTGGGGATACGCTTTATTCTGAAGCCGCTTTGAACAGGCGACTGCGGCAGCGCCTCAGTGCGCAACCGCTAGTGTTCGCCGCGGCATAGCGGTGCCGGACGGAGGAGTCGAGTTGAAAGTTGACGAGAGAAAATGTCTTGGCTGTGGACGCTGCCAGCCTTATTGCACCATGGGCGCAATTGGCTTTGTACGCGACAGCCGTGGACGCATCTGCTCCAGCGTCGATCAACATGAGTGCGTCGATTGCGGTGTCTGTTACCGTGCCCGCATTTGCGAGGCCGATGCGCTCTACGAGCCGAAGCCCGAGTGGCCGCGATCGGTGCGCGGCACGTTCAGTAATCCGTTGGTGGAGCACAAAGAGACCCGCGTCCCCGGCCGCGGAACCGAGGAGATGAAGACCAACGATGTTACCGGCCGCTTCAAGTGGGGCGAAGCCGGAATGGCGGTCGAGATGGGCCGCCCAGGTGTTGGCGCTCGTTTCACCGACATCGAGAAGGTAGCCATGGCCATCGCCGCCATCGGTGGCATTACCTTCGAGCCGAAGAATCCTCTCACCGGACTCATGGCCGACAAGAAGACAGGCAAGATGAACGAAGAGGTCATGGGCGAAAAAGTTTTGTCGGCGATCATCGAGTTGATGGTTCCGCAACAGCGGATTCCGGAGATCATCGCCGCCGTTCGCAAGGTCAGCCAGGAGATTTCGACGGTGTGCAGTTTCGACCTGACCACGAAAGTCGATCCAGACGGTGGAATTACGGCATTCGAGTTGGCGAAGGCCGCCGGCATCCAGCCGACGCGAAACGGCAAGACCAATATCGGCCTCGGTAAACCGTTCTTCGTCGAGGAGGCAAACGCATGACGCACACGCTTCACCGCCGTGGAACGGCCGAAAGTTTTGAGAACGATTACGTGTTGTTCGCCATGTCGGCCAAGGGCGTCAACGAGGTCGGTTCGAAGACGAAACTGAAACGTTTCCTGGAGATCATCCGGCAGCACAACCCGGTCAACATGGGTGACATGAAGACCGGCAACAGCTTTATCACCTCGCGCGAAACCATCGTCGATAGCGCGCAAGACACATCCATCGTGCACGGCGTATTTGCCAACCGCGAGGACCTGATTGCCGCCTTGAAGGACTTGAAAGAAGCCGACCTGGGCGTGTCGGTCATCATCTCCGGGCTGATGCAGGACGTGCATGACTGTTGCAGCGTTGCCGGCGTGAAGCCTCACACCTGCGAGACCTCGCTCGGCGTTTGGGGAAACAAGGAACGCCTCCCTGATGAGGACATCCTGCGGTTTACCACCATGTGCGGACACGGACAGGTTCCCTTCAACTTGGTCAACAAGATTGTCGAAAACGTGAAAGAGGGCAAGCTGACGCTGCCGGAAGCCGGCAGGGAACTGGCCAAACCATGCCAGTGCGGGGTCTTCAATCCTGTGCGAGCCGCTGCCATGGTGGAAGAGATTATGTGCCTCTGGGGGATACATGTTGTCTGAGGCTGCTGAACGGGGACGAATATGAAACGTGTTTGGGTAGACAGAGACAAATGCCTGGGATGCAAGACCTGCGAACTGCAGTGCGCAGTGGAGCGTAATTCTGCGTCCAGAACGCTGGCCGGGGCGATCCTGGAGCAACCCAAGCCGGTGGCGCGAGTGAGCGTGTGCGGCGAGAGCGGCCACAGCTTTCCTATCCAGTGCCGGCATTGCGAGGATGCCACTTGCCTGAAGGCATGCCCGTCGGGTGCGCTGCAACGCGATCCGGAAAAAGGCACCACCTTTATCGATCAGGCGAAATGTCGCGGCTGCTGGATGTGCGTCATGACTTGCCCGTTCGGTGCCGTGGTCCCCAGCGCCGCGTTCAAAGTGGCGATCAAATGCGACGCCTGCGTGCACATGGAAGAGCCCGCTTGTGTAGCATCGTGTCCAACTGGCGCGCTGGTGTACGGCGACGAAGCGGGCTACGAGAAAGTTCTGGCCGACAGGCGCGGACGCATTGCGCTGTTTGCCGTGGCGGATTCAAAGATCATCAGCCTTGATTTTGTCCGGGAGGGCAACTAAGAAATGAAAGAGCTACGGAAGAAGTCCGCGGATTCCGCCGTGAATCAAGCGATCGTAAAAGCCTACCGGGAGCAAATCGAGCTGACGTGGGACCGTGCGGAAGCCTTGCAACCGCAGTGCGGGTTTGGCCGGATGGCGATTTGCTGCACCGACTGCCTGGAAGGTCCTTGCCGCGTGAACCCCTTCGCGGAAAATGGACAGAAGTCGATCTGCGGTCGCGACCAGCAGGCGCTGGTGTCAAATTATTTTCTCAGGAAGACCGTCGATGGCGCGGCGGCGCTGGCCAATCTGGCCGAGCAGTTCGGATGCGAATTCGATCCTTCCACTTGGCGGTCGATCTCTCTAACCGCCGACAGCATGATTCCCTGTGGCAAGCGCTTCGACGAACTCGGGCAGGCCATTGTTACCTCCCTGACCGCCATTGCCAATGCGCCGACAAACAAGCGCCGAACGCTCGCGGCAGGCATGGGCGTGCTCGAAAGCGGCAAGCCTAATATCGTCTGCCATGGTCACGTTCCGCCCGCCAAAGTAGAGGGCCTTGTGAAGACTGCCGGAGCCGAGGCCAACGTCGTGAGTATCTGCGGGAGCGAGAAAACGCTTCCCGTGGTCACAAATTACGATTCGCAGGAAACGGCGTTGCTGACGGGGCTTGTGGATTTGCTTGTAGTCGGCAGCCAGTGTGTTACCCCGGCATTGATTGCGCTGGCGGAGAAGCTCTCGGTCCCGGTGACCGCTGCGACTACGCTCAGCGATGAGGCTGACTTCGAGCAGGCGGTCGTGATCGCCCGCAATGGGTTCCAGCGCCGCGCCGGTAAGCGTAGCAACTTTGAGGCGGGCAAGAAGCAAAGCTGTACTGGCTACGATGAGTTCGCGGTTTCCAGGGGGCTGGTCTACCTTGGCGGATGCGGTAACGTCGCTAATACTCAGGACGCAAGCTTCCTCAAGGCGGCTTCGTTTTTGATCGAGAAGGGATTCACCGTGGTGACCGCCGGATGCGCCGGGACAGCACTGGCCAAAGCTGGCATGTGCAACGCTACCTCGGTGATCAACCTGGGGTCATGCCATGACGCGGGAGAATTTTTCGAGCTTGCCAGGCGGGCGAAAGCCGCCGGGTTCCCAGTCTTTGCAATTTTGCCGGAGCTGAACCACAACAAGACCTTGGCAACCGCCGTAGGTTGTGCCAGCCAGGACATTCCTACATGGGTAAACCTTGGCGAGATGAATTTGCCAACCGATCTGCTGGGCGGCAACATCCACGCATTCGCCGCCGCACAACTGCCGCAAATACTGACGGAAGTGGTTGTCGGTAAGTGAGGGCGATGACATGTACATCATAATTGGCCAGGGTGCCGCAGGCACCAGTGCTGCCCGGACGCTGAAGCGTCTGGAGCCCGCCACACCAGTGACGATGTTCACGGATGAGCCGGACTATTTTTATAGCCGTATTGATCTGCCTGAGATCATCGCCGGAAAGCTCGAAGCCGCCGAATCCGAACTGCGAGGACCGGACGCGTTTCGTGAGCTCGGCATCGTTTGCCGCATGAACGAACGGGTCACGGCGATTCACCCGGAAGAGAAAACCGTGGAAGTGGCCTCTGGCGAGCGGCACAAATATAGCAAGCTGCTGCTTGCAACGGGATCGCTGCCGGTTATACCGCCTTTGCCGGGAAGGGAAGCCGCAGGCGTTTATGCCCTATGGACAATGGCGCAGACCCGCGAAATTGCCCATGCGGCGGAGTCGGCGCATAGCGCGGTCGTGATTGGCGCGGGTTTGATCGGCCTGAAGAGCGCGTTGGCCCTGGCCGCGCGCGGGTTGGAAGTGACGGTGGTCGAAAAATTGTCCCGCGTCATGCCGCGGCAACTGGACGACACTGCCGCGAAGGTGATCGCCGATGCTGTGTGCGGCAAGGGTGTTGCGGTGATGGTCGGCACGGAAGTGAAAGGGATCGCGACCAGCAACGGGGCGGTGACCGGCGTCCAACTCGAGGGAAGAGAACTGGCGTGCGACATGGTCGTAATGGCGGTCGGCGTGAGGCCCAACGTGGAACTGGCGCAAGCCGCCGGAATCGAAGTGGGGCGCGGCATTACCGTTGATACCTGTCAGCGGACATCGCTGGCAGATATTTATGCCGCCGGGGATGTTGCCGAAACCGTCGATCCTCTTACGGGAAACCGCGTGGTTCCGGCGATTTGGCCGGTCGCGGTCGAACAGGGCGAGGTGGCCGCCAGCAACATGACAGGCACCCAAGCGGAATTTAAAGGGGGCGTTGCGATGAACGCCATTGAAATCGCCGGCGTCCCACTCGTCTCGATCGGCGATTTTGAAGGAGAGGCTGGTGACGAGGTGCTGACATCGGGCACCGGAGCTTCATACCGCAAGCTGGTTTTGCGGGGCGCCAGGGTGCGCGGCGTCCTTTGCCTGGGCGACATTCGCCAAGCCGGAGTCATCGGGGCACAAGTGCTTAGCCAGATGGAAGTCGCCCAAGCTTCCAGACTGATTTTGCCGCACTTCAACTTTGCCTGCCTCGTAGATGGCTAGGGCACCACACGAAGAGCCTGCCGAAGCGCAAAAAAGCACTCGTCCGCTTGCGGACGAGTGCAGAGTACTTGCTCATCAAACAATCAATTAAGTCCGGTTCGAGCCGCCATCCCAGGTGTTGATGCGGGTCGCCTTCTTGTCTTCCTCGTCGAACCACTTGGTGGTGACGCACTTGGTCTCGGTATAGAACTTCACTCCGTCCTTGCCGTTCACGTGCAGATCGCCGAAGAAGGAGTTCTTGTGTCCGGCAAACGGGAAGACCGATGCAGGCACGGGGATTCCAACGTTGATGCCAACCATGCCGCCGTCGGTACGCTTGGTGAACTCGCGGCTGTAATAGCCGCTCTGGGTGTAAATGACCGAACCGTTAGCGAACTCGTTCTTATTCATGATCGCCAGGCCTTCTTCGAAATCCTTGATCCGCTTGATGCAGACAACCGGGCCGAAGACTTCGCAATCGCCGATAGTCATTTCGGGCGTGACGTGATCGAAAACGGTTGGGCCAATGAAATATCCATTTTCGAAACCGGGGACCTTAACGTCGCGACCGTCGAGCACGAGTTTGGCACCTTCCGCGACGCCCTTTGCGATCCAATCGGTGACGAACTTCTTGTGCTCCGCCGAGACGACGGGGCCAAGCTGCACGCCGGCATCGTAAGAACAGCCCACCTTCATCGCCTTGGCATGCTTTACCAGCAGAGAAACGAATTCATCTGCAACCGACTCCTGCACGCACACCACCGGAAGCGCCATGCAGCGCATGCCGGCGCAGCCGAACGCCGAGTTGATCACGCCCAGAACCGAGCGTTCCAGGGCCGCATCTTCCAATACCATGGCATGGTTCTTGGCTTCGCACAGGGCTTGGACACGCTTGCCGTGGGCCGCCGCGGTTGAATAGATATGCCTGCCTACGGAAGTGGAGCCGACGTAGGTGATGCCCTTGACGTCGGGATGCTTCAGGAAGGTTTCAGCCTCGTTGCGGCTGCAGGTCACCAGATTTACAACGCCTTTCGGCAAGCCGGCTTCGATCAGCAGTTCAAGCATGCGCATCGAAGTCTGCGGGGTAAGACTGGCTGCTTTGAGCACCAGGGTATTTCCGGTCGCGATACACAGAGGCAATACCCAGCCAAACGGGATCATGCCTGGAAAATTGAACGGCATGATGGCGGCGAATACTCCGATGGCCTCTCGATAGGCAACCGTATCGAATCCCTGGGTGACGTTCATCAGCGCATCACCCTGCATCAGCATCGGCGCACCGCAGGCTATCTCAACGACTTCGATGGCCTTCAGGATGTCGCCCCGTGCTTCGTCGAGGTTCTTACCCAGTTCCATCGCGCAAAGCAGGGTCAGATCCTGAAGATGCTTCTCCAACAAGTCTTTCAGCTTGAACATAAGCTGTGCGCGCACCCCCACCGGCGTACCAGACCAAGCCGGGAATGCGGCTTTTGCCGCTTCGATGCTGCTCAGCACTTCTTCCGGCGTACAGCATGGCGCTTCCGCCATGAGCTCGCCCGTGCTTGAATTCGTAACTGGCATGTACTTGCTGGTCTTAGATACACGCCACTCGTTGTTAACGCAGTATCTCAGCTTTGCCACACTCGATACCTGTTTTTTAATTGCATCTTTCAATTCTGCCGTGCTCGACATTCTCTTCCTCCAAGGTGATCTTAAATATTAGGCGATAAAAACAAATCAAATATGAAGATGAAATCGTAACATCCACCGTTCTCGCGATATCGAAGGCCGGCCCCGAACGTCGGGGATTGCGTTCAATTCCTTTTTTGTGTTGTCGTGCCCCCCGTCTTTCCAGTACCAGTCGCCGCGGCCAGACTGGCGCGTTTGGACCGGCCGGATTCAAGCTGTTCCTCGATCGCTTCGAACGAACGTCCACGTGTCTCGATACCAAAGAAACCGTACACAATGCCTGCCATCAGGTACCAGGCAGCCAGATACAGAAATGCGGGTGTAATCGCCGCCATGGATACCGTCGGCGTGACGACGTTCGAAGATCCTATGATCATGGCGAGCCCCAGCGGACCGAGGATTTTTCCCAGGCCGCCGAATCCATAAGCCGAAC
Source organism: Candidatus Korobacteraceae bacterium (assembly GCA_049519595.1). Classification (GTDB taxonomy): domain Bacteria; phylum Acidobacteriota; class Terriglobia; order Terriglobales; family Acidobacteriaceae; genus CAWBRT01. The sequence continues at coordinate 19,586 of JBEKQP010000017.1, read as the reverse complement.
CCATCCCTGTCGCCCGGAGGTGAGCAGGCCACACCTCTGACGAATATGGGCCGACGATGGAGAACCCGCCATCGCCAAAGAAGTGCGCGACGATCAGCAGCATCCAGAATACAGATAGACCACCGATAAAATAGCTGTGGAATATGCCTGCCAACCCCACTACGATTGCAGCACCGAAACCTACCAGGGCACCCGACTTGACCCGCCCGATTGCATCCGAGAGCCACGCAAAAGCGAGGCGTCCGGCGAATCCGCCCATGGCGACAAAAATCATGAAGAAGGAGGCGCGCTGCGGAGTTGTCTTTAGCACTAGCAACAGCAGCGTCGGAGCCCACAGATTGATGCCATAAACTCCAGTCTGCGCCCCGAGATTCCCTAACCACGACACCACCAGGCTCCGCGGATAACGGAACAGATCCCGGAATCGCGGCTTCTCCTGAACAGCAAACGTCATCGCGGAAAGCGGTATGCTCTCCGGATCGACTTCAAGTGCCCAAGCCAGCGACTTGCGGGCTTCTTCGGCGCGGCCCATGCGAGCCAGCCAGCGCGGCGATTCTGGTACCCAGGCCCGGATTAACAATGTCAAGAAGGCCGGAAGAAGACCGGTCGCGAACAGTCCACGCCAGCCAATGTACGGGGAGAGATAAGCTCCCATGAACGAGCCCATCATGATGCCAATCGGCACTGTGCAGGTGATCATGCCACCGATGAAGCCACGCTTGGAACTTGGCACGAATTCCTGCACCAGCGGCAAGTCCACTGAATACAGACCGCCGACTCCGAAGCCGGTGAGGAAACGGAAAACCGTGAGGAATAACCAACCATTCTCGGGCGTTAGTGCGAGGATGCCGGTGGCCACCGAGAAGTTGATGACGGTAGCCATGAAAACCGCTTTGCGCCCAATGCGGTCGGCAACATGGCCCCAGAACGCGGATCCCAAGATGGCCCCGACGCCGGACGAAAGCAAGATTATCGCGGACTGGCCGAAGGTGAGATGCCAGGGTCTAATGATGATGGCGAGGACGAACCCGATCAGAAAGAAGTCAAAGAACTCCAACATGTCGCCCAGGACCGCCGCCGCGATAATCTTGTACTGATTCTTTGTGAGCTTCGTCTGCGTATCGAGGTACTCCAGCATGGTTTCCCCCAAAACCAATGAAATGTCTGTCTGAAGCGGGGGGCGCTGATAAAATCCGCCCCCTTGCACTACATTGCTCGAACGAAACGCCCGACCTGCCGCAATACGGTAATTAGAAACGGCAATTAAAATTTTTATATCCGGCGATTTACCTACTTGATCGCCAGTGGATTGATCGGCGAGCCAACCGCCCCGGTGATCGGCAGTGCCGGCGCAACGAACATGAATTCGTAACGCTGGTCCGCGGCGCAATCCTGAGCAAGCTCACCTAGACAGAAAATCTCTCCAACCGTAAGTCCTATGATCGGTATCGCGATCCAATGCCAGGGCTGGACTGCATCATCGCAATTGTTGGGTCGCACTTCGGCGCCCCAGGTGTCGGTCACGATTCCGGCCACCTGCTTTTTGTGCAGCCAATCGAGAGTTTCGAAGGCAAGTCCGGGAGCATCGCCGCCCGAATAGCCATCCCATGTCTTGCCTGCCAGCATGGCATCCATCTGCCCGGTGCGCACCAGCAGGAAGTCACCCCGACGCACCTTAACTTTGAAGAAATCCTCTGCCTTGTCCAGCATCTCGTTGGTGACTGCAAAGCCGTCCGGCGCAAAGTCCACGCCGAGCATCTTCGGGATGTCGAAGAGCACGCCGCGGCCGACCATCTTTGCCTTGGTCTGCTCGATGCCGCATTTTTGTGCGCCAAAGGAGGTCACCGTGCGGCAGTCATAGCCGTTCCACATCTTATCGCCGTAGAAAATGTGCCCAAGGCCGTCCCATTGAGTGCCACACTGTAGCGGCATGATGACGAGGTCGTCAGCTCCCCGGATCTTCCGGTGGTCGAGAACGCCGGAATACGCATCGGTACCGGCCCGCAGCATGACGTGTACAGGATTGAATCGGCCAATCGCCGGATAATTTGTCTTGCCGCCTTGGCAGCCGTTATTGTCAAAAGGAAGCGCCAGGGAGATCACCTTCCCCTTTTGCACAAGACGCGCCGCCGCGATGATGTCCTCGGGTTGCGTAAAGTTGAGCGTGCCGATTTGATCGTCTCCACCCCAACGTCCCCAATTTTTCAAACGCTCCGCAGCGTCGTGGATATCCTGTATGGTCAATTTGCGAGTCGGGGCTTGCGTTCCACTCATGTTTGTTCTCCTCTTCCTCCGGTTGAATCGCTATGTGCAGCGCGAACTTGGGCGCTGCGTCCTGCCACTCCAAGCGGGCATCGCGTAGCAGGTGCTAACACCACTCCTGTGGTTCTCCTGCCCAATCATTACTGGCGTAGAGGCAGTATAAGGGTTTGCGTTCGCGCTAAGGTATGCCAATGCCGCACCGCATGCGGTGATGAGGGTCACATTTCGAGTGATTAAGATCGCACTATGCAGGTGATCTGCGGCCGCACTTGCAGCTCAATCGGCGCTCTCCTTGACCGCGAACTGGTGGCTCACATTTGCGGAGCCGCAGGCGGAGCTATTGTGGGGGCCGTGGCTTCGTTGCGTTTCCACGTCATTGCACTCAGGATTCAGGCAACTACCTGCATCGTCGGCAGTTAGGATCGCAGTTGTCTTCCGGAGTCAGTCGATATCTTCATCGAAGGGCAAGGTCGCGGCTGCGGCACGCTTGATTTGCAGGGGTTTCGGGGGAGACCCCCTAGACCGGGCTTACGCTTCGCACGCTATGTCTTTACCGAATGTGCAAAGCACTGGCGGCATACCGGGTATCTGCACCTCAAATGGTGCAACGGCGCAGCGCTGACTTAAACCGCGAAGGGATATTCGGCAATCGAATGTACCCCGTCTGCGGAGCCGCAGGCGGAGTTAAGGGCTGTTACAGGGAGGCTAACGCCTCATCTACTCTCACTAGCAGATTTACCGCCGGTCGGCTTCTTGCGTACTGGCTTGAAGTAGAGCCGATGTGCAAGGTCTCTGAAAAAACAACACGCAGCTTGGAAAATACTTCGGTTGGCATCGGCCAGCCGCGTAAGCCCGGCGTGCTCCACCGGGGGGCGGGCCTCCATCGGCGGAGCTTCGTTGCTGTCATCTAATTGATCTAACAGACCGTCTTCAAGCATCTTCTGTAATGCCATAACGGCTTCCAACGAGGGCCGCGTGCGGTCTCCCGGGCGGGATTCAGGTGTTTTTTCGTGCGCTTCGAACATCTTCAACTCTGTGATTTAAGATGACTTTCAGCGGCCGAACATCCAGTGTTGCGCACCACGGCAGCTTGCGCTTGATCCGTGCTGATCTTTTGCCCGGCTACGTTAATACTGAGTGTGATTGACGAAAGAACGTTGCCTCCAGGAACCGGATTCGCGGAAGGTATATCCAGCAAAGGCGCCGGGCGCGAGTCCGTGCAGTGGTTAGCGTGCTCTGGTGGAAGAGCAGAGGGGCCGTGGCAGATGCAGTGGAACCCTCTCAATGCAGGAATGCGAGCTGCTCACCGTGACCGGAAGCCCCGACAAACGCTCATCGCAAGCTGCTGCCTGATGTTTTCTCGCAGTTCGTTAGCGTCGACCACACCCAGCTTCGACTTCGCGCTTCCAAATCTCCCAGTTCCGGCCGTAGGAACTCACCGGAGGCCCGCCAGGATCTTCATCAAGCCCGAGATAATTGATTGGCTTGCCTAACGCCATCGCCTCTGCTTGAAGCTTCGCATTGATCTGCAGATAAACACCGCGTCCGACCACCTGCGGCAGAGTGCCGGCTACTACTACCCCGCCATGGCCGCGCATCAAAAGCGCGTCGCTTTTGCCGAGCACTCGCGCCAGAGCCTGTCCCAGTTCGCGATTGTGCACCAGCATGCTCTTGTCGCCGGCGGTGCGGAAATCGCGAATCTCGAAAATTGGCGTTCCAGCTCCCAGGAAGGCGCTCATGTGATAAAGCGGCCGAAGCTGGATTCCCGTATCAGCAAAAGGGATCAACTCCGGTGAGTGGCAGTGCACGACGGCCTTGACGTCAGGCCGCGCGCGGTAAATCTCTCCATGGATGAAGCGCTCGAGGTAGGGTGTCCGGGAGTCGCTTCCGAGCGCATTGCTGTCCAGGTCGAAGGACATAATATCAGCGTCGGTCACCAGTGCCGGAGCCATGGAGCGAGCCAGAAGATAGCGGTTGGCGAAGTTCGGGTGCCGCACGCTAACGTGGCCATAGCCATCCACCACTTCCTTCGCCGCCAGCACACGATTAGCTAGCGCTAACTCGTGAATGGCGGAGTCAATCTCCGCCGGCGCCGCAGCGGCCAGAGCCGGCATGGCCAAGCCGGCTAACGGAACCGATGCAATCACCTTCAGCAAATCGCCACAGAATTCTCGCCGCGACCAAGTTGAAACCATGATTAGCGCCCTTCACGGGACAGCAGTACGCAACCCCAAGTTGCGGCCCCCCGTCACTTATTTCTCGAAACACAAGACCACGGTTGTACAGTATCGGCGCAGAAACGGGAATGTTGACAAGAGAATGTAGTCAATCCATCGCAACGAATTTGCCAGGGGTCCAAACCGGTTGCGGAGTCGATTGGTTTTCGCCACAAAATTAAACCTGCGCGTGAAACCACCGGTGAACAACTGTTTAAAAACATCAAGATCGCTGACGCTCAAACCTTCTTCGTGTTCGGTTGTCTCGTAGTCCTTCAAGCCATGTAGCTTGAGCCAAACTTGTTTGAGAGCCCACATGACGGGTCCGTACTTAAGTGGCTCATAGCCCACAACCCTGCCGCCGGGCTTAAGTATCCTATGAATTTCTCTCGCCACCTTTGCGCCGTTCAGATGGTGCAAAACACCCGCCATGAACACGACATCGAAGCTGGAGTCCCTGAATGCTGTCGAATGAGCATCCATCACTGCAATGGAATCGAACTGGAATCCCGCATCTATGAGCTTTTCGCGGGTGGAAACACATCCTTCGAGAGATATGTCGAAAGCCGACATCGAGGCGCCCTTGAATGCCAGCGCCCGGCTCATCCAACCACCTCCGCAGCCAAGCTCAAGCACTTTCTTTTCCTTAACATCGCCAACCAGATAGAACACAAATTCCCAATAGTCCAAAGGTCTGGAACTGGGGTTCGTGGCCTTCTGTATCCACAACATATCCGAGGGACTCATCGGTTTGCGGGTCTTGCGATAGTACTCATCGAAATGCTTCGTTTCGCTGGAGATATCTTCTTTGGCCGATTGGACATCCAGGTCGGGACTAGGCGCCGGAACGGCGGACCGCTCGTGCGATGCGGATGGATGCTTCTCGCGCGAAGCCGAATTAATCGACGCCTCACTCTGAGGCGGTTGCGGGTTTTCAGCCTCGGAAACCAGCAGGATGGGGATGCCTTGTCGCACCGGGTAGCGCCGCTCGCACCCAGAGCACACCAGCCATTGATTAGAGACGATCCGCAAGGGACCTTTGCAGGCAGGACACTCCATTGCATCGAGCAGCTTCGGCGAGATCATGCCCCGCACTGCATTTGCCATTCTTGAAGCGCTCCCGCGCACTTGGTCTTTGCTGGTGGAATTATGCTGAATAGAGTCCTCTGACGTCCATACTTTTCTGAGCCTGACAAGGATGCACAACTGTAACTGCTTCGGCGATGAAATTGGAAATCTTTGTCCAAGTTGAACGATGGCGATTTGCTCGAAAGTAATTGGCCCGCCCTGGCGGTAAGTATTCCCGCAAAATCGAGGGGGCTCCACACGCATTAGGGATCGAGATATCCTTGTGCTGGGCCATTTTCCCGTACCGGCCAGCTCTGAAATAGGCTAACGTAAGGCTAGGCAGACGCTCGCGAGTATGGCGCGCGCGTCGGGCGTGTTGGAGAAGAGGCCGAAAAAGGCGGATTACGGCGTCCCGGGATGCTGCATGCAGATTGGGATGCATAGTGTGCGCAAGTACGCGAGCGCCTCCGTCGAGACTAGTTTTATGCGAAGTGACACCAACGAGAGACACGCCGCCAGTTTGGCAATTGGGCCACGTATTCCAACGATCAGGAATTGGCAATGATCCTTTTCTACCTGTTGATTCTTTCATTGCCGATGGTCGACCATCCGTTTTTCGCCCGCGCAATCTTCGGCATCACGGTCGAGAAATATCTGGGAGTCGGTTGCTTCTTCCTGTCCTTGTGCTATCTCCCAAATCGAAAGTCATTTCCACAATTTCTTGCTACCGGGCAGGCGCGGGCATTCATCCTGTTCGCCGTGATGGCCGTCACCTCTTATGTATTTACGGTAACCTCATTTGACTGGCATGAGATGGTTGGAACCATTTTCGTGGAGTTGGTCTTCTTCATCGCGACCTCTATTTTTATCGATTCGCGCCAGCGCCTCGAAAATAGTGTTCTGGTGCTGATTGCCTCAGTCGGTCTTGCCTCGCTGTATCTCATCCGCGAGTGGGCGGGAGCCCTGTCGACTTATGGGTTCGGGTATCGTCCTGGTAGTGTGGCGGGGGACCCGAACGTGTTCTCGGCTTCGGCCGTGACGGTTCTTCCCATTATGCTTGCTGTTGGTCTCGGTCAGCATGGGTGGAAGCGCGCTTTCTGCCTGGGTTGTTTGCTGGTGACGATCGTGGCCATCCTTCTGGCATCGTCGCGGGGCGCCTTCATCGCTTTGGTTGCGCTCCTGATATTGCAAATGCGCGATGTGCGTCATCGCGGAAAGTTCGTCGTTATTGCGCTGGTCATCGTTGCTTTATTTTTGATCTCTCCGGTATCGCCGCTGGATCGATTGCTTCATCCCACCCATAGCGATACCGAATCCTCCGATGCGCGCTTGCAACTGTGGAGCATTGCCGTCCGTATCGTCGCCGATCATCCCATTTTGGGGGTTGGGCTCTGGCAATTCGCGCCGTACATGCGCAAATATATGCCGCCCGGAGTAGACCTGGAGTTCAACGTACCACACAACACTTACCTGGAAGTGGCGGTGGAACTCGGATTCGTGGGACTAGCGCTGTTCCTCGCCATGCTTTTCTTCACCCTCCTTAATCTATCCCGCATACGCAGGGCCGCTAGAAAGCGCGGTGACACGTTCATGTACTCGCTTTCAACCGCCATAGGCAATGGGTTGGTCGGTTTCATGGTTGCCGCGTTCTTCGTTTCCACGATGCATGCCAGAGTCTTCTGGTTCAGTATTTTCCTGTCCACCTGTATGCCGAATTTCCTCGCCAAAGCATCGGTCAAGAGGGCAGGCAGCGGCGAGGATTTAGAAACGCGCGCGGGTGTGGACGAGCATACACGGACCACTGCGGCGGAACGGTAAACGCCGCCGGCGAGGGCGCGCGGCGCGGCATCGATGATGTTCGAGTGAACTTCAGGGTATGCCCCGACGGCGGATCAGTTGCGATTTATGGTCGTCTCCGTAGCTTCTTGATTTGGCGAGCAGCTTTGGCGCTCGATCAGTTCCTGGTACAGCTCTTCATAGGCATTCGCCCTCGCCTCCCAACTGAAATTCTCTTCGACGAAGCGCCTGGCACACGTTGCAAGTTGTTCGGCGCGCTCCCGGTTCTCAAGCAGTTCGATGGTGTAACAAGTGAACTCTTCCGCAGTCTGCGCCTCGAGCACATGCTTGCCATTCGTGCAGTTCAGTCCGACGGTTGCGCCTGGATAACCGACGATCGGCATGCGCATTGCCATTGCCTCCAGCATCTTGCTCTTCAATCCCGTCCCGTAACGGATTGGGCAGACGTAGACCTGGGCTGAGCAGACGGCCGAGCGCAGATCGGGCAAATCGGCGGAGATTTTTATGCCCGGCCTGGACGCCAATTCCAAAATCTTGGGACCGGGCTTGGCGCCAACCAAATGAAAGACTGCGTCGGCGATCTTCTGTCGCACTTTTGGAAAAATCTCATTGGCAAAGCTTAGAGCGGCTTCGATATTCGGAGGGTATCCAAGGTGACTATGGAACACCATCGTGGCTGGTTCCTTCTCAACAGGCATGGGATGGAAATACTCCGTGTCTGTGCCGTAGGGAATCAGGCGCACGTCCGCGTTTGGCACCACGCTGCGCACGGAGCGCACGTCGGGTTCGGCCACCACGGTGACCGCGCCGTAATGCGGGTATACCAGAGGCTCATAGCGCGATTCATGGAGTAGCAGCCAGTGAAAGTAAAGCTTGTCGCGGATAGATTGAGAGCACTTCAGCATCTCGGCGCAGCGCAGGGTTTGGGAATCGTGTAACGACAGCACTTTGGGCAGTGGCAGTCGAAGATCGACCATACCACCCATTTCGCCGCTTTCGACGTGCACAACGTCCCAGTTCCCAGCCGCTCTGCTGGCGGCAATTCTTTGCGCCAGCAGGGCACGTCCGAGAATCAGTTTTCCGGTCATGTACGCCGTAGTCACATTGAAGCCGCGAGAGAGAAGGCTGGCACGGGGAAGCGGCATGACCGAGACCGATGCGCAATATTCGCGTATCCAGTCCACGTGCTCGGCATCGCTGTCACGCAAAAAAGAAATCAAGTGAACGGAATGACGCTTGGAAAGTCTGCGGATAAGATTAGCACCGTAAAGTCGAAAGCCACCCGCGGACGGCACGTAAGGCAACGCCGGAGTAATCCAGCCGATATTCATTCTTTCACGCCCCTTTTCTCAATCTGCCGAACGGTGGCACCAGCAACACTGTCCTATCACTGTTTCTTGCGGCAGCTTCATAACCGCAAACGAGTCGGTCGCGCTTGTGGCCGTGGGTAACCGAAAAGCGCTTTTCCGCGAAAGCATTTCGCGCACTGGAAGCTCCGGCCTGGCTTTCACTTTCCATTGGCCAGCCTCTCCAAAACCGAGAAGTTAATCGTCCGCGCGGGCCCGATAAAATCGCCGTAATTCTTTTCCTCGCCGCCCGTCGGATATCCCCATGCATCGATCCCCTGAGCAATTCCCGCTTCGATTCCGTCGTAGGCGTTGTCCATGAGCGAAACCAGTCCCCAGTTCTTTTGCTCGTTGGTCATGTCGAGCCACCACCACCACATCATCCCCACATAAGGATTGGAGCCCGTCGAGGAGGAGACTGCTGAAAAGAGAAAGTCCAACCGGTGCTGGTAGCGTTGCCCGCGAGCTGCCTGGGTCTTCATGTACCACGACGCAGAAGCAGCATCGGAGTCCGTATAGCGCCATTGACTGGAGTCCGGGTTCGCCACCATGCCTTCCCAGATGATCAGCGGAACATCCCCGGTCGCGCGCGTTATGAAGTCCAGTTGCGCCTGACTGCAATCCGTGGCCACACTCACTACGTCAAGGATCTCGCCGGCGGCACGGTAGATAGGAGCTCGCGCCGGAGCCCACCAGCCGCCGATATTCGTAGGCCCGAAAAACAAACCGTTCGGGACTGCCAATCTAAACGCATCCCGCTGCACCGAAAGCAATTGCCGAGCCATCCGGTATAGGAACTCATCCAGGTCCTTCACCAGATTCGGGTCTGCTCCCGCATCCGCCGGCAACTCCGGGTCTGCCGTTCCCAGCCATTTGTGGGTTGTTCTGCCGCTTTCGTCTAGCAGTCCATTTCCGTTTGGCCAACCGCCGTCGCTGTCAAAAGTCGTATAGCTGGAATGCCATGCCGCATTCAGCGCCGCGATGCTTCCGTATCTTACCTTCAAGAAGTCGCGAAGCGCGTACTTCGTATAAACCTTTGTATCCGTGTAGCGCTGGCCGGACGGCGAAGAATAGGGGTTCGTCTCCTGCGAAGGCGCCGTCACAAGCGCGATGTAGCCCAGATGTACGTGAGTCTTTCCCGGCGGATCGGTAGCGAACTCAGGGCCCGGGCCGAAGCCTCTCAAATCGTCGGTATCGTCGGAAAATGAGCCTACGAAATAGGGCGACTTCGACAAACTGACAAGATTGTTGTCTGTAGCATATTGACGACGCGTGTTGCTTACCCATGCAGGGTCGAAGACATCAGGGAAGTTGGCCGTGTAATAAATGGTGCGCGCTACATCCTTATCGAGGCGCGCGTACAGGTTCTTGAACAACCCGTACTCACGACCAGGTTTTGAGGTGTTCAATCCCCTGAGTGTAAAAGGAAACTTCACCGGTTGCGTTCCGCCCCACTCCGGCTCCTCGTCAGTAGGCAGAGACATCCGGTAACTCCAAGGCCCGATCAAATTAAAGCCCCATGATTTCAACCGCCTGTTTGCTTGCAGATGGACCGCCGGAAGGCTCCCGTATTTTGCCAAAGTTCTCTGGTCGTAATTACCACCGCGTTCATCCGCGTGGGCGTCGCCAGTGACTCCCCAATTGCCGATCACCCAGAAAGCGTTGCCGGCCGGGGTGACCAAAACCCAGCGTTTGCCAATTTTTTCGGTGCGCCACCTGCCGGTTGCTCCCCGTGGCGAGGGCAAGGTGGAGACTCCCCCGAAGGCATCGAATTGCGCCGGGCTAATGTGGAGGCTGAAGCTTCGATTCGCGCTTTGTCTAAGGTCGGAAACCTGGACCGTGAAGGCAAAATCGCCGCCCTGCGCCGGCTTGCCCGAAAGCGTTCCGTCAGCGTGCAATTTCAAGCCCCGAGGAAGCGGGTCCGACGATCTCCACGCATAAGGTTTCACCCCTCCCCATGCCGCGAACCTTACCTGGTAGTCGCCGCCTACCATCCCCCACGGGAGCTCAGATTTGCTGGTGATAATTACTAATCCTTGCGATGAGACGCGAAGTTTGAGCAACTTGCTGGCAGTGCGAGCGGGCTGTGAATTGTCCGTTGCCTGAACCGTAAAAAAAAACTCCCCCGGCAATTCGGGAGTTCCCATCAAGGCGCCGTCATCTTGCAGTTTCAGCCCAGCGGGAAGCCATCCATCCATCAGAATCCACTTATAGGGAGCCCTGCCGCCATCGGCCGCAAGCACGGTCAGGTAGTTGTCATGATTGTTGGCAGCAGGAAGAGTGTCGCTGGTGATGGACATTTGTCCGCTAAGCTTGGTGAACGCAGCGTTCAAGGATTCGCAGGAGCCAAGCACAGCCACTGTGAACACAACTATTATGATTTTTATCGTGATCATTTTTGTCGTGATCACTTTTCCCCAGAGCATCTCTCCTCCAGCCTGCTGCCGCTCGTATCAGCTAACCACGTCCTTTGCAGGGTACGCCGGGTCTTCGCCATAGGTCGAACCTATTTGGATCAGCCTCTCCGCGGTCAGCGATTTCCCAACCGTGAATATGAAATCCATCGTGAGACGGACTCCGCCACCCTGGAATAATCGCAGCCAGCCAGTAGAAGCAGAGCGCGAAAAGGACCGCTGCGAGGTTTTCTCTGGATCGCACGTATCTTACAGTCCGAGCAGGTCTCTGGTCTATGTCCGTTACAAACGCCGTGGCGAAACAGTCGTTCGTTAGTCCTGGCAAGATGAATTCAGATTGAAGTATTCATTGATCCGCCGCGCACCCGGAATTCATTTACTTCCGATCAGATTGCAGCTAGCATATGGTTCTGTAACTCTCAGAGGTTGAGCCTTAAGATGGGCCTAAGAAGGGTATTGCTGCCATGTCTGATGGCAGCAACGGCGCTGTTGATTTGTGTCTACACAATGCTGACGCCTCCCGCCTTAGTCGTGCCCGAGGCCGAAGCGGTGCAGTTACGTCGTGGACTTACCCCTCGGCTCATCCTCATTGACGTCGACGCTTTGCGGCGCGATTTCGGAAGTAATCCGAGCGTAATGCCGAATGTGGTCGCCCTGGCCAATACCGGTGCCTCCGGAACTGCGCAGGTGAACGGCGTAAGCATGTCGCTGCCGGCCATCAAGGCGTGGACGACCGGCGAGTCCTTCACTGCCCGTGACATCGTCGCCGATTTCTGGGGCATCGATCCTCACTCCGAGTCGGTCTTTTATCACGCTAAGAAGCGCGGGCTGAAAGTATATTTTTCCGGGCCTCCGGAGTGGGTGCGCTCGTTTGAGCCAAGCTTCGCGGATTATTACACCCATCGCAATGCCGGATCGAACACTGAAGAAAACGACCGGCTGACCCAGGCCAATGCATTGCGCTTTGCTCGCGCCGGTTTTGACGTCCTCGCGGTGCATTACATCAACGGCGACATGCAAGGGCACAAATACGGGACAGTCGGCCTGAACGGCCCCTACGCCAAGGCTATGCGCCAGATCGACGGCTACATTGGCGAACTCCTGCGGACGGCTCCCAAGCCCGTGACCATCCTCGTGATGGGCGATCACGGCATGACGGATGAGGGCTTCCATTGGGACGCCGCCCCGATCGTCATTTATCCGGCTTTCATCATCAACGGACCGGGGATACGCCCGGCGTCTTCAATAGCGCTGAAGCAGGTGGACGTTGCGCCAACCCTGTCGGTGCTGCTAGGAACCTCGTTTCCATCGCATTCCGAAGGCCAGCTGGCAACCGAGATACTGGATGGCACGGCTCGTGACCAAGCCTCATGGGAGCTGGAATACGCGATGGCACGGCTGCGGGCCGTCACCGCCGGAAAGATTGTCGCCCCAGACGCCCAACGCTTGTTGGCTTCCGCACAAGTAGCATTTGAGGCGGGCTCCTATGCCCAAAGTAGCGACTTCTCCCGTCAGGCGCAGTTGTTGTTCACCGCTTCCTTGCACAATAAGGGGAGGCTCCGTGCGCTCTCGTTGCTGGTACTCGGGCTGACCATAGTGGGCGTGGCGGTCATCTGGTTGATCGTGAATCTCAGAGCCCAGGATCACCACCAGTCGCTTGATTCCGCCTATCTGTCCGGCCGTCAGGCGGCAGCGCTGGTGCTGGCTATTGCCGCCGCGATCGCCACAGGGCTCATCGTTCAGGGAGCGGACCGGCAGTTCTGGCCATTTCGATTCGAGTACCTGGTTCGGCACCTGTGGCAGCTTGCCCTGGTGTGCGTCGTGGGGGCCCTCGCTTCGCTGGTTTTTCGACGTGTCCGCATCCCGTCTTTGACTAGCGGGTGGGCGGCTTGCATCTTTGCGGCGCTCGGCGCAGGAATGGCCTGTATTACTCAATTGCACGATGTCGTGCATTGGATTTTCTGTGCGGCACTGGCCTTTGCCGTAACGCGTCTTCTCACTGCGCCGTCTTCATTCATGAGACGTCGCGGCACACCCCTTGTGTTGGCATACGGCGCATTGTTCGCCGGCTCTTTGCTGGCACGCCGGGCCGTGCGGCTCGAACAGTTTTTTCAAATTCGGTTCGGTCCCATGATGAAGTGGTTTTGGATCGTCGGGACCATCGCACTTCTGGCATATTGTGTCACGCAGTTTGCCCGGGAACGTGACTCATCTTTTGCAACAACCCTCCGCAAACTGCCTTGGTGCGAGAAATGCTTGCTGGCGATGGCGGCGCTTTCCCTGCTGACCAGGTTGAAGGGCTGGATGCATTTTGCCGACGCGGTTCTATTGCTCACCCTTCTGTGCTTGGCGACGGCCTGGACTGCGCGTAAGAGCGATCCCGACCGCTGGCTGGTTTCGCTCACGATAGCTCTGGTCGCGATCGTTCCGCTTGTCTATCCCCTCCCCTTTGCCGCGTTAAGCGTTTTGGAGGTGCTCGCGCTGATACAAACGGCAAAATCTCTTGATGAGGAGTCCTGGCCAGAGCCGATGATCGTGCTTTTCACGCTAACGGGAATTCTCTTCTTGTTTTTCGCCTTCGGTGGAGACTTTGTGATTCGTACCATCGACGACAAGCGCGCCTTGTTGCTAAATTCCCAATTCTCGCTCAACTATTTCTCGGTGCTGCGCATTGTCGCGCTCCAGGTGCTGCAGTTGCTCGCTCCTTGCGCACTATTTCTGTTGTGGTTGCGCCGTGGTTTACAGCGATACGATGCGACTTGGCGATTCGGCATCGTGCTGGCTCAATTGGCGATGCTGGTCGACTTGGCCGTCAGCGCTCTCAATTTGCAGTTTCTGAATCGGGGGCCTAACAGCCTGCTGGAGAATCTTTCCTCTTTCCTGATCGGCTACGTGCTCTATCTCGTGCTGATGATCGCTATCTGGCTGGCATCAACCATCGACCAGTCAGCCGAACCGGTCGCGGCCAAGCGCGTGGCCGTGAACGTCGTTCTGCAGACATGACACAATGTCCGCAGGCCGCCATACGTCAGGGAGAGGCGCACGATCCGGCAAACGCTACCTCTAGGAGAGTTAGTCTGTCGACAGTCCGGGATACAACCTATGAACCTGAGGTACTGGCTCAGAATGACGCTTCAAAGCTTTATTGAGCAAACTTACGGGACGCGGCTCGGGGCGTACGGCAAATGCTTAGGCGTTTGCCGGGCTGACATTCAAGCCCGGTGGTGATAAGTAAGTGTATGGCGACTATGAAATCGCTCCAGTTTGTCAGGAAGGGAATTTATGCGGCTTTTTGAATATGAGGGGCGGGAGATATTTGTTAAGTATGGAATAAAAGTTTCTCCAGCGATCTTGGTTCGGTCGGTTGAAGAAGCGTCGAAAGCCGTCGAAACCGTCGGCTTTCCAGTCGTGGTCAAAGCGCAGGTGCTGACTGGCGGACGCGGCAAGGCAGGCGGGGTGCGAATTGCGGCCAACCCCGCCGAATTGATCGAGGATACCGGACGACTCCTTGGCTTGGTCATCCACGGCGAAAAAACGGAAAGCGTGTTGCTCAGCAAAAAGATCGAGATTGCCCAGGAGCTCTATGCCGGCGTCACTTTCGATCCGCAGAACGGGCTTCCGGCTCTGATGTTCTCGACCAGCGGAGGCATGGACATTGAAGAGGTGGCGCGTACCACGCCAGAGAAGGTCCTGACCATGCATCTGGCGCCTACGCAGCCACTGCGAGCTTTTCGAATCGTCGACTTTCTCAGAGGTTCTGGATTGCCTTCCGACCTGCTGCCGAAGATCGCGCAGGTCCTGCAAAGACTGGTGGAGGCATTCCATGGCAGCGATGCCACGACGGCTGAAATCAATCCGCTGGTCATCACTCCCCAGGGAGAAATTATGGCCATCGATTCGAAGATGGTGATCGATGACTCCGCGCTGGCCCGGCAGCAGATCACTCCGCGTTTCGAGGCAGGTACGCCGCTGGAGACACGGGCCAGGAAGGGGAGCCTGAATTACGTGCAACTGGAGGGCAACATCGCCGTGTTGGGCAGCGGCGCCGGCCTGGCGATGGCCACCATGGACATGATCTCGTATTACGGGGCCACGCCCGCCTGCTTCCTGGATACCGGCGGTGGGATTTCAAGCGAGAAGATGGCGGAGGCGTTTCGCATCTGTCTCGCGACCCCGGGAGTGAAGGGGGTTTTGGTAAACGCCTTCGGCGGCATTAATAACTGCGAATGGATGGGCAGAGGACTCGCAAACGTCATCGATGAAGACAAGCCTACGGCCAAAATTCTGGTCAAAATGCGCGGCCATTCCCAGGATGAAGGCTGGAAGTTGCTCGAAGACCGGAACATTCCAATCGTGAAATTTGGCACCACCGAAGAGGCTGTCAAGCAGATCGTAGAGCTCGTGGGAAAGGGCGCATAAGATGGCGATTCTGATCAACCGGAAAACAAAGGTGCTGTTGCAGGGTATTACCGGAAAAATGGGAGGCTTGCATACCAAGTACATGCTCGATTACGGCGTGGATCTGGTGGCCGGCATTTCGCCCGGAAAAGGCGGCGCCGAGGTTGGCGGTGTTCCCGTCTACAACACCGTCCCTGAGGCGCTGGAACATACAGCTATTGATGCGACTCTGATTCTGGTGCCGCCGTATGCGGCGAAAGAATGCGCCATCGAGGCCATTGAAAGCGGCATCAAGCTGGTCGTCATCATCAGCGAGTTTGTTCCGATTCACGATACCGCTTACGTAAAGCAATTGGCCATCGAGCGCGGAGTCAGGATCGTGGGGCCAAATACGATCGGCGTTATCAGTCCCGGTAAAACCAAGGTCGGCATCATGCCCGGCTCAATTTACAGCGAGGGTCCGGTCGGCGTGGTCGCCCGCAGCGGGACACTGACCCACGACATCGGGGCAACGCTCACTGAAATGGGCATTGGGCAAACCACCTGTGTGGGAATCGGCGGTGACCCTATCCGTGGCATGGATTTCATCGACGTGCTCAAGGAGTTCGCCGCGGATGAAGAAACCAAAGTAGTGGTGATGGTTGGTGAGATTGGTGGCACCGGTGAAGAACTGGCTGCCAAGTACCTGGAGGGCGGTTACCCGAAGCCGGTGATCGCCTTCATCGCCGGGCAGACAGCGCCTGCCGGAAAGAAGATGGGCCATGCGGGTGCAATCATCTCGGGAGGAACCGGATCGAGCGCGTCGAAATATGCGGCTCTGGCCAAAGCCGGTGTCACCGTCGCAAAGACATTCAGTGAAATGATTGCCGCCGTGCGTGAGGCGCTGGCGGCGGAAGAAGCGCGCAAAAAACAACTTTTGGGCAAAAGCCAGGCTGCTGGCATATAGTTCCTGCGAAAGCGAGGTCGCGGAAAAACATGGGCGTTCCGATCGATGTGAAACCATCTGTGGTGGAAGCAGCGCCGTCGGTGCCGTCGGTGAAGCGGACCAACTACCGCTGGATGCTGGCGGTTTTTGCCATGCTCATGATCTTCATGAACTATGTTGACCGGGTGAACCTGGCCGTGGCCGCCCCGTCGATCATGAAGGAGCTTCACTTTACCAAGGTGCAGCTGGGGTTCTTTCAAACCGTGTTCTTCCTGTCGTATGCCCTCTTCCAGATTCCCTCCGGCACGCTGGTGGAGTTCTTCGGCCATCGCCGGGTCGTTCCCATCTCGCTGGTGTGGTGGTCGCTGTTCACCTCGATGACGGCGACCTGCCGTAGCTTCGGCACGTGGGTAGTGGTTCGCGCCCTGTTCGGCATTGGCGAATCGCCGGCCTACCCGGGCCTGAATTCAGCCATATTCCACTGGTTCCCCAAGCGCGAGCGCGGGCGCGCTGTGGGAATCATGCTGCTGGGTTCCAAGATAGGTCCGGTCTGCGGCATCCCGGCCGCGACCATGCTGATGATTCACTTCGGCTGGCGCTCGGTGTTCTGGATCTTCGGCGGAATCGGTTTTTTCATTGCTATCGCCTATTACCTTATGATCCGGACCTATCCGCACGAGAGCCGCTTCGTCAACCAGGCGGAGCTGGAACACATCGCCGACGGTCGGCCGCTGGCAGCGCCGGCGGATAAGAAGACGCTGGCCCCGTGGAGCCAGTTCCTGCGCTCGGTGCAGTTCTGGTGCATTGGCGGCCAGTTGGGCACTGCCAATTTCGTCCAGTACGTGTTCATCGCGTGGCTTCCCGTCTACCTGCTTGAGGCGCATCATTTCTCACTCAAGGCGATGGGGTTTGCGGCGGCGATTCCGGAATTTGCGTTCGCCGTCGGGGTCATCATTTGTGGCTTGGCGACCGACTACGTCATTGGGCGCAAGCTGGCGGACTCGAAGGCGCGCGCTTGGTTTGGCGGCATCGGCCAGCTCTTCTGCTGCTTCGGCCTGTACCTCACGGCCATGTCAGACGGCAAAGCCCCGACCATCTTCTGGCTTTCGGTCGCGTTGGCATCCTTGGGGTTCAGCATGAATTCCACTTGGACGAGCGCCTCCGATCTGGGCGGCAAGTTCTCGGGATCAGTCTCCGCCTGGACGAATTTCATGGGTAACCTCATTGGCGGCATGGCCCCGATGGTCGTCGCCTGGGTCGCTACCGGCTACGGATGGAAAGCGGCGATCATGGTGACTGCCGTCGCCGGGCTGGTTGGCGCCACATGCTGGGCTTTTGTCCGGCCGCATCGGCCTTTGAAGGGTTCTGAGCAGACTGTCGCTGGCGCATGAAGCACGGTTTTAGCCGATCGAGTTGGAAGCCAAAGTCAGGCGAACGGGAGTGGTGAGCAATGACGCAGGCCGGGAAGAAGCGTTTCAAAGTCGAAGTGAACTCAGCCTTGTGCAAGGAGTGTGACTATTGCCGCGAGGTGTGCGAGCCGGGCATCTTTGAAAGTTCCGGCTTGTTCAACAAAGCCGGCTATCTCTACATGAAAGTGAAGCAGGACGAAAATTGCACCGGTTGCATGAAGTGCTTCATGATCTGTCCGGACTTTGCGATCACCGTGGAATTGAAAGAAGGGACCGCGCCGCAGTCGGCTGAATGACCTGTTCAGCAATCGCCTGCACACGATGATTTTGCGGCGGCGCACTATTCTAAGGAGCCACATGTCTGAAAGCCAGCTTGTATCTGTCGAATCCGCGGAGCTTCGTTCGGCATTGACCGGCATCGTCGGCGAGAGAGGTTGTCTCTTCGATCCGGCTGACACGGCCGCCTACTGTGAAGATTGGCGCCAGCTCTACAAAGGCCAAACCTTCGCCGTAGTGCGCCCCGCAAACGTCGATGAGGTTGCATCGGTCGTCAGGCTATGCGCCGAAAGGCGCATAGCGATTGTCCCCCAGGGCGGCAATACCAGCATGGTGATCGGCGCTACCCCAAGCTCGGACGGCACTCAGCTTGTGCTGTCGCTTTCGCGGATGAACCGAATCCGGGAATTGGATCCCGTGGACCTGACGATGACCATCGAGGCCGGTGTCGCTCTCAAGGCGGCGCAGGACGCAGCCATCGCTCAGGATTGCATGCTGCCGTTGTCCATGTCCTCGGAAGGCTCGGCGCAGATTGGCGGAGTTCTGTCCACCAACGCCGGTGGAAACAACACCCTTCGCTACGGCAATGCGCGCGATCAGGTGCTTGGATTGGAGGTCGTTTTGCCGGATGGAAGCATCTGGAACGGCCTCAGGCGCTTGCGCAAAGACAACACGGGATACTGTCTCCGCCAACTGTTCGTCGGCGCCGAAGGCACGCTCGGCATCATCACCGCCGGAGTCTTGAAACTGGTGCCGCGGCCGCGCAATCTTGCCTTGGCTTTTTGCGCCGTTCCCTCGGTGCATGCCGCGTTGGATCTTCTGGTGTTGTGTCGCGGATTTCATCACGACTCCATCCAGGCATTCGAATACATCTCCGGCGCGGGCCTGGAATTGGTGCTGAAGCATTTTCCCGACGCGGAGATTCCGCTGGAGCAGCGAGCCGATCACTATGTCCTGGTGGAGCTCGCCGGGGCTTCTCCGGATTCCGGGTTGCGCGAGGGATTGGAGGAAGTGCTGGGCAAGGCGCTGGAAAGCGGTATTGTCATCGACGCCGTTCTCGCCGAGAGCTCAACCCAACGAACGGCCTTATGGAAGCTGAGGGAAGAGATGCCGGACGCGCAGAAGCGCGAGGGCGCTTCGGTGAAGAACGACGTATCGGTGCCGGTCTCAAAGGTGCCGGAGTTCATTACCCTCGCCAAGGCAGCCTGTGAACGGCGGTTTCCGGGGGTTCGCGTCGTTCCTTTCGGACACATGGGCGATGGCAACATTCATTTCAATGTCGAGCAGCCAGCCGGCGGCGACCGGGCGGCTTTCATGAGCCAGGATCACGCCATCATGGACACGGTCAACGAAGTCGTCCGCCAGTTTGACGGCAGCTTTTCGGCGGAACATGGAATTGGCCTGATCAAGCCCTACATGATGGAGGAGTGGCGCGGGGGCGCGGAGTTGGAGACCATGCGCCGCATCAAGACCGC
>JBEKQP010000016.1:0-32472 GCA_049519595.1 Candidatus Korobacteraceae bacterium | reverse complement strand
CGAGAAGCAGAAACCTTTGTTGTTCTTGCTGGACGTCATGGTTCCCGGCGGCGACGGCTTTGACTTGTGCCGCCAGATACGGGGAAAGCAGGCGCTCGCCATGACCCCTGTCATTTTCCTGACGGCAAAGACCGGGGAGCCCGACCGCGTACTTGGCTTTGAACTCGGTGCCGACGACTATATCTCAAAGCCGTTCAGCCCCCGAGAAGTCGTGGCCCGCGTCAAGGCTGTGCTGCGTCGATTTGAAGGACCGCTGGCGTCGGAAGTGGTAGAGTTTGAAGACCTTGTGATCGATGGTGGCGCCATGACGCTTACCGTACGCGGCCAGTCGATAGCAACCACCGCGACGGAATTCCGACTCTTGGATTACATGGCGCGCCATCCCGGAAGGGTGTTTACTCGCGATCAGTTGCTGGATGCCGTTTGGCGTGAAACCGCCTTTGTCACTCCTCGCTCGGTCGATGTTTATGTGCGCCGTCTCCGCGAAAAGATCGAAAAGGATCCCGAGCAGCCGCAATACTTGCGAACTGTCCGCGGAGCAGGGTACCGCTTTGGTGCGGCTAAGTGAAACAAAGGGTCTTCGTTAAGCTCCTCTTCGCTTTTCTGTTCGTCATCGTGGTGGCGACAGTCACGCTCGACCTGCAGGTGCGCAGGTCGTGGGAGAATTCGCTGCGCCACGAAACCGAAGCGGCTCTGCGGCAGAAAGTGGCGATGTTTGCCGACAGGGTGAATCACGAGCACGTGCTTTCTCCACAGAAACTTGTCGAGTTGGTCAGCAAGCAGGCAGCGGCTCGTGCCACCATCATCGACCCGCAAGGCAAGGTGATCGCGGACTCCAGCGCCGAACCGAATGCGATGGAGAACCACGCACGGCGTCCCGAATTTCATGCGGCCCTGCAAGGCGGAGTTGGCACTGATACGCGCAAAAGCGCGACGGTCGGAGTCGAGTACCTTTATGTCGCCGCACCGGTGAGCGGCGGCGCCGTGCGCTTGGCCTACCCGTTGCAAGCCATCCAGCAGGCCCGGAGCAGAATTCGCTATGAGTTGCTGTTCAGCTCGTTATTGGCTTTTGTGGTGGCAATGATTGTTGCTGCACTCTATGCGCGCTCGGTCAGCACGCGCTTGCGGCGCATCGTGGGTTTCGCGGCACAAGTTGAGCAGGGAGACCTTGCGGCGCGACTGGACGAAAACTCCGCCGACGAAATCGGCGCCGTTGCGCATTCGCTGGACGCCACGACGAAGAAGCTGCAGGAGAACTTTGAAGCTCTGCAGACCAGTCGCGACCAACTGGAAACGCTGTTGAACAGCATGGAGGAAGCCGTGTTGGCGGTGAACCGCGAAGGCCGGGTTCAATGGGCGAACCGGCGCATGGAAAAGCTGCTGACCACTGGCGTCCGGCCAAACGCCGCAGTCGTCGAGACGATTCGAGAACCGATTTTCCTTGCCACCATCCAGACTGCACTTCGCGAGCGATCGGTTTCCACCCAACGCGCGTCTTCCATCGTGCCAGGCAAGATCTTTAACGTAACTGCCGCGCCCATGGCCGGCGGAGGCGCAGTCGCGGTGTTACACGACCTGACCGAGATCGAACGCGTCGAGAAAACCAGACGCGACTTCATCGCCAACGTTTCGCACGAACTGCGGACGCCGCTGACAAACGTGCAGGGATACGCTGAAACGCTGTTGGAGACCGTGGGAGAAGATGGACCCGAGCGTGAATTTCTGGAGATCATTCGCAAGAATGCCGCACGCATGACACGGATTACTGAGGACCTGCTGATCCTTGCCAAGGTCGAGTCGGGTGAGCAGAAGCTTGATCTTCATCCGGTCTCACCCGCGGCGCTGCTCGAAGATGCCGCCGAGAACTTCCGCGAGAACGACCTCAGCGGAACGATGGAACTGGTCATTCAGAATCATGCCTCGCAGTGCGTATCCGCCGACCGCAACGCCGCTTTTCAGGTCTTCCGCAATCTGATCGATAACGCAATAAAATATGCCGCGTCGGGCGGTCGTCTGGAAATCGGCGCGCGCGATGTGGAAGGTGCCGTCGAATTCTTCGTGCATGATTACGGCCCGGGGATCGGCTCGGAGCATCTGCCCCGGCTGTTCGAGCGCTTTTACCGCGTAGACAAAGCGCGCTCTCGCGAAAGCGGCGGCACCGGACTGGGATTGGCAATCGCCAAGCACATTGTCCGCGTACACGGCGGCGCCATCTGGGCCGAAAGCGAACTAAACCACGGCAGCATCTTCTTTTTTACTTTGCCAGCGGCAACTGATGTCCAATGAATTTTGGGATTGAGGCTGCATGCAGCGTGTTTACCGGGCGTCAACACTCTCTCTGTATAATTAGGCTTTACGCGCACATGCGGCGCAGTGGGGACACCGGCCCGAGTATTGCACCTCAGAGATCGCGGAGACAGCATGGCCACCACTTCCTCAAATCACCACGCCGATATCTCTCAAGTCACCAATTTAACCCTGGATGCGTTTCGTTTGGCCCATTCCGGGGCCGGATCCGCCGCGGAAGCAATTGCCACCGGTTCCGAAGAAGCCTTGAAAGCATTGCGAAGCTGCGAGGTGAGTCTCGATGCGATCGATCACGACGTCGATGAGATATCCACCTCCATTATTACGCGCGTGAGTGAAAGCGACGCCCGGGAGCTGCTTGCCTGCATGAAGTTGGTGGTCAATCTTGAACGCATCGGCGACCTCCTGCTGAGCTTCGGAAACCGTGTCGAGTCCGTTGGGCCGCGCCTGGCGCCCGAAGATAAGAAGGCGTTGGAATCGTTGGCGACACGACTGGAGGGGATGCTGGGCGAGGCCGACGCCGCCTACCGAGAGCGCACCCTCGATCGCGCCGTAGCCGTGTTGCGCTCCGATGCCGAGATGGACCGTCTCCGCAACCTGATCTTCCTGCATCACCTCGAGACTCACGAGCAAAGGCACCCGGAAAGCTTTCATGTACTGTTCATGGCACAGGGATTAGAGCGCGCCGGCGATCATGCCAAGAACATCGCCGAAGAGATTTGCCACCTTGTGAGCGGGAGGACCGTGCGGCATGTTCTGCGCAGCTACGATATACCCGACGAAAAACTTTTCATCGAACACCTGCGTGCGCAGCAACGAGAAAAATGACGGACTAAAGTTTCAGCTTTCCTCAACCGGCCCCGCGAGAATTCATCCTTTTGTAACAACTTCAGAGTATTTAACAACTTAGGAATAGAGGCTCGAATGGAGCTGAAAACAGGAGGACGGAGTGAATCGTTTTCTCAGAGTTGCATTGTGCGTTGCGCTTTTCAGCATTTGCGCGATGGCGCAGAAACTGAATGGCGCCGGTGCTACGTTTCCGTATCCGATCTACTCGAAATGGTTTAGTGAATACCACAAGGCAAATCCCAGCGTTGAGATCAACTACCAATCCATCGGCAGTGGTGGAGGCATCCTTCAACTGCTGCAAGGAACCGTTGATTTTGGGGCCAGCGACGGGCCAATGACGGACGAACAACTGGCGGAAGCCAAAGTGAAGATTCTTCATGTGCCGACCGTGCTCGGCTCGGTTGTTCCCGCCTATAACATTCGCGGCGTCACCCAGGAGCTGAAGTTTACGCCCGATGTCCTGGCAGGCATTTTCCTCGGCAAGATCAAGAATTGGAATGATCCCGCCATCGCCAAGGTGAATCCCGGCGTTACGTTCCCCAACCAGGAAATTGTGGTTGCCCATCGTTCCGATGGCAGCGGCACGACCTACGTGTTTACCGACTATCTCTCCAAGGTCAGCCCCGAATGGCAAAAGACGGTCGGCAAGGGAACGAGCGTAAAGTGGCCCAGCGGAATCGGCGGTAAGGGAAACGAAGGAGTCGCTGGAACCATTGTCCAGATACAGGGTTCGATAGGCTACATCGAGTTGATCTACGCGGTACAAAACAAGATCCCATTCGGGACCGTGCAGAATGCCGCTGGCACTTTCGTGAAGGCCTCGCTGGAGTCTACGACGGCGGCGGCGGCTTCAGCCAAAATGCCGGCTGATTTCCGTGTTTCCATCACCAATGCTCCCGGCAAGAACGCCTACCCGATTGCCAGCTTCACCTGGCTATTGGTGCCAGTGCAGTCCAAGGACGCCGCTAAGGGCAAGGTTCTGAAGGACTATCTAACCTGGATGCTGGACAAGGGCGAGGCCATGACCGCGCCATTGACGTACGCTCCGCTGCCGACTGCGGTGAGCAAAATGGTTCGCGCGGAGATTCAGCAAATCCACTAGCTTTGGAGCACTGGCTCTGCTAACTTCAAAGACACACAACGAGTCTTTGGAGTCCAAAATGAGGAGATTTTTCGCCGGGTCGTTGACCCTTTTGCTTTGCTGTTCGACTTGGCTGACTGCTGCCGACACGGAAAAGAAAGAACCTGCTCCCAAGCAGGCCGCGACAAACTCCGCGCAGCAGTTGCAGCAGATGCAGGCGCAATTGAAGAAACAGCAGGAGCAGATCGAAAAACTGCTGACGCAACTGCAACAGACTCATCAGGCGCTGCAGCAGGCGCAAGAGAAGCTCCAGACCGAAGCACAGCAAACGGGGCAGCAGGCGCAGATTGCCCAACAACAGGCCGTGGAGGCGCAGCAGAAGGCCAATAGCCTGACCGAAAGGGTAACAGAAACGCACCCGACTCTCGGCAACCCTGAGCAGAAGCCGCAAGCCAAGTAGCCGCCGACTCTGCCGATTGCTGAGTCCTGGCGTTCATGTTAGCAGCCACGGTTTCAACAGGTTAGAATGTGTAGCTGCCGGTTCAGGCCGGCAGCTTTTTATTGCGGCGGCAGGGGCCGGCAAGACATGACTTCGGAGCTTGACACGATTCGCTGTGTGCGGGAATTGCTGGAATCGCAAAGTACGATGACGCTTGCAACGGTGGACGAACACGGCAACCCGGACGCCGCGCCGCTGTTCTTTTTCCTTCAGGACGATCTCACGCTTTTTTGGCTTTCCTCCGCCGACAGCCGGCACAGCGTCAATCTGCGCGCGCGTCCGCAGGCTGCGGTTGCAGTATACGCTTCCGTGAATCGCTGGGAGAAGATTCGCGGGGTGCAACTGGAGGGTACGGCAGCCGAAGTGTCGGACCCGCAGCAGCGCCGCGAGATCATCGCCGGCTATCGACGCCGCTTCCGGCTTGGAGCTTTGCTTTCGGCCGCAATCACGCAATCTACGCTGTACGCGTTCCGCCCAAGTTGGCTGCGCTACACCGATAACTCTCGAGGATTTGGATACCGCGTTGAGATGGAAATATAATTGCGTGCGATCCCGTGAAAGCCTTTGGCGATTCTTCGGCGCATTTCCTCGGAACCACCTGACCGCTCTCTTTTAACGCTACGTTAACAAAACCTTGGTAGCGTTAAAACGTGAGTACAGTCCCGTCCAATCGTGCTCCCCGCGTTCCGAGCCCTGTATTTGGCAAACCGCACGTGATTGGTGAAAAGCGCAGTGTGCCGGAAGGGGAAAGAACACCCTCCCCCGTGCGCCGCATCAATCTGCGAGCGGGGCGAGCCACTAAGATCGCTGACGACACCTTTCGCTACGTCATGTTGATGTGTTCGCTCTCCGTGATGGCGATTGTGGTACTGATCCTGCACGAACTGATTACCCGTTCCAGACTTTCAGTTGCCAAGTTTGGTTTCAGCTTCTTCCTTGGTTCAGACTGGAACCCTGTCTCCGGCCAATTTGGTGCATTTCCATTTATTTACGGCACCCTGGTTTCTTCTCTGGTTGCGTTGCTGCTGGCGGTGCCATTGGCAGTTGGCGTCGCGGTGTTCATCACCGAGATTTGCCCCAAGGCCTTGCGAGGGCTCACTTCGTTCACGGTAGAACTGCTGGCTGCGATTCCAAGCGTTATCTACGGGCTTTGGGCGATTTTTATTCTCGCTCCGCTGCTGCGCAATTGGGTTCAGCCGGCTCTGGCCAAGTCGCTGGGCTGGACTGGGCTCTTCACGGGCCCGCCGTTTGGCATCGGCATGCTGGCGGCCGGAATCATCCTGGCGATCATGATCATCCCCATCATCGCATCGATCACGCGCGAGGTACTAGTCGCGGTACCGCGCCACCAGCGTGAGGCGGTGTTGGCTCTGGGAGCAACGCGTTGGGAGATGGTTCGCATGGGTGTACTGCGCAACGGGCGCGCCGGAATCCTCGGAGCAGTCATTCTCGGTCTGGGCCGCGCGATGGGTGAGACCATGGCAGTCACGATGGTCATCGGCAACCGGCCGGAGATTTCCAAGTCGCTGTTCGCGCCCGCCTACACCATGGCGAGCGTCATCGCTAACGAATTTACCGAGGCCACGGGCAATCTCTACCTCAGCGCGCTGGTTGAGATTGGGCTTGTACTGCTGCTGCTCACCATCATCGTGAATGGTTTAGCCCGCCTCCTGATCTGGTCGATCACGCGCGGCACGCCTTCGAGAGTGTGATGTCGAAAGTTAAAGAACACGTTTCTATGTGGCGCCGCACGGCGAATGTGCTGTTTACCGCTGGTGCCGGAGCAGCGGCTGTTCTGGTGCTGGCGCCGCTGTTCGCGATTCTTTCTTATCTCGTTTTCAAAGGCGTTGGCGCCATCAACTGGGAATTTCTGACGAACACGCCGCAGCCTGTCGGCGAACCGGGCGGCGGAATGGGAAATGCTATTCTAGGCTCCGCAGTGATACTTGGTATCGCCAGCCTAATCGGTGTACCGCTCGGGATCGGAGCAGGTGTTTACGTCTCGGAATTCGGGCGCGGACGATATGCCAACATGGTTCGCTTCACGGCCGATGTGCTCAACGGCGTTCCGTCCATTGTTATCGGAATAGCGGCCTATACGCTGGTGGTGCTCCGCCAGGGACATTTCTCCGCGTTGGCCGGGGGCGTGGCCCTGGGCATCATGATGGTTCCCACGGTGGCGCGAACTACGGAGGAGATGTTGCTGATGGTTCCGCACGCGGTGCGCGAGGCGGCCTTGGGACTGGGCGTTCCGCAGTGGCGCAGCACCATTTCTGTGGCGTTGCGTACAGCAAGGTCGGGAATCATTACGGGAGTGATGCTGGCTTTTGCGCGCGTGGCTGGAGAGACGGCTCCGCTGCTGTTTACCGCGTTTGGCAATCAGTATTGGAATACCGATCCGAATCAGCCTACCGCCGCCTTGCCGCTGCAAATCTTCACCTATGCCATCTCGCCCTTCGAGGAGTGGCACCGGCAGGCATGGGCGGGGGCGCTGGTCTTGATCGTCCTGATTGTTCTTACTGTCGCGCTGGTGCGGCTCGCGGCGCGGCGCGGTTCCTTCGCGCAACAATCCTGATGCTTTATCCACCGAAGTTCCTCCAATCTGGATTGCGGTGGACGGCAGCCTAGCTGCCGTGGGGAGAAAGGGGCCCGTGCTGAATGGGCGTGG
The DNA here is from genome assembly GCA_049519595.1 of Candidatus Korobacteraceae bacterium. Taxonomy (GTDB): domain Bacteria; phylum Acidobacteriota; class Terriglobia; order Terriglobales; family Acidobacteriaceae; genus CAWBRT01. Next base: position 25,068 of record JBEKQP010000016.1, on the reverse strand, counting down.
GTATTGATGTCCAGGATCTGAATGCGTGGTTTGCAAAGAATCAGGTACTTCATGACATCAAAATGAAAATTGAGCCCGGCCACGTGACGGCCATTATCGGACCGTCCGGCTGTGGCAAGTCGACCTATATCCGATGTTTGAATCGCATGCACGAGACGCTGCCGGATGCGCATGTCTCCGGACGGGTGAAAGTTGGCGAACTGGATGTGTATGACAGCGCAACCGCCGCCGTGGACGTGCGCCGGCGCATTGGCATGGTCTTTCAAAAACCGAATCCATTTCCGACCATGTCGATTTACGACAATGTCGCCGCTGGACTCAGGTTGAACGGTTTCCGCAAGCGGCGCGAACTTGACGAGGTCGTCGAGCAATCGTTGCAATTGGCAGCCCTATGGGACGAAGTAAAAGATGTGCTCAAAAAGACGTCGGGAGCGAGCCTCTCCGGCGGGCAGCAGCAGCGGCTCTGTATTGCGCGTGCGTTGGCCGTGGCGCCTGAAGTCCTGCTGATGGATGAGCCCGCTTCGGCACTGGATCCGATTTCAACCGGCAAGATCGAAGAGCTGATCTTCCAGTTGAAAGAACGCTACACGGTCGTCATCGTTACGCACAATATGCAGCAGGCCGCGCGCGTGGCCGACTACACAGGTTTTTTCCTGATGGGTAGTCTGATTGAGTTCGACAAAACGCATAAGATATTTACTACGCCCTCCGATCAGCGTACGGAGGATTACATCACAGGCAGGTTTGGATGAAGCGGACCAGGTTCCAACAAGGGCTTGATGACCTCAAGCAGAAGCTTCTGCAGATGGGCGGCATGGCGGAAAGCGCAATCGAGGCTGCGGCTGAGTCATACCTTCACCGCGACCCCAAGCTGTGCCAGCTCGTCTTCGAACGGGAAGACTCGATCAACGCTGCCGAACGCGCCATTGATGAACTTGCGCTCGACTTGCTCGCCATGCAGCAACCTATGGCCGTCGACCTGCGGTTCATCGTGGCAGTGCTGAAGATCAACTCGGATATCGAGCGCGTCGGCGATCAGGCGGTGAACATCGCGCAACGCACGATGGATCTAATGACGGAGCCTGAAGTCGCTGAGATCCCGGTCGACATCGGGCGGATGACGGCAACCGTACTGACCATGTTGCGGCGCGCGCTTGAGTCCTTTCTCTCCGCAAAGGCCGAAGTTGCCCAAGCCGTTCTGGAAATGGACAACATCGTTGACCGCATGAAGGACGAAGCTTTCGTCATTCTGGTGCAGCGAATGAAACAGGACCCGGACCGGGCGCAAACCTATCTCGACGTGCTGCTGGTTACGCGCAATCTGGAGCGGGTGGCCGACCACGCGACGAATATCTCCGAAGACGTAATCTTCTGGGTCCGCGGCGCCGATGTCCGTCATCGGGTCGGCCTCGATCCGGAAGACCGGCCAGCCATGCCGCAGTAGCTGCTTTTGGCCTGGCTCAACCGTCCGGCACAACATGCGTCAAAAAACAAGGGCCGCATCGTGTGATGCCGCCCTTAGTCAGGAGAATTGTCGTATTACCCGCTAGTCAGACCAGTTTTGGGACAGCCTGCCAGTCTAGGTAGTTTCCTTCTTGTTGTTACCTGTCAACAGAACCGATTTCATGTTTTCGCATGCCGGCGCCATACGGTAAATCTCGCACCCGTAGCAATCCTTCCCAGGCCAACAGCAGGTGTGATGAACCCAACAGGGATTGGAGGACTCTGCCGTAGTGGCACAGTGGCTTCTCTCAGTGCCCCCACATTGGCGCACATCCCAGCAAGGCAGCAGAGCAAGCAGATGCCGAACGCCGGCAAAGTTTAACCGGTAGTCGCGCACCAGGCGCATCAAAGTCTCAATCCATGGATAGTCCCGCTCGGTGTAGTAGCGAGTGCCCTTTGAAGACTTAATGGGTATGAGGAGTCCCTCGCGCTCATAAAGCCGGAGCAGGTCCACGGAGATATTGAAATGACGGGCCACACCGCCGATCTTGATCTTGCGCTCTGGCTTAGTGGGGGGCGCGACAGAAGCTAAAGGATTCGGCGCTGAAAGCATAGCTACCTCAGAACGATCTACAAGGTCGAGACAACGTCTTGCAAACTAGAGAACTGCAACCTAGTGACCAATCTCCCCGCCGTGCACCAGATTATAACCGCTTCGATTTCAGTATCTTACAGTAATGTACCGCAATTGCAGAGAAATCGTGACCAGAAGGGCGCGAAATCACGCAAGCAAAGTGCGATTTTACCCAAAACGGGAAGGCAGACGCGAACGAATCCTGCGAGTCTTGGCGCGCAAGCCTACGAACGAACGGGATAACACCGCAGTCTTCGCAGATTCTTCACTACCGGCGAATTACCAGGTTGAATTCGCAGCGCCCCGCCAACTCCCAAAAACGACGATAGCTGGGCGGTGGGGGTAACGCACGCAAACAACGCAATATTTTTTGTGCATTTCCTGAGCGGGCGGGCAACCAAAATCGCGGAGCAACTCTGGCGTGCAACTTAGGCTTCTATTCATGAAGTCGCAGATTGCGATGTGAATGAAATAGATAGGAAGGTGTCATGTTGCAAGCCTCCTCCCCTGGACGCTGCAGGTACTCGGCCCTGTGCGTGGTGCTCCTCTCGTTATTGTTTCTCGCGGCATGTGGCGGCGGCTCATCCGCCACGAACGGGCCGACCGGCGGCTCGCAAACGGGTTCGCAAACCACGCCAACGGCCCCCACCGTAGCCATGAGTGCCGGTGCGACCCAAGTGGTGGTTGGCGGTTCGCTCACGCTGACAGTCGTGGCAAGCAACGCCACACAGTTTGTCATCTCCGATAACTGCGACACTCAGACCACGACCGTACAGGCTACCGGCGTAGCACAACCGGTCCAGGTCACAGCCCCGGCTACGCCCGGTACTTGCACCTACACGGCGACTGCGAGCGGTACCGGTGGCCAGGCGGCTGTCACCAGCGGTCCCATTACCGTGCAGCCCTCGACGGCGACGACCGTCAGCATGACGGCGAGCGAGCAGACGATTACCTCCGGGCAGCCGGTGACTCTGACTGTCACCGTAGCGAACGCCAGCTCGGTATACATCACGAACAGCGTGACCAATGCGAGCATTCCTATTTCGGCAGCCGGCGGCACGGCGAGTGTGAATCCGGCCCAGTCGACGACCTACACGGTCACGGCGACCGGAGCCAACAATCAGCAGGCTACGGCCCAGGTTACGGTCGCGGTAGTGTCTGTGTCGGTCACGGCCTCTCCCACCACGGTTGTCAGCGGAAATTCCACTACCCTGACCGTTACGGCTGTCAATGCGGCACAGGTGGTGATCACAGACAATGTTGACAGCGTGACAAATACCCTCCCCGGAACCGGCGGAACCTATAGCCCCAAGCCCACCGCGACCACGACTTACACGGCGACGGCCACCAATGGAAGCGTGACTGCGACGGCGACGGTCAAGGTGGCTGTCAATGCCACGGCCGCTGCGACCCCGATTAACCACGTCATTTTCCTGATGCAGGAAAATCGCACCTTCGACACCTACTTTGGGATGTTGAACAAATATCGCGCGAGCCAGAGTACCTCAGGGCAGGCATGGAATATCGGTGACAATGGCACCGAGTATGACGTCGACGGGATTGCCGGAGCCGACGGCGTAGTAGGGAACTTCCCCAGCCCCGCGGGCATTCCTAACCCGAACACCAACAACGCCAGCGATGCCGTCACTTGTCCGACGAGTGGTCCGACGAGTGGAACGTGGGAAGGCATTGCGTGCACGGAGGGAGCCGTCATCTATCCGGCGACTTCCTACCAATTGTTCAGGTTCGCTTCCAGCTGCATCGACGACATGAGCTCGGACTGGCTCGCCAGTTTCGGCGACGTGAGCAAGTACGACTTCACGACGGGCCGCAAAATCTATATGGACGGCTTTGTTCACACTGCCCAAAACTATGCGGATAGTTGTAATAACCCGGCCGACCCGACGACTCCGTTTTGCGGCGATGGCAATCTCAGCCAGGATCTCCTGGGTCAACGCGCCATGGGGTACTACGATGAGGGCTTCCTTAACTACTACTACTACATGGCTTCGCAGTTCGCGCTTTCCGACCGCTGGTTTTCGCCGGTCGCCAGCAAGAGCACGCCGAACCGCATTGCGACCATGACTGGTGGGACCACGCAAGGCCTAGTCTATGATCCGTTCAAGGACGACAATTTCACCACCCAGCTGAACATTCCGACCATCTTCGGCAAATTAGCGAAAGCCGGGGTGTCGTGGAGAATCTACTACGGCATGACCGATGGCGGCTGTACTGACCCAGATGGCGATTGCGGAACATCGAAGCTGAGCGCCTTTCCTTCCATCACTTTCGCCGATTTCCAGGAATCCTACCAGTACCTGTATGCTCCGGCGACGCCGGGAGTCTGTAATCCTCCAACGATTCCGTCGTTACAGGCCGTCGGCGATAAGACGAATGCGTTTTGTATCGACGCAACTCACATTGTTCCCATCGGCCAGTATCCCAACGGCCAGTATTTTAAGGATGTGGCGAGCGGAACGACTTGCGCGCCGGGTCAAGCCGGGAATTGTCTTCCCAGCTTTGTTTTCATTGAGCCGGCCTACGGCGTCAGCGACGAGCATCCTGGTTCGGGCCAGTCGATCCTTTCGGGAGAGGCCGAAGTTGCAAAACTAATCAACGCGCTGATGGCTACCGCGACCAATTCGGGCTACGGGGCTTGGCAGGATTCGGTTTTCTTCCTTTCCTACGATGAGGGCGGTGGACCGTTCGACCACGTTCCCCCGGTTCCCAACCATTCCAACGATTTCACCGGTGTAGGAACGGGCATCACGTCGGCCGCCGAACTCTCCAGTATTCCCGATATTTCCAGCATCGCGGTCAATCCGGACACTGACTACCCATGTCCGGCGCCGATCAATCCTGTAACCTTGGCGCAGACGCCATCGCTGACCCCCACCCCGTGCGACCTGCTATCCCACGGAACAACCTATGCTGACCCCGGCTACAATCTGAATGGTGAGATTGACGCCGCTTCGGCACCGTCACTGGGAGGACAGGGGTTTGGGGCTCAGCTCGGGTTCCGGCTCCCCAACATGGTGATCTCTCCGTTTACCAAGAGACATTACGTTTCCCATGTCCCGATGGATCACACGGCGGTCATCAGGTTCGTGGAAGATAACTTCATCGGGGACGGGAAGTACCTCACCCTGCGCGATGCGGCGCAGCCTAAACTGGCGGACCCCAACCTGGGTTTCTTCGACTTCGTCACCCCGCCTTGGGCCACGCCGCCCGCAGCGAGCCAACTCCCGGCGGTCCAATCCATCGGCACAACGTGTACGCCTGCCTCGATGTAGTAAACGTAAGTGCCGGCCCACGCAGGCACTGTGGCGAAGCTACTTGTGGGTGCCCCATTCAAGCGCAGCTTGGGTGGGGCTTTTTTTATCAGCTCGCCGGCCACGAAGGCCATCGCAGCAGAAGTCTCCAGGCGTTGCGGGGATTAGTGGATCACAGGTTCCGGCACCTGCTCTTGCCCTTCCAGGAAGTCGAAATCGCATCCGTCGTTTGCCTGCCTGACGTGTTGCGCAAACATCAGCCCGTAACCGCGCGGGATCCGGGGCGGAGGCTGCAACCATTGGGCCCGCCGCTTCGCCAGCTCCTCCTCTGAGATCGCCAGGTTGATAGACCGCTTCTCGACGTCGATCTCGATAAGGTCGCCGGTTCGCACCAAGGCCAAAGGGCCACCAACGTAGGCTTCCGGACAGATGTGCAAGACGCAGGCTCCGTAACTGGTGCCGCTCATGCGCGCGTCGGAGAGGCGCAGCATGTCGCGTATGCCCTGCTTCACCAGCTTTTTGGGAATTGGCAGCATTCCCCATTCCGGCATTCCCGGTCCGCCCTGCGGCCCAGCGTTCTGCAGCACTAGAACATGATCGGCGGTCACCTCCAGATCCTCGCGATCGATCTGTTCCGCCATCTCTTCATAGCTGGCAAAGACCAGTGCCGGTCCGGAATGCTTCAGGAATCGCTGATCGCAGGCCGAAGGTTTCATCACGCAGCCATCGGGAGCGAGGTTTCCGCGCAAGACCGCAAGCCCCTCACCGCGCGATATGGGATTGTCCAGCGAACGGATTACGTCCGGGTTATAAGCCTCGGCGCCTTCGATATTTTCGCCCAGAGTTTTGCCGGTCACGGTGATCTGGTTCAGGTCGAGCCGGGAAGCGATCTGCGCCAACAGCGCGCTCATCCCTCCGGCGTAATAGAAGTCCTCCATTACGTAAGCGCCGGAAGGCCGGACGTTCGCCACCACCGGAATTCCTCGCGAGAGTTCGTCAAAGCGATCCAGGGTCAGGTTGATACCCGCACGGCGTGCCATTGCGATCAGGTGGATGAAGGCGTTCGTCGAGCCGCCGATGGCAGCGTGCACGATGATGGCGTTGTCAAAAGCCTTGGGAGTCAGAATCTCGGCCGGGCGAAGATCTTCCCAAACCATCTCCACGATTCGCCGGCCACACTCGGCCGCCATCCGCGGATGTCCCGCGTCCGCCGCCGGTATTGAGGAAGCGCCGGGAAGCGACATGCCGAGAGCTTCCGCCAGAGAAGTCATGGTTGCGGCCGTGCCCATGGTCATGCAGATTCCGTGAGAGCGCGCAATGCCACTTTCGATTTCGTCCCAGTCCCGGTCGGTAATCTTGCCCGCTCGCTTCTCGTCCCAATACTTCCAGACGTCGCTGCCGCTGCCTAGCATTTTGCCGTGCCAGTTGCCACGCAGCATGGGCCCGGCCGGGAAGTAAATTGCGGGCACGCCCGCGCTGATAGCTCCCATGATCAGCGCGGGAGTCGTCTTGTCGCAGCCGCCCATCAGCACCACGCCATCTACTGGATTGCAGCGGATCGACTCCTCAACCTGCATCGCCAGGAAGTTGCGGTACATCATGGTCGTCGGCTTGATGAACATCTCGCCCAACGCCATGGCGGGGATTTCAATAGGAAAGCCGCCGGCTTGCAGCACACCGCGCTTGATGTCTTCGACCCGCTGTTTGAAGTGTGCGTGACACTGGTTGAGGTCGTCCCAGGTATTGAAAATGGCGATTGCCGGACGGCCTACGTAATCATCGGCGGAATAGCCCATCTGTTTCAATCGGGAACGATGACCAAAGGACCGCAGATCCTGCGGACCCCACCAGCGATTACTGCGCAACTGCTCGGGAGACTTCTGGTTTTGCATGCGCTGACTACGCAACTGCTCAGGCGAAAGACGAGGTTTAGAATCACGCATCGTGTGTCCTTGAGCGACGGTGGTCGCAAACTTGAGAACCGGTTTCCCGCAACCTGTGTAGCCTTGAAATAATATCCGCTGATCAGCGAGTCGGTTGTTCGGATTCAACGAGGGCCACCGGTACTCGAGCGCACACGGAGATACCCAAGTGTGGATCTGGTTAATTGAGCTAACCTGTGAATCTAAAAATATCATATTATTTCGCGAGGGTCCGTTAGGGCCCGTGGATGACCCCATTGGGGCCGGGAGATTAACGTGCCGCTTCTATTGACGAAAGACGACGTGGTTCGCGTGCTCGACATGCGGGAATGCATAGACGTGGTAGAGAAGGCGTTCGCCGAGTTGGCGTCGGGCACCGCGGTGCTGCCGCTAAGAATCGGAATTACGCCCCCGGATGGCATATCGCTGTATATGCCCGCTTATCTCAAGCAGATGGGAGCGCTGGCCTGCAAGGTCGTGACCGTTTACAAGAACAATCCCACCCGGCACAACCTGCCGACCACGATCGGGAAGGTGCTGCTCCAGGATCCCGCCACCGGCGAAGTGACCTGCATCATGGATGGCGGCTATCTAACGGCGGTCCGGACCGGCGCGGTCAGCGGGGTGGCCACAAAATATCTTGCGCGGACCGACAAAGGCCAGGTTGCGGGGATTCTTGGAGCCGGCGTGCAGGCCAAGATGCAACTCTGGGCGATGGCGATAACCAGAGAACTGTCGCAGGCCTACGTCTACGACGTGTCCGCCGACGCTTTATCTGCGTTCATCCGGGAGATGAGCGCCAAGCTGGGACTCGAGATCCGCCCAGCCGATTCGCCGGCGCAGATACTGGCCAAAGCGGATATCGTCTGCACGGCATCGTCATCCTCGACCCCGTTATTCGATGGTTCCCTGGTGAGGCCCGGGACGCACATCAACGGCATCGGAAGTCACTCGCCGGGCGCGCGCGAATTGGATACGGCCATTATCCGGCGCGCCAAGGTGGTTGGCGATTCGTTGGAAGCGTGCTTGAAAGAGGCGGGTGACATCATGATCCCGCTGCAAGAAGGAGCCATTTCGCAGACGCATATTTACGCGGAGCTGGGAGAAATCGTTCTCGGCCGCAAGCCGGCGCGGGCCAACGCTCAGGAGATTACCCTATTCAAATCCAACGGACTGGCGATTCAGGATGCTGCGACCGCGAAACTCGTCTATGACAGGGCGCGGAAGGCAGGGATTGGACAAGACGTCGTCCTGTGAGCTGCGCCGGACGCGGTGCTCCCTCACCGATTGGATCAGGGCGGAAATTAGGCGGAAACGGGACTCATTTTCCCGGCGTCAAGAACTTTGTTCGGTTTCCGCGCTGCTAGCCAACTCGACTTGCCGTTTGCTGAGTGCCCAGCTAATCACGATCCATGCGCGCTGGTGGCCCAACCTGGACGTTCGGTCACATTGGCAGGCCGAAGCGTTTCTGCTTACCCGGGCGTAATTTTTCCATTGTCGCTGACCATGGGCGACCTAAGGCCTTCTTCGTAACCCGCCACTCACAAATGAGTTAGCGCAACCCCGACGTTGGCAACGGGCTTGCACTTGCTCTCGCTGAGGGAGGATCTCCAGACATGTTTGAACCAATTCCAGAGGACGCGCCGATCAAGCAAAGACCGGAACGCCGGTGGCTCTCAGGCCCACGAATCGCGGTTGCGGCCGCCTTCGCCCTAAGCGTTGCGGCATTGAGTGGATACACGGTCCACGAGCACGGGGTCGCGGTCGCGGCGCTGGAGCGGAACGCGGCAATCGCCACTTCACTCAAGAGCACCACCGCCGAGATTGAGCAGCTCACGGCAAAGGTAAACGAGCTCTCGGCCCCCAAGCCGCAAGTCGTGGAGACCCCGGCTCCGACGAGAACTGAATCCAGCGTGAAAGGCAAGTCCGGCACCCCTACGCAGCACCGCTCGGCCTCGCATCGTGCAGTTCGTGACGATCCGCGCTGGGGAAAAGTGCAGTCGCAACTGGACGAGCAGGGCAAGGCCATCTCTTCAACCCAGCAGGATTTATCGACCACCCGCACCGAACTCCAGGGCTCTATCGCTCGCACCCACGCGGAACTCGTGGTGCTTCAGCGCAAGGGCGAACGGCGGTACTACGAATTCGATATCCAGAGGGCGAAACAGTTTAGCCATGCCGGTACTATGAACATCAAGCTACGCAGGTCCGACGCCAAGCACCAGTACGCCGACCTCGACTTGCTGGTGGATGATCGCGTCGTCACTAAGAAGCACGTCAACCTTTACGAGCCTGCGATGTTTTATACCAGCGAGGAGGAGCAGCCTGCTCAGGTGGTGATCAACAAGATCAGCAAGGACCACATACACGGTTATGTGAGCGAGCCAAAATTTGGTAAGGCTGAACTCTCCTCTATGCAGACGGAGAGTCCGGCTCAGGACCGAACCCAAGCCAACGCCGGAACAGGGTCTTCGCCGGGACTTCAACAGCGTGGGATACTTGCGAACAAGTAGCGGAGCAAAGCTGCCGGCTCAGCAGCTCACTATGTAGCTGCAGAATCCAGGGTAGGCGCAAGAACACCGTGCGGATAACGGGCGTGTGTGCGACCAGTGCGGCGCGAACCCAGAGTACCAGACAAAACTTTTTCAATCCGACGGGTTTCTCTTTATTACAGAGGATCGAGGTCTGGACAATGAAAAAGACCCTTATCGCGCTATTCGGTCTGGTGCTGATGTTTGCCCTGGCTGCGCCGCCGGGGGCGAGCGCGCAAGTGGCAGTTGGAATCGGCGTCGCCCCATACGGGTACGTTGCGCCTGCGCCTTACCCCTATTATGCCTGCGGTTACTATCCTTACTATTCCTGCGCCTATCCCTACGGCGGAGTCGTAGTCGGCGGCGGGTGGTATGGCGGAGGCTGGGGCCGTGGCTTTTACCGCGGCGGCTACGGTTATCGGGGAGGCTTCCGCGGTGGGAACGTTGTCGGCGGTTTCCGAGGTGGACAGGTTGCCGGCGGCTTCCGCGGCGGGCACGCCTTCAGTGGTGGGCACGGCGGAGTCGGACGGCGCTGAACCCGTTCCGTAAAATGAATCTAGCTCTTCGCCCCTTCAGCCATGCTTGGTTGAGGGGCTTTGCTTTGCAGAGGAGGAGCGTCCTATTTTGTTTTGCCGTTCAGTTGGCCATTTCCCAAAGTTCCTGCAAAAGCTTCCGGCTTGCTTGCAGGGCTTCTTCTTTCTCGCCGTCGGGAGCGTAAATTTCTATTGACGCGTGGCCCGCGAAACCAATCTGGCGCATCGCCCGGATCACCGGTCCGAAATCGACGATTCCTCGATCGAGTCGCAGATGATCGTCGGCCTTGCCCATATTGGAATGAAGATGGACATGCTTTAGCCGAGGTCCGGCGGCAAGGATCGCCGCAGCCGGATCGAAACCCTCGAGAACAGCATGGCCAGTGTCCAGCGTCAAGCCGACGGCCGGGCTGGCGATACTCTTGGCAATGCCGATCCAATCTTCAATGCCGTCGAACATGTTTACCGCCCCGTAGCCCACATTCTCCACGCCCAGAGTGACGCCCAGTCGCTCTGCTTCCGTTGCGCACCGGGCAATGGTTTCGGTGGAATATCGCAGCGCGTCACGCGCCGAGAGCTTGGAATCCGATTTCCAGCCGGAATGGACGACCATCGTGCTTGCGCCGATGGCTGCTGCCAGGCGTATGCCCTGAAGATAATGGGCAACGACATCTTCGCGATGTCCGGCATTCTCCGATGCCGGATTGATGTCCCAACAAGGTCCGTGCATCGAGTATTCAACACCGTACTTTTGTCCCAGGGACTTGATCTGAGTTATCTCGTCCGGTTGCGGCTGGCGATAATCGATTGCCGGTGAATCGGCAAAAATGTCAATTGCCGAAAACCCCATTCCGCCGAGTTTTTTCAACGAGGTTGTCAGCGGCTCTTCCATGTAAAGCAGTGTGTTGGCGCAAATCTTCATTCTCGTTACCTCGGTAGGTTAAAATCCGCGGAGCGAACGACGATCTTTCCGGGGCGGATACAGAAGCCCACATTGTCGCCGGAGCGGATGCTGACGGCGTTATCGAGGTCGATCACTATCTCCTCACCACCTGACAGGCGTCCTATGCCGCGGACTCTCGCGCCCAGGAACAGGATATCCGTAATGTGAACGACGAAGTGCGGAGTCTCATCAGGCGCAGCAACGCGTAAGTCCTCGGGTCGGAAGATGACAACGACTTCGCGGCCGCCCGGGTCGCAAGCGACCGGAAGGGTAGCGAATCCGAGGTTCACGGCCAAGCCGCCGCCATCTGATGACTCAAGCAGGCCGCGATAGCAATTCGTGCGCCCGATGAAGCCGGCGACGAAAGCATTTGCCGGATTGTGGTAGATTTCCCGCGGCGTGTCGCATTGCTGAATCTGTCCATGATTCATCACCGCGATCCGGTCTCCCAGGGCCATAGCCTCCGTCAAGTCATGGGTCACGTAAAGAGCCGTGATGTTCAGCTCCTTTAATAGCCTGGCCAGTTCCACGCGCAAGCTGTCGCGGAGCTTGGCATCAAGGGCCGTAAGCGGCTCATCCAGGAGCAGGTACTCGGGTTCGATAGCGAGGGCCCGGGCAAAGGCTACACGCTGCTGCTGTCCGCCGGATAGCTGAGCGGGTTTGCGCGCGGCGAGTTCGGTTATGCCCATCATGTTCATCATCGTCGTGACCTGGCTGCCAATCCTGTCCCGCGAAGCCCCACGCATTTCGAGCCCGAAGGCAATATTCTGTGCCACAGTCATGTTCGCGAACAACGCATAGTTCTGAAACACCATGCCGACACCCCGTTTTTCCGGCGGCAAGTCGGTTACGTCTTTATTGCCAAACAACACTCTTCCAGATGTGGGGATCTCGAGCCCAGCCGTCATCCGGAGCGTTGTGGTCTTCCCGCACCCGGACGGGCCAACCAGCACCATCGTTTCGCCTTTCTCAACCTCAAGCGACACTTCGCGGACGGCATAAACGCTCTTGGCATACTGCTTCGTCAACCTGTCTATCGTCAGATGCGTCATCAGAAACCTTGCCCCTCTACCTTCTCACTTCCGAGGTACTGGATCAGCGCCATCAGCGGCAGGGTGAACAGCAGGAAAAGCGTAGTGTAGGCGCTACCGATTTCAATCCGCAAAGAGGCATAGGATTCATATAGACCAACAGGCATCGTCATCGTCAAAGGCGTATACAGGAAAAACGTCAGGTTGAATTCGCCCAGCGACATGGTTAACACCATCAGCGACCCGGCAACAATTGCGTCGCGCACATTCGGAACAACCACTCGAATCAATCGGGTGCCCCGGCCGGCACCTAGACTGGCCGCAGCCTCCTCCATCGCAGCCAGCTTTGCCGTTCGCAGTGCGGCCGTGACGGCACGGAGCATCAGCGGCATGGTGAAAATCACATGGCCGACGACGATGAACAGCCAACTTCCGGACAAGTAGTTGTGGGTCTGGATGAGCGCCAAAGCAATTGCAATCCCCGGTATCGCCACCGGCACAGAGAGCAGTTCCTCTAATCCGGTCGACCAGCGGGAGCGACCCTTTGACAGCGCGTACGCGGCGGGAACACCCAGCAGGATGTCGATTATGACGGTCGCCGCGGCGATGATTACGCTAAATTTTATGGTGTGGGAATAATTCTCCCAGACATATGCGTACCATCTCAGGGTCAGCCCTTTTTCAAACATCGTCAGTCCCCAATAACCGGAAAACGATCCGATGATTGAGATGAATACCGGCACAATCAGAAAAGCCGATACCAGGACGACGACTAAAAGGACCAGAACACGCCCGGGACCCCATCTTCGCACCTGCCTACCCCCTTTCCCCGATAGTCCGGTAAGCGTAGTTGAACAGCAGCGTGATCACTCCTAATGTGATTGCCATTGCGCTGGCCGCTTCGATCTGGAAAGACAGCGTATATTCCGTATACATCAAGACCGGCAGCACGCTGATATTCTGGGCCAGTGTGAAGGCCGTCCCGAATGCGCTCATCGAAGTAGCAAAACATAAAGCTCCGGCCGCTACCAGCGCCGGCGACAGGGCAGGCAGGACAACCCGGCGAAAGCTGACGGCCGGGGTGGCGCCGAGGCTGCGCGCGGCTTCTTCGAGCCGCATGTCCAGTTTGTGTACCGAACCGACCATGGTCATGGTGACTTTAGGAATGCTGAAATAAAGATAGGCAAAAAACAGTCCCCAGTTCGTATAGGCGATTTGCAGCATCGGCTTGCCGGTGAATTGAGCGATCACATTGGGGATAACGCCCGTCCTACCGAACAGAATAATGATCATGAAGCCAACGACAACGCCGGGGAAAGACAGAGGGAAGGTGATCAGTGCCTGGTATAGCTTCTTCAACGGAAATTCCCAGCGCACCAGTACCATCGACAGCAGCGTCGAAATCGCCAGTGTTACCAGCGTCACTGCAACCGACAGGAAGATCGTATCGAACAGCGACTCCCGATATTGAGCCTTGGTCAGGATCTCGGTGTAATGCACGATGCTCAGTCCAGCTTCCGAATGGAGGCTGGTTAGGCCCAGCACCAGCATCGGGTAAATAAAATAGTACGCTGCGGTCAGAATGGCCGGGAGCAACAGTGCCGAGACCCATAGTTTATCCGCCATGCGGCGGCTTATCATCATGTTCCCCCAGCCTTGAATCAACACGCACTATCCTCCCCGCCGAAAGAGAAGCCGCTGGCCGAGAGGACGTGCCAAACTAACCGCACGGAAAGTTACTTGGCAACAATCTCGGCTTGCCAGCGATCGGTGAAGGCCTTTTGAACCTGCTGCATTTTTAGAAAATCGACTGACCTTGCCCGCGCATAGTCGGAAGCCGGCAGCATCTGACCGGCAACTTCGGGAGGGACCATACCTGCGCGAATTGGCTGCACGAATCCGCCAGCCCAGATCTTTTGCCCTTCGTCAGACAGCACATAATCGATGAGTTTTTTCGCGGCGTCGGGACGCGGCGCGCCCTTTACCATCCCGATCACATAGGGCATCTTCAGTGAGCCTTCAGCCGGAATTACCACCTGCAGCGGGGCGTTCTCTTTGATCTTCGGGCGGTACCCATTGAAGTCCGCATCAATCAAGATAGGAATTTCTCCCTTGATCACCCGTGGCGTTGCCGTCTGCTTCGGATGCTCGACGCCTTGTGCCTCCAAGCGCTTGAAGTACTTGAATCCAGGTTCCCAGTCATCGAGAGATCCGCCCATCGCGAGATTCGCTGCAACCGCGACTGAGTATCCCACTGCCGCCGAAGTCGGATCGAGGAACGCGACCTTGCCTTTGTACTCCGGTTTCAAAAGGTCCGCCCAGCTCTTGGGAACCGGCGTTTTGCCCAGCGCATCAGTATTAACGATGAACGCGATCGCGCCGTAGTGGATAGTCATCCAGCGGCCTTCCGGGTCTTTCAACTCTTTTGGGATCTCGTCGAACCCCGACGGTTTATAGCCTGTCAGCAGGTCTCTGTTCGCTGCCTCGTAGCCGAAAGTAATCCCAAGGTACGCAGCATCGGCGAGCGGTTTTGCCTTCTCGGCGATCAGTGCGGTGACGGTCTGTCCGCTGTTCTTATTGTCCGGCGTAGCCTGAATGCCGGTCTTGGCGCTGAATCGCTTGAGCATCTCGCCCCAGTTCGCCCACTCGGGCGGCGAGTTGTATACGACAATCTGTTTTGATTCAGACGCCGGTTTCGTTTCGCAGCCGGAGAACAGCATTACGGTAGTCAACATCCCAACGAGCAGTATTAAGCTGGACAGATTCCTCTTCTTGTTGGCCATCGGAGTTCCTCCCGGAAAACTCATGTTAAATTGAGTATTGGATTTCCTCCTCAAAAATCGTATTAAAAGCCTGCTAATTATGGCGCGCGGACCTGTTCTCGTTACGAACGGCTCGGCGTCGTAGTCAATGGCGCCTGACACGGGAGGCGCTGCGGCATGGGATCGCCTTCTTCGGTCGGGCGTTCTTCGTAGCCTCACCACGCAAGGCTGCCGCAGATTATCGGTGTTCCCCATTGCATGGTTTTTGAGCTGCTGATTCGGCATTGGGAGTGCGGGCAGAACTGGCGCCAGGGAGGAATCCGGCGTGGTTTTCGTCAGTCAGCTTTGCTGCGAGAGCATTGATTCGCACACTGAGCCGGGGTTAGGGTAAATCGTTTATAGTATTGTGCCGGTCCCGCAACTATCCTTGGCTAATCTTCAGGTGGGCCAATCCACCACAGAGCCGACTCATCAATTCCGAGAGTTTGAGCAGATCAGGAACCGACTTCGGAGACAATATTTCTATTGCTGAGCTAATGGCGATGGCGTTTGAGCCCGATATATAGAGATCCACGAAGAAGCAGGGGCATCGGGTGTTCTTCCCTCATGTGGCTTCCTTAATCTGAGCACACCAAGGAGTGCGCGTGCGTTTTCGAAAGGGCTTTTGGGCCCAATTAAGTCCCGGACAGATCGCCGGCTTCTACTTTGTCGTATCGACGCTATGGATTCTCATTTCGGACCAAGCTCTGGGCTTTTGGGGGCTGTCCGCGGGAAGAGCAACTCAGATATCGGTTCTTAAGGGAGCCATGTTCGTCGGCGTAAGCACCTGGTTAATTTACCGCCTGATCGGCATGGCACGCGGGCGGGCGGAGGAAGAGCTCCGCAATCACCGAGCCTACCTGGACGAGCTGTTTGAAACAGCGCCAGTAGCGATCTGCTTACTCGACATGAACACCAGAATCCTGAGCGTAAATCAAGAGTTCACCCGGATGTTTGGCTACGAAAAAGAGGAGGTCATAGGCCGGGATACCGCCGATTTGATTGTGCCTGACGAGTTGCGGAACGAGATTGAGGGCCAACTGCACTCGATTGCCCTTGGTGAACGGCTCGACAAGGAAACGATTCGGCTCCGCAAGGATGGCACACGCGTGTGTGTCTCCATGGTTGCTGCACCGGCCATGGTCGAAGGCGGCTTGGCTGCTATACATGTTGTCTATAGGGATTTAACCGAGCGCAAGCGTGCGGAAATGCAACTTCAGGCCACGGCCGAGAGACTAAAAGCGATTCTCGAAAATGCACCGGTGGGAATCGTGATTAATGATCGGGAAGGCCACACGATTGAACCGAACGCGGCGTACCAACGAATTTGCGGGTACTCGGCGGAAGAGCTGAAAGGCACGAAGTTTACGGACTACACGTACCCGGACGATGTTGCGAAAAATCTCCAGCTGTATGAGCAGCTCGGAAGTCACAAGCTGCAGTCCTATGAAATGGAAAAGCGCTACATCCGTAAAGATGGCAAGACCATCTGGGTACGTGTCGTCGCTGCCGAGTTAAATGATGGAAACAATGTTGGAATCGTTGAAGATATCACCGCGCATAAGCAAGCGGAGCAACAACTGCAAGCTACGGCGGACCGGCTGCAGGCCATCTTGGACAATGCTCCGGTAGGAATTGTAATTACCGACAGGGAAGGGCGTTTGATCGAATATAACGCAGCGCATCTACGGATGTGCGGATACTCGGCGGAAGAACTGAAAGGCTCGAAGTTTACGGACTACACGCACCCGGACGACATTGCGAAAAACTTGCAGTTGTTTGAGCTGGTGACGAGCGGTAAACGGCAATCTGTCGAAATCGAGAAGCGCTATCTACGCAAAGACGGCACGACCATTTGGGGCCGCGTTATCAGTTCCCGCCTGAACAAAGAATTCAATATTGGAATCATCGAAGACGTCACCGAGCGGAAGAAGGCAGCAGAAGCGCTACGCGAAAGCGAGCGTCTTCTGCGGGCGGTAATCGATCTCGTGCCCCACTTTATCTTCGTAAAGAATCGGGAGAGTCGTTACTTGCTTGCCAATCGTGCCTGTGCCGAGGCTAGCGGAATTTCTTCGGAACAGATGGTTGGCCGCCGCACGATAGACCACCTCTCTGACCGCGACGAAGCAGAGCGGTTCATGAAGGAGGACCGGGAGGTCATTGACAGCGGCAGGCCGAAGTTCACGGCCGAAGAGACATTTCACGACATAACAGGCCGCGTGCGCACCCATCAGACGATCAAAATGCCGTTTGTCGCTCCGGGAACAGGTGAACCGGCTCTTATCGGGGTAGCGGTGGACATTACCGAGATCAAACTGGCGCAGCGGGCGCTCGCGGAGAGCGAGGAAAGACTGCGAACGATCGTGGGGCTGGCCCCGGACGGAATTTTTGTTGCCAGCGATCAAGGCCGGATCATCGAGGTGAATGAGGCCGCGTGTGAGCAACTTGGATACACCCGTGACCAACTGCTTCAACTCAGAATCTTGGACTTCATACCCTCGCGATTTGCCCAGAGGGCCTCGGCTCGCTTGAGGGGGCAAGTGCCTTCTGGGACTTACGAGAGCGCCCATATCCGGGCTGACGGGGTTGAGGTTCCTGTAGAGCTAAGCGTCGCCAAGATCGTGTTCCGCGGCCAGCCGGCCTTTATCGGAATAGCCCGCGATATCAGCGATCGCAAACGGGCAGAGCAGCAACGGGAAAAGCTGGAGCAACAGCTTCGACAGGCGCAGAAGATGGAGGCCGTGGGTCGGCTCGCCGGCGGCATTGCCCATGATTTCAACAACCTCCTTATGGTCATCCAGAGCTACACGGAAATGCTGCAAGACAGTCTTCCTGCCCGCGACACTCTACGAAACAACACGCAACAGATTATGAAGGCTGCCGATCGTGCTGCCAGTCTTACGCGGCAGATGTTGGCATATAGCCGCAAGCAGATTCTTTCACCGGTCGTGCTCGACCTGAATGCGGTGATCGGTGAGGCCGCGAAGATGTTAAGGCGGCTAATCGGCGAAGATATTGAATTCCGGGTGAACGCGGCGGAGCCGCTCTGGGCGATTGAGGCTGACCCGGATCAGATTGTTCAGGTTCTGATGAACCTCTGCTTGAACGCCCGAGATGCAATGCCTCAAGGTGGCACACTTACGGTCACGACCGGAAATGCCACGGTGAAGGAAGGGAGTGTTGGTGGGCAACCGTACGTATTGCCTGGAGATTACGTGAAAATGTCGGTCACTGACACCGGTATGGGCGTGAGTAAAGAGATGCAGGGACAGATCTTTGAGCCATTCTTTACGACCAAGGAGGTGGGCAAAGGAACGGGGCTGGGACTGGCCACAGTGTACGGCATCGTGAA
Organism: Candidatus Korobacteraceae bacterium; assembly: GCA_049519595.1. Classification (GTDB taxonomy): domain Bacteria; phylum Acidobacteriota; class Terriglobia; order Terriglobales; family Acidobacteriaceae; genus CAWBRT01. The sequence continues at coordinate 6,606 of JBEKQP010000016.1, read as the reverse complement.
ACAAAGCGGCGGTTACGTGTGGGTCGATAGCGAACTTGGGCAGGGCGCCAGTTTCCGGATCTATCTGCCAAGGGCGAAGGGGGCAACCGCTCCGGATATGTCGGCGAAGGCCGAAGCGCGGCCACGAGGGACGGAAACAATACTAGTCGCCGAAGATGAAGAAGCTCTGAGGGAAGCGATATGCGACTACTTGCGTAGCGTGGGATACAAGGTTTTCGCAGCCAGCTCGGGCCAACATGCACTTTCGGTGGCGAGTCAACATGAGGGGCGCATCGACCTCTTAATTACGGATCTCGTGATGCCGAAAATGAGTGGCCGAGAGCTATCGCAAATGCTGGGAAGCCTGCGCCCCGACCTGAAGACGATCTACATGTCCGGCCACTCAGACGATGCGGTGTTGCGGCATGGCATTCAAGAGATGGGCACAACCTTCTTGCAAAAGCCGTTCAGTCTGGGCACGCTTGCGCGCAAAGTGCGCGAAACACTCGGACGTAAAGAAACAGTGCAATGAATGGCGAGATCAGATCGGCGAAGGACAGCTTTGCACTGCATGCAAAGAGCCCCGCTTCAGGCGCTTACAAATTTCTCCAGCACTTCCGGGTTCTGCAGTAGCTCTTGCGGCGTATTGTGATATTGGATCAATCCCGCCGAAACGATATAGATACGATCCGCAACAGTGCCTGCCAGTTTCGCATTCTGCTCGATCAATAACACGGTCAGGCCCAGTTTGCGCAGTGCTTGCAGCGCCTCACTGATCACCTGGATCACGATCGGCGCCAGCCCAAGCGACGGCTCGTCGAAGATGCAAAGCTTCGGATCGCCCATCAGGCCCATCGCTACGGCAAGCATTTGCTGCTGCCCGCCGGACATGGTGCCCGCGATTTGGCGGCGGCGCTGCTTCAGTATCGGGAACAGCTCATAGCTTCGCTCCATCAACGCCTTGCGCCGTTCATGGCTGGTCAGCGAATATCCGCCCATCAGTAGATTCTCTTCGATCGACATGTACGGAAACAGCCCGCGTCCTTCAGGTACCAGCGACAAACCTCGGCGAATCAGCAGATGTGACTGGGTGCCAACGATCGACTGCCCCAGAAAATGAACACTGCCGGCCGCCGGCCTGACCAGACCGGCGATGACTCGCGCAATCGAACTCTTGCCGGCGCCGTTCGGACCGATCACACCAACAATTTCGCCTGGCTTGACGCACATGCTGATGTCATTGCAAGCAAGAAAAGGTCCGTAGCGGACGACGAGATTACATATTTCAAGCATGGGCAACATTTCCGAGGTATTCGTCGATCACCCGCTGATTTTGGAGAATTTCAGAGGGTGGACCGTCAGCCACCTTTTCGCCCGCGATCAGCACCATGACGCGGTCTGCCAGTTCGCGAATGACGCGCATCGTGTGCTCGATCACGAAAAGGGAACAACGCGCTTTCAATTCCTGCAGCAGCGTGATCATTTCATTCACTTCGGTGATTGCTAATCCGCCAACCGGCTCATCGAGCATGATTAGCCGCGGTTTGAGCACCAATCGCATCAGCAACTCCAGCCGGCGCTGCTCGAAGAGCGTGAGACTGCCGGCCTGCTTGTCGAGCTTCCGGTCAAGGTGCAGCCATTCGGTTAACTCGCGAACTTCGGCCGTTCCGAGACCCCTGTCCTCCAGCAGCAAGCGCGCATTCTCGATATTCTGACGAGTGGACAGCTCGGAAAACACTCGGACCGCCTGATAGGTGCGGCACAATCCGACTCCAGCCAGCTGATGAGGGCGCATGCGCGCAATATTCACGCCAGCGAAGGTCAAAGTGCCGCTATCAGCCCGCACATGGCCGCTAACGACGTTGACGAAGGTGGTTTTCCCCGAACCGTTGGGACCAATCATTCCCAGCGTCTCGCCTTCAATCGAATGGCCCACCACGTTAGCCAGCGCGGCAACACCGCCGAAGCTCTTGGAAAGCCCACTTACTTCTAGCAGTTTCATACCCCTTGCTCGCGTACTTGTGTTGTTTGAACTTCTTTGCCCCGCTTGCGCGACAGCAGTTTCAACCATGCGCCATAGATTCCGCCGGGCATGAGCAGCGTGACCAGGATGATCAGCGTACCCGACAAAATGTCCTTGAACGCCTGAAGATCCTGTAGCAGGAACGGGATCGGGGCAAGAATAGCGGTGCCGATGATCGGCCCGAGGATTGTACCCCGACCGCCAAACGTGACAAACAACCAGATGTTCAGCGATACCAAAACATCGAAGGCGCGCGGCGATATAAAACCAACGTAGGAGGAATAGAAACAACCTCCGATGCCCGCATAGAGCGATACGATGAAGAACGCCGTAATCCTGGTGCGCACCACGTCAATTCCAATCGACTCTGCCAGCACATCGTCTTCGCGGACGGCAACGAACTTCTTGCCGAGATGAGTTCGCGTCAGCCAGGTACTAAAGAGAATGCCGACGACGGCAGCGACCGCGAGGACAAAATCGAAACGTACGCCGGTGAGCGCGGTGCCGCCGAACCAGTCTGGCGGCGCGATCTCGGTAATACCGGTGTCGCCGTTCGTGAATTTCGGAAAAAAGATGAAAGCCAGGGTAAGCACTGACTGGATGACCAGCGAACAGAGGGTAAAATAAAACCCTTTGAGCCGCAACGCCGGCAGCCCTAATGCCACCCCAATGAGCGCTGCCAGCAGCGATGCTACCGGCATCGCCAGCCAGAACGACCATCCGGCAGTGCGAGTGAAATATACCATCGCATAGCCCGCGATGCCCGCGATCCCGGCGAACATCAGCGGCATCAACCCCACAAATCCGGAAAGCAGATTCATGCCCGTTGCCCACAGCAGGCTGATCAAGGTCATGCCCAGTACGAACCCTAAAAAGCGATTCCCTGCAAGCAGAAAGGGCAGAGCAAGCAGCACCACCAGCGCTGCCGCCGCAATGCCGGATTTGGAATAGCTAGTCATCGTTTGAATAATCCATTAGGTTGGAAAAGCAGCATGATCAGCATTGCCCCAAGATAAGAGAACATCGCTATCGTTGGGCTGGCAAAGATGCTCACAATCGCCTGCGTAAAGCCAAAAGTCATGCCGACTACCAGTGCGCCAAGCACCGATCCCGGCCCGCCCACGATCATGATTGCAAACGCCGTGATTGACATTGTCCACGCGACGCTCAAGTCAAAGCTATACGCAAATGCAAATAGAATTCCGCCCAGGAATATGATGGTCGAACCCAGCACAAACGACAGTCTGTAGATCGCCCTTACGTTGACCCCGCGCAATGCCGCCGCTTCGCGATTTTGGAACACCGCCCTGAGCGCGCGGCCGTATGGATGATAACGAAGCAGAGCAAACAACAGGCCGAGTACGCCCAGGCTAATCGCCAGCGCCAGCAAGCGGTTGTTCGATATTGGAAATGGCCCGAGCATGGTGATCCCCTCGATTACCGGCGGCACCGAGAACTGATCGCTCCACTTGGCGTAAGTCAACGAGAATATGCCCGACAAGATCTGCGTCATGCCGAGCGTGACGACGAAGTACGCGACATTCCGGTTGGGGGCGTTATACAAGTGGCGGATTAAAACCAGTTCGAGCACGACCGCCAGTAGCACTCCCAACACGATCACGGCGAGTGACGCAGCCAAGCTGCTCCACCCGAAGGATAAAGTGAAGGTCCAGGCCGCCAGCGCGGCGAGTAGAAAAAACTGGCCATTGCTGGCGTTAGGCAGCCAGACGCAGCCGTAGACGATCGTCACGCCGGCGGCAACCAGCGAGAAGATCGCGCCCATGAGCAGACCGGTTGATAGCGTGGATAAGATAATCAGCAAAGTGGAATCGGACATAATTAAAATTCCGGGTTAAAGCCCCGCAGGTGCGCTAGGCCCGCAGGGCGGTGCGAGGCTTATGCCAATTCACTTGATTATGTCGTACACGGGAAGGACTTCCGGATTCCACTCGATGTATAAACGCTGCTTGGATTGGTAGGTCCGCTTGCCATTGACCGACACTATTTCCATAAAATACATGTATTCCTTGCGTGCGCCGTTCTTGTCGAACTTGATGGGAACGCCGCTGGTAATTTCCTTAGTGTTCAACTTGGACAGTGCGTTGCGCAACTTCTCGCGATCATCGCTACCGGCCACTTGCAGCGCTTCCTTAAAGACATAGGCCGTGTTATAGCAAAAGTTTTCGATATAGGAGGGTGGTCGGCCGTTCGCGCTATCGAAACGCGAGATGAAACTCTTGCCTTCGGGGGTCAACGAGTTCTCGCCATGGTCGAAGAAAGTGCCATAGATCGAACCGATACTTCTCGTTCCCCAGCCGAATACCTGGGTGGTCATGCCAAACGGATGGATGATCTGCGCAGGCTTGATACCGAGGTCGAGCAACTGGTTGGTCAGCACGTTGTCAAACGCGCCGGCGCCGATAACGATCACATAGTCAGGCTTGGTGGCTTTGACTTGCGCCGCCTGCACCGTCGCATCGCTGGAGCCCTGCGGGAAAAGGATATTGGACACAATCGAAAGTTTAGATTTCGGTGCCTGATACTGGAATCCAGCCACGATCGCGTGCGCCAATGCGGTGTCGGAATACATCAGCGCCACTTTTGCACCCGGCTTTTGCTGTTCGGTGAATTTTGCGATCGCGTATCCCCAACCAGCGGCATCCGGTTCGATGCGAAAGGTATAATGCGTGCCCGGTTTGGTCAACTGCGGGAAGGCGGCAACCGGCACCAGGAACGGTATCTTTTGCTGCTCCGCATACCCGTACATGGAAAGCGAAGTGTCGGAATTGGTGGGACCGCTCAAAGCCGCAACCTTGTCGTTGACGTCAAGAGTGCGTGCAGCAGCCAGTGCTGAAGACGGATTTGTCTGATTATCCTTGATAATAAATTGCAGCGACCGGTTGAGCACACCGCCCGCCTTGTTGATCTCATCAGTGGCCATGTTCAGGCCAGCCACACAGTTTGTACCGATAAACGCCCAGGGCCCGGATAGTTCGGTTACAAAGCCTATCTTGATCGGCGCTCCGCGTTGGGCTAGGGCGGCGGTGGCGGCGCACAAAACAAACGCGCCCATAAGAACTAGAACTATTCGTGAAGCCCACGATTTTGTGTGTTTGTTCATTTGCGATCCCCTGGATTCCTGTTCTGGATTGAAGGTGTGGCTCTCCTTGACATCGCTCCCCACCGCCGACTTTAATGACGGCGTTGACTTCCAGCGTCGTCTCCGCTCGAAATTTATAAGACTTCGTCCCCCAGTCTTTAGACCGCGCGGGCTTTACGCGCCTTCAGCAATCCGGTTTTGATCAGGGCGGTGCGCACCCTCTCCAGATCGGCGGGCGGAATCTTCTCCAGTGGTTGACGGACCACGGCACGATTCAACCGTCCGAGCATGACTAGAGCTTCTTTCATGCGATTGTGCATGTCGAGGAACGGGGGCGCGTAAAACGCCTGCCCGAGGATGAAATGTTTGTTGTTTAGGGCGATGGCTGCCTTCGTATCGCCGCGCTGCACGGCGTCGAACATCTGCGCCTGCCAATCAGCAACGACGCTGCCCATGCCGGAGATCGCGCCATCGGCGCCAAGAGCAAAGGTGGCGTAGAGAGATGCGCTAAAACTGCTCAGCACGGCGATCGGCCGGGGTGCGGATTGCAGCGCGCGCAGATTGCGCTCGAAAGTTACGATGTCCTGACTCCACTCCTTGACGGCCACAACGTTTTCAATTTCAGCCAGCTTCAGCAATAGCTCCGTGCTGTAACCCCATCCGTTCGCGACGGGATATTGGAAGACGACAATGGGAATATCGGCCTCGTTGGCAATGGAAGCGAAGTGGCGATACGCCATTTCAGGGCGGAGATTCGCTCCCCACATAAAGAGGCTGGGCGGAAACACCAGGACACCGTCGGCTCCGGCGGTTTTGGCATTGCGTGCCAGTCTCACAGCGTGTGCCGTGCCGTCGCTGAATACCCCGGCGACTAACTTCACCTTGCTGCCTACCTCGTCCCGGGCAACGGCGATGGCGCGCATCTGCTCCTCTTCGGTGAGTGCAGCAACCTCGGCCGCATGGCCGTTGCAGACGATAGCTCCCACGCCCGGCACGTCGGCCAGCCAGCGCATATGGCGGCGGTACTGAACCTCGTCGATGGAAAGATCGTTCTTGAACGCCATGAGATTAGCGGGAATAGCGCCCCGCAGCTTAAGTTTTAATTGCGACATGGAGCTTTCTCCTTTGCACTGACGCACGACTCTAGCAGGTTCCAGACGTTTCCTGGTGAAACAAGTGATTGATAGGCTGATATCATACTATCTTCGCTTTGAAAAAAATATTGGATAGTGGTGCAGTTTCCCGTAGCTCGATCCACCGCGGCAGAGGTGAAGACGACTTTCCGAAACGCTTTCCGCTTCATCGGTTTGCTAAGAGCAAAAGTGAGTTAAATCAACGGATCATCCACGGGTTCTCTGATGGTAACTAATACCATCAGACACAGCAGACAACTGATCGCCCAAAAAAGCCAAACGGCATCCCAGCTGTATTTGTCTAGAAGCATCCCGGCAATCAGCGGAGCGGCGGCACCGCCGAGCTGGCCGGACATGTTGACGACCGAGCA
>JBEKQP010000015.1:0-45405 GCA_049519595.1 Candidatus Korobacteraceae bacterium | reverse complement strand
CGTCGCCTGTGCCATGGCGGTTGATGGGATTATGAGCCTTTGCTGTGCGTTCTCCGGAAACTTTCTCCAACTCGCAATTTTCCGCACGATTCAAGGTTGTGGCTTGGGTGGTGAAGTGCCCGTGGCAGCGGCCTACATCAACGAACTATGCGAGGCGCGCGGTCGGGGCCGTTTTGTAATGCTTTATGAAACCATCTTTCCCTGTGGCGTATTGGGCGCGAGCCTGATGGGAATATTAATGGTGCCCCGATTCGGCTGGCAGTCAATGTTTATTCTCGGCGGAGTCCCTGCGCTGTTCATCTCCGTGTTGGTATGGCGTCTTCCTGAGTCGCCGCGATGGCTGATCGGAAAAGACCGGCTCGATGAAGCCGCGAAAATCGTTGCCCAGATCGAAGCGGCCACCCCCGACCGGATAGAGCCGGCCGCCAAAAGGATGGCAGCCTTGGCTGCTCCTGCCGCCAAAACCAAGTGGAGCGAAGTATTGTCGCCGTTCTACCGACGCAGAACGTTAGTCGTCTGGGTCTTGTGGGCAAGCACCTATTTCGTCTATTACGGCATCGGTACGTGGCTACCGAGCCTCTACCGTACCGTCTATCATCTCAGCATCGCCGACTCTCTGCGCTGGGGATCGATCGCTAATATTCTCCAGGTACTAATTGTGGCGACCAGCGCTCTGTTCGTTGACAAACTCGGACGCAAGTTGTGGTTCGGTATGGCTTTCCTGGTGTCGGCAGTGCTGATGTTCAGTTTGGCCATGCTAGGGGCCAAGACGCCCGAGAGCGTGGTCGTGCTGGGCTCGTTAACTTTCGCAGTGCTCGGCTCAAATGCCACGATGCTTTATCTCTACACACCCGAGATCTATCCGACTCGTATGCGTGCCGCAGGAACAGGCTTGGCTACATCTTTCTTGCGGGCAGCATCGGCTGCGGGGCCGTTCCTGGTGGGGTTCGTTCTTAAGGGCGGCGGAGTTGCCGCTGTATTCTATGTCTTCGCGGCTGTTACATTCATCGGTCTCATCGCAACCTTTGGGGCAACAGAGACCCGGCGGCGGCAATTGGAAGAGATCAATCCGTAATTCACGCATCCGGCAAGGTAACGGATTTCGGCAATCGCTCGCTTACCCAGAGCGAAGCCCGGAAAGAGAATGATTGCGCCCGGTTGCTGGCGGGTCACGCGGTAGTTTCAAGGCAAGTCAGCGCCGGGGCGTTTTGCAACCCCCGAAACGGAGATACCCGTTTCTCATGAAAATCGCGAAGAAGCTTTCTGCATCGGATCTCAAAGCGGAAGTCGAACGGCTGTTCCAACTTGCCTCGAAAAAGACATTAGCGCTGAATAAGCGATGGAGTCGGTCCGACGGCGCTCCGGTGTTCACCGTCGCAGGCAAGTATACGGCTCGCGCCTGGACGCAGTGGACACAAGGTTTCCAATATGGAAACGCGCTGCTCTGCTTTGATGTAACGGAAAACAAGAAACTGCTGGAAGTGGGCCGGCGACATACGCTTGAAAGCATGGCAGAGCATCTGACGCACACCGGGGTGCACGACCATGGTTTTAATAATCTGTCCACCTATGGCCACCTGCGTCGGCTCATGCTGGAAAACAAAATCGAACGGCAGGAGTGGGAGCTGCGCTTCTACGAGCTTGCGTTGAAGGTTAGCGGCGCCGTACAGGCCGCGCGATGGACATCTCTGCCGGGTGGCGATGGCTACATTTATTCGTTCAATGGACCGCATTCGTTGTTCATCGATACTATCCGCACCGTTCGTGTCTGTGGCTTAGCGCATTTTCTCGGACACGCTCTGATCGGCGAGCAGGATCGAAAGGTTAATCTGCTGGAGCGGCTCTTGACTCATGCCCGCACCACCGCCCGATACAACATCTACTACGGCGAGGGACGCGATAGTTATGACACGAAGGAACTCCGCGGCCGTACCGTGCACGAGGCGATTTTCAATACCATTAGTGGCGTTTTTCGCTGCCCTTCGTCGCAACAGGGATACTCGCCCTTCAGCACGTGGACGCGTGGACTTGCTTGGGCCATGCTCGGCTTTGCCGAAGAGCTGGAGTTTATCCGGGCTCTACCAGAGAAGCAGTTTGGCGCCGAGGGAGTAATGAAGAAACCAGCGGCGCTGGCGATGCTGGAAACGGCAGCCACTGCCACCTGTGATTTCTATATCAACAACGCCAGCGCATCGGATGGCATTTGCTATTGGGATACCGGGGCCCCGAAGCTACACAAGTTGGGAGATTGGCAGTCTGCACCAGCCGACCCCTACAACGATTACGAACCGGTGGATGCATCGGCCAGCGCTATCGCTGCGCAGGGCTTGATCCGACTTGGCGTGTCGCTGGGAGCCAAAGGGAAAACCTATTTGCGGGCTGGACTCTGCATCGCGCGGCGACTGCTGGCCGAGCCTTATCTCTCTATCGATCCAAAGCATGAAGGCATCCTCCTGCACAGCATCTACCACCGCCCGAACGGTTGGGATTACATTCCCAAAGGGGCGAAGATACCGGTGGGTGAATCCAGCATGTGGGGAGACTATCATCTGCTGGAGCTGGGGCTGCTCGTGCGGCGCATGGCTGATCGCGATTACTACACTTTTTTCTGAAGTACTGAACTTCCGGCGCACGGGGCTGAGCGACAGCTTGTTGCGAGCGATGTCCCGAACCTGTCATTTTAATCGGCCGTCGGTGGAGTCGCAGTTCCGGCCGAGGGATCATCCGTTCCACAACTTGTTGCGATAGGGGAGACGGTATTGCGTTTTTCCGAAGCTCAAAATGTTCACCGAGGTAAGGTAATGTCCACCGCCGCGCCTGTGCCTCGCCTGATCGCCCTCGACTGGGGCACCTCATCGTTGCGCGCTTATCTTCTGGGCGCGGGCGGCGCAGTCCTCGAACAAAGTGTGAAGCCGTGGGGCATCATGCGGACTTCGAAACGCTCATTTGCCAAAGTCTTTGCCGCAATGGTGGGTGAATGGCGGAGGCGTTGGCCCAACTTACCCGTACTCGCGGCCGGGATGATCGGCAGTGCCCAGGGTTGGCGCGAAGCGCCTTACGTGCCATGTCCGGCCGGCTTGCGATCACTGGCTGCGGGCCTGGTAAACGTGACAGAGAGCGGACGAATACAGTTGCATATCATTCCCGGTGTCGTTGAAGAGGGCGACATCCCCGACGTGATGAGGGGCGAAGAAACTCAGATCATCGGTGCCATGGAACTCGACTCGCGCCTGCGCCGTCTGGCGCGCCTTGTGTTGCCCGGTACGCATTCAAAATGGGTGGAGTTACGTAAAGAACGAATCCAGTCGTTCTCCACATACATGACGGGCGAACTCTTCGCCGTGCTGCGCGATCATTCCATCCTCGGCCGCGCGGTACCCGTCAGTGCCACGCTGGTTGCGAGTTGGGCGGCTTTTGAGCGAGGCCTTATGGCCGTGCTTGAGAGCGGTAGCAACGGGGGCTTTTCACGTTTGTTCTCGACTCGAACCTTGACGCTGAGGGGCCGGCTCCGCCCCGAAGAAAGTCTCGATTACCTGTCGGGGTTGCTGATCGGAGAGGAACTGCGCTGCGCGACGCATCGTTTCAACAAACACGTTCCGCTGGCGATCGTCGGAGAGGACAGTCTCTGCGAGCGCTATCGGCGCGCGCTTGCGCTGTTCGGGTTCGACGATGCGCGGATCATCGTGAATGCGTCGCCAATCGGCCTCTGGCGAATTGCGAACGCATCAGGACTTGTCAAGGAAATGCCAAGCCCCACAGTCCAGCCCTAACCCGAAGTTCGCAACGAACCCGTGTTGCGTGCTTTTGACCGCTCCTCGAACGATTATTTCCGCCCAATCATCCAGCCGATCAGAACGCCCGCGATGAGGCCGACGGCGAATGTTGATACAACTGCTTCCGCGGGGTGCCGTTTAATCCGCTGAGTCGTATCGTCCAGAAGCTCCTCCGCGGCATCGTTAAATTGTTTTCCGGTGCGCTTCAGCACGTTAATCGTATCTTCTGCCGCTTCGGCGACGGAATCCGCCGCGCGAGAAGCCTTGTGAACTGCGTCCGTAATGTGCTCACCTGTCCTCTCGAACACTGTGTTCGGCATGGGGTCCTCCATCCTTCGCCTGAAATATTAAAGATAAGGCCTTATTGATGAGAACGGACTATTCCAGGGTTGTACTTGACCGGTGGCCGAGGATTCGAAGGGCACGCTATTCTCGTTTGATCGCGATGTCTGTGACCATTGATCGCAGTGCGTGTGACACATCTTTGCGGGAGGACGGACTCAGCTCGCGTCTCGGGCAAGTTTCGCCAGGCGCTCCCGGCCCTCCAGCATATCTTCCAGCGTGCCGAACGCGTTCATATAGTGGCCTTGAAACTTCAACTCGTCGAGCCGGCGAAAGAGGTCTGCGAAATCGAGGTCTCCTTCGCCAGGTTTAAGATGAAGCTCTTTGCCCAGGCGGAAGCAATCGGCCAGCCGCACCTCGTCGCAACGAGCAATATCCATGCCTTGCAGGAATCCTTCAATGCCTTCCGCCACAAGGTGGGCATGGTTGGCCGTGAACGCCCATCTCAGCCGCGGCGACTTCAGCTGGTCGAAGTAGAACAGCGTTTCCTCCAGATTGCAGGCCAGGTAGTGAACCTCGGCATCGTCCGGCTCGCGGTTCAGGTTCTCCAGGAGCACGGTAAGTCTTATCTGTTCGGCATAGTCGCACAGTCGCTTCAAGCGCTCGAGCCCGGCCTCCATGCGCATTTGGCGATCCGACGTAAAGTGATAGCCCGCATGAACGACAATCCACTCACCGCCGAGACGTTTGCAAGCGTCCATATGTCCGAAGAGATAGCGATCGACGCCATCACGAACATGCGGCGCAACCTCCGCCGTATTCACTGCGGACAAGGTGTGAACGCCGACGTGAATTCCGTGCCGCTCGCACGATTCGCGGATCACCGATACGCGCTCTTCGGTTAAGGTCTCAATCGCATTCGGAGCAACGTCAATCTTCAGATCGAGATACCGCACCTGATGCTGGATTGCGTCCTTGATGCCATCCTCTATCTTGTTCTTCTCTCCAAGGTCGATGCCGATTCTGTCGCGCAAGTTCATCGCAGCTCCATTTGTAGTTGTCGCAAAGTCTACTATGCCTGCGGTACACACATCTTCCGAGATGCGCACGACTTCGCGCGTCCTCAAGTTGCAAATCATGTGGATTAGACGGCTCTCGAGCACGGGGACAGTGTGAGTCCTAGGGTTGAACTCGACCCAGGTGTGCTGCTTGATTCGTCATCGAAATGGCCTTGTTCTCTCCGCCAAGTTGTTGCGCCATCGTGTACTTTTGGCGTAAGTACTCCATCATCCGGTCCAGCGCGGCAATGGCGCGATCGGGATCGTGTGCCTTGATCGCCTCGAATATTTCATAGTGCCGGTCAACAATGAACTGGCGCTCGCGGACTCGGTAAACAACCAGGTTCAGCACCGGCTCCATGATTTCGATCATTGGGGCCACAAGGAATCGCAGAAGCGGATTCTGTGCGGCGTCAACAACCAGGCAATGGAAGCGAACGTCGGAGGCGCAGAATTCGACATCCGTCATCTGCGGATTGCGTTGCGCCCGGAGTTCAACCTCCATCTCCTTCAACTGGCTCTCCGTACCATTGTCGTCGGCGGAGTATCGCAACGCCGCCAAGCGGCAGCAGACCCTCTCGAGCTCGTGACGGGTTTCCACGATGTCTGAGAGATTGAATTCGCCGACCGTGAGAAGCACCGCAGCCATGCTTGAGAGCTGCGCGCTCATGTCCTCCATGCTGGGTTTCTTGACGAAACTGCCGCCGGCCGGACCGCGGCGAGTGTGAATCAGGTTCTGCGCCGCAAGGCGCTTCAACGCCTCGCGAATCGTAGGCCGGGAGACCCCAAACCGCTCTGCTAACTCCTCTTCCGTCGGAAGCTTCTGATCGACCTTGAGCGCACCACCGATAATAGCCTCACGAATGTTCGTCGCGATCTGCTTCGCGACTCCCTCCGTGTTGATATTTTGGTAATTGATTGGCATGAATCGTCCCCTCAGCTCTGGCCGTAGCTCGATCCAACGGATTCCTGACCAAAACGGCACTCCACTCCCCAGCGGGGAGCGCTCTCTCACCGTGGCCGTAACCGTGAATGTGAATACCTTACCAGATTGCAAAGTCTTTAAAAACTATTAAATATTTGTTTGACAAATAGCCAATTTACCTCTACCTTATAGCCGCTACCCTGAACCGCGTCTTGAGCAGGTTAGGCGAGGTATGTTCACACGCCTGCAATGAAATTTGAAAGGTTGAGAGACCATGATACTTACTCCTGAACAGCAAGAAATCCAGCGGTTGGCGCGAGAATTTGCTGAAAAATACATTATTCCCGTTGCCGGCGAGTATGACCGCACGGGTGAATTCCCCGAATTCATAATCGAAGCAGCGAAAAAGGCCGATCTGCTGGCAATGGGAATTCCGAAGCAGTTCGGTGGCCGGGATCTGGACGCGGTCACGCAAGGAGTGATCTTGGAAGAATTGGGCTATGGTTGCGCGGGCTTTGCAACCATACTCGGCGTGAACGCTCTGGGATACTACGCGCCGCTGCTGGTAGGCACGGAAGAACAGAAGAAGCTCTATTTCGCTCCCATTGTACAGGGTGGCCTGTCGGCCTTTGCTCTGACTGAGCCGGGCGCGGGCTCGGACGTCAGCGCCGGCAAGAGCACGGCCAAGAAGGTTGGGGATGAGTACATCCTGAATGGGAGCAAGTGTTTCATCACCAGCGGCGCCTACGCCAAGATGTTCACCATCTTCGCCCTGACCGATCCCAGTAAAGGACTGAAAGGGCTGAGCGCATTCATTGTGAAGGGCGGCTCTCCGGGCCTGATCGTTACCAAGCACGAGAACAAGCTCGGCATCCGCGGTTCCAACACCGTCGAGCTGGTGATGCAGGACCTGCAAGTTCCCGCCAGCCAACTTCTGGGCAAAGAAGGCGACGGCATGAGGATAGCCATGGCTTGTCTCGATATGGCTCGTCCGATGGTCGGCTCTCAGAGCGTCGGAATTGCACAGCGGGCCTTGGACGAATGCCTGAAGTATTTCAGCATCAAGTATCCTGACCCCCGGAAGCTGGGTCAGGCTGCTCAGTTCAAGCTGGCCGACATGCGAATCCAGATCGAAGCGGCGCGTCAGACCGTTCGCCACGCGCTTGCGGTCAAGGATGCGGGGCTTCCGATCACGGTCGATTCGGCAATCGCTAAGACTATGGGTAGCGACACTGCTATGCGTGTCACTACCGAAGCACTCGCTCTGCTCGGCGCGTTCGGCTATTCCCACGAATGCGTGGTGGAGAAGCTGGTGCGCGATGCCAAAATTCAGCAGCTCTACGAAGGCACAAACCAGGTCCAGCGACTCGTTATTGCAGGCCAGTTGATTGCCAGCATTCAGCCCAAGACCGCAACGGCGAAGGCAGGAAGGTGAAAGATGAGCTATCTATTGACAGAGGACCAACAACTCGTTCAGAAGAACGCGCGTGACTTCGCAATGCAGTACCTCGAGCCGCTGGCCGTCCAACTGGACAAGACCGGCGAGTTCCCAGCCGAGGCCGTAAAGAAGATGGCGTCCTATGATTTTCTTGGCTGGTTCCTGCCCACTGAATTTGGTGGCGCTGACTTTGGTTATTTGAGCTATGTGCTGGGCGTCGAAGAACTGTCGCGCGCAAGTGCGGCGGTGGCCTCGATCGTGGTGAATCACTCGTCAGCAGCCTACGCGATCAACCGTTGGGGCTCGGCAGAGCAGAAGAAGAAATATCTGCCTGCGCTCGCCAGGGGAGAAAAGCTGGGCGCGGTGGCAATGAGTGAGCCCGGACCCGGCGTGGGCCAAGGGCCTGAGGCCGTGATCGCCACCCAGCAGGGGGGCGGTTACGCGTTGAACGGACGCAAGTCCTACGTGGCCAATGCCGGCGTAGCGGACGTGTACGTGGTGTTCGGTTGCACAGATGCGGCTGCGGGGGCCAAGAGCCTCGCCGCATTCCTGGTCAATGCGAAGGCAGAAGGACTCGAAGTGGGCCCCAAGAAAAGCACGATGGGCTTGCGTGCGCGTCCGACGGCTGACGTGGTATTCCACAATGTCACTGCCGAGGTTCTCGGGACGGTCGAGGGTGGGGCGGCGATCGCCGCGGAAGTGCTCGCCGCATTTGCCGTTGCCGAGGCCGCACAGACCGTCGGTGTTGTGGGGGTCGCGGTGCAGCATGCTGCGAAATACGCTCAGCAACGCGTGCAGTTCGGACGTCCGATCAGCACCTTCCAAGCCATTCAGACGATGTTGGCTGAAGTGAATACGAATTGCTACGTTGCACGGCTGGCGGTCTACGATGCCGCTGCATTGATCGAGCAGGGAAAGCCGTTTACCACTGAGGCTGCGATGGTCAAGTTGTTTGCCCAGCGCCTGGGGATGAATTCGTTGCTGGAGACTTTGCAGATAGAAGGCGGCTACGGCTACAGCGAAGAGATGCTGATGTCAAAGCTGTTCCGCGACGTCTCCGGCACGACGATTCTTGAAAGCCCGCTGGAATTCCCTGAACAGGTCATTGCTGCCAGCATTGGCTGAATCAATGGGGAGCAAGACAGGCGATGCCTAGAATCCCTACTTGTTGCAAGTGGAGTCTCGACGAGCAGGACACACCAATAGCCCGAAGCGGTACCCATGGAGGGGTAATTCAGCCATGATGATGAACGGGGAGCAGTACAAAGCGTCCATAAAAAAGATGCGCCCCAACATTTACAAATGGGGCAAACTCATTGAGGACGTTACGACCAACCCTGCGACGAGGCTGCATGTTGAGTCAGTCTCACGCTCGTACGATGCATCTTTAGACCCCGAGAAGGCGCCGATCTTTACCGCCAAGTCTCATTTCACCGGAGAAACCGCTCATCGCTGGAACACCCTGATGAGCGGCCCCGAAGGAGTGCTAGGTAACTCCTTGATGAAGCGGGAACAGTTCCACCAGTCCGGAACCTGCCAGGGAGCTACCTGCGCCGGATGGACGGGACTCAACGTTCTCTGGGCCGTAACGTACGAAATGGACAAGGAGTTCGGCACCAACTATCAAGAGCGGCTAAAGAAGTACTTCCGCTTCGTGGAAGATAACGCTTTGTGCCTTGCAGGCGCGATTACCGATGCCAAAGGCAACCGGTCACAGAAGCCGTCGGCGCAAGCGGATCAAGACACCAATCTGCACATCAAGGAAGTTCGTCCGGACGGCGTCGTGATTCGCGGCTACAAGGTTCAGATTTGCGGTG
Source organism: Candidatus Korobacteraceae bacterium (assembly GCA_049519595.1). Classification (GTDB taxonomy): domain Bacteria; phylum Acidobacteriota; class Terriglobia; order Terriglobales; family Acidobacteriaceae; genus CAWBRT01. The sequence goes on along the minus strand of JBEKQP010000015.1, from coordinate 36,112 downwards.
TTGCCGCCTGTCACGAAATCATCGTTGTTCCGGGCAGCGGTTACGGCGAGTCCGAAAAGGACTTCTGTGTCGCGGCAGCTGTTCCTCGCGATGCAAAAGGGCTGACGATTGTCGAGACCCGCCGTCCGAGCGATGCTCGCGATGAAGAAGAAGGCTGGGATGCTCCGAAGGCCGGCAACATCACCCAGGCATTTCTGCTCTTTGACGACGTGTTCGTTCCGAACGACCGCGTCTTCATGTGCGGTGAGTTCAAATACAGCGGCAAGTTGATCGGCTACTTTACGGCAATCTACCGAGCCGCAATCGGCGCCTGCGTCGCCGGGCAGGGCGATGTCATGATCGGCGCCGCCATCAACATGGCCAGAGCGAATGGGCTGTCGCAGAAGCCTTTCCAGGACAAACTCACGCAGATGGCGATCAACAACGAGATCACCTACAGTACCGGCCTCGGTGCCATGCTCGTGGGTAAGGCGCATCCGTCCGGAGTGTGGATCCCCGATGCGCTGCTCGCGCATGTCAACAAGACACAGGTGGCGAAGCTGCCCTACGAAACCAAGGTCATCGCGCAGGACATCAGCGGCGGCATCGCTGAAACCGGGTGCTTCCCATCGTATAAGGACTTCCAGTCAGAGCTCTACGGTTCGCAACTCAAACGGGCTCTTACTGCCGGCGTCGATGGAGAAACCAGGGCCCGTGCAGCGCGCCTCGTGGAATGGCTCACCGTTGGCGGCGGCATTCCCGGCTGCATGCACGGCGGCGGATCACCGGACGGTGCCAGGATGGTCGTGAAGATCATGGAGCCGTGGGAGAAGTACGCGGCGCATGCCAAACGTATTGCGGGCATCACCGCCGATCTTTCCGAACCGGCTCCTCCACCGAAGAAGTAGTGGCGGCGCCGAAGGCGAAGCAATGGGAGCAAGACGCAGTTCAATACGAACTGGGTCTTGCTTCTTTTTTTAAAGAACAGCCTCCCTCGATTCGTTCTTCCGGCGTCGTCCATCGTGTCACGGCCGCGCTCTTGAAGTGGGCTGTGTTCCTGCGTCGTGGGCTTGTCGAGTGGAATCGCGCAGCAGAATTATCAACGGATTTCTTGTTCCCATTTTTTCTGTGCTTGTTATCCAGTTGTTTCTTTGCGTCGCTGTGAAGTCAAGTGTTAAAATCGCAAGTAATTGATTTGCAAGGCAGTGGGCGCTTAACTCAGCGGTAGAGTGCCATCTTCACACGGTGGAAGTCACTGGTTCGAATCCAGTAGCGCCCACCATCTCTATCTTCTTACCGCACAGTCACTTACGAGTGGCTGTTGTTTTTGATTGGCCAAACTCCAGCCCGATGCCAGCCCGATGGAAGGTCATTGTGTGGCCTCCGACGCGGGCTTCATCGCTAGCGGTTTCTCCATATACTGGCGCTGTACTTGTAGCGCCTTCCCGAGACGGTAGGTGGAGTACTGAACCGGGTCCAAAGGCGGTATACTCAACCCGCAGAACCCGTCAGGGACATTTCTCAAGAGAGATGACGAGGTGATGTTGTTGCCGGTTGTGAGGTCGGATGAGCAGATGGCGATGCGCTGCGTCTGCCACGACCTGGATAAATCGAGTATTAACTTAAGAATCAATACTTTAGCTATAAGGAAGTGGAGCTGCTCCGGCATCGTCTGTATGGCACTTTCCGGCCCGATAGATTTGGGTCCGATCAGGCATAATTGATGAAGGATATTCTGCTTCGCACCCCGGACTCTGGATGGATTTGAAAGATACCAAGCGTCCCGTTGTCGATTTCCCCTCAGGACCCGACTCTGCTCCGAGCGGAGATAGCTCGAAACTTTCGGATGCGGACGGTGTTCGATCGGATATGGGCAGCGCAGCGTTTGAGCGGGTAATGCCCGCAGGATATATCGGCTCCGGCTCCGGTCAGCATGGCCCAGGGAATGCGGTTCCGCTCCAACAGAATGGTGCTCCTGCTGCTGACCTGAGTGACGCGGATATTATGCTCCGGGTCAAAGCCGGAGATGACACTGCATTCAATTATCTGATCGAGAAGTACCGCCGCTCAATGATCAGCTTTATGTACCGGATGGTACATAACTCGGCAATCGCCGAGGAGTTGGCACAAGAGGTTTTCCTGCGCGTTTACCGTTCGCGGGAAGGCTATGCCGCCAGCGCAAAGTTTACCACCTGGCTCTACCGGATCGCGACCAACCTGGCCGTGAATCATGCTCGCGACAACAAGCACGAACGCCCGGAGACCAAAGTCAGTCTGGACGAAAGCGACGAGGAAACCGGGCTTTCGATCGATGTGGCCGATAGCACGCTCAATGTCGAGCAGCAGATGCTTCGTCGTGAGCGGCTGGCTGCAATTCGCCGTCACGTGGAAGAACTGCCAGAGCGGCAACGCATGGCGGTCATTATGCACAAGTATCAGAACATGGACTATCGCCAAATCGCCGGAGTATTACACCTGAGCGAGTCAGCGACGAAATCATTACTATTCCGCGCGTATCAGACTTTGCGGGAAAAGCTGAAGGACTTCATCTAGGGGCTGTTATGAATTGCAGGGATGTTCGCGAACGACTTCTGGAAGTAGCGGTGGAAGGCGGACCGGCTTCGCCGGAAATTCAGTTGCATTGCTCGGTGTGCGATCCATGCGCGCTTGAGTGGGAGCAGGTGAAAAGGACAATGGCACTGCTGGACGAGTGGCAGGCGCCAGAGCCGTCGCCGTATTTCGACGTCAAGCTCCAGGCCCGGCTGCGCGAAGAGCAGCAAAAGCCTGCGATGGGATGGCTTGGCTGGTTTCGCAAACCAACTGCCGTCGGAATCGCAGCCACCCTTCTGCTTGCTTTGGGCGTGGGTTCATTCCTGGGCCGGCAAAGCGACACCAAGAGTGCGGATCACACAGTTGCGTCAGTCAGGGGTACCGCTGTAGGCGATTTGCAGTATCTGGAAAAGCACTCTGACCTATTGCAAGAGTTCGAGGCGTTGGATGTCTTGGACAATAGCGACAGCGGAGGTACTGCAAATTAGGCCCAGGCGATTGAAGCTGAGGGATTCCGGGAAAGTGATCACGTCTAGCCCCATCGTGTCGTTGGTGTTGTCCTGCATTCTTGCCGCGCCGCTGTCAATGGCTGCGTCTGCGCATAGGTCTGGGCCGTCGCCGAGTTTTGGACGAGCGAATATTGCGGCGAGGCCGCAAGTCGGAGCGCCGATGTCGCGCCCGGTAGAGCAGCGAAGACTGCAACTCGCGCAATCGGTGGGCAGAGGTCCCGGACCGCAAAACGCTCCGCCCGGTTTCAGCGGGCCGCAGGGGTTCCAGCCGCGCGGCCCCGGGCCGCACCGTGGCGATTGGCTTCGCCGCTATGGCAACCTTCCGCCGCCCGACAAGAGGCAGCGGATTTTAAACCGCATGGAACTGCTTGAGCACATGCCACCCGATGAGCAGCAACGGGTGGAGGGCTTGTTCCAGCAGTTCCGAGGCCTCGGACCTGATCGACGGCAAGCCGTGGTACAGCAGTTGCGTCAGCTGCGCAGTCTCCCGCCGGACCAAAGAAGCAAGGCGCTAGAGTCGGGAAGGTTCAAGTCGGGTTTTAGCGAACAGGAGCAGCAGCTTATTCGCGGACTTAATGAAATAAGGGTTCCCGGTCCAGCGGGTCCAGGATTCTAGAGCAATTCCTTGATTCGGTTTGATGCCTCAACCCCTCTCACTCTCATTCACGCCCAGCTGTCAAGTGCGGAGTAAAAAGTAAACCAGCCCGGCTGCACTAACTAGCGCGTCAATTACTGCCACGTCATCGATCAGAAGCCTGGCGCCTTCGCAGCGGAATCAGTCATGGATAAGTGAAAAAGCTTAGGCTATCGCAAGAAGCGGGCGGTCAGGAACACAGCGGTCCAGAAGGGAAGCGAGAGCGTTGTGGCCAGAAGTATACCTCTAAAGAATCGTATTCCCTCTTGCCGTAGAGCCAATGGGGGAGGCTCGGGAACAAGAGAGATACCTGGCGGAACCACAGCAGCAGTTAGTCGGGTCCGAGCAGACAGCGCCATAATCGAGCCTTCGGGCGGAGAAGAAACACGACGCCCTGAGTTTGAGATGCCACAACTTTTTAAGGGGATGTCCGCCTAAACAATTATCCGCAACATTCCGAGCATGCGGCAATAGCAACCCGGGTACCAGAGCAGGGCAAAAAACAATAATCAGAGGCAGAGCTGGGCCCAATCCTGGGGGGCCGCCTCGGTGGCTTCGGGGTCTCGTGCTTATGGCGTCAATGCCAACCAGGTGTTTCAATGGCCGAGGCTGTGCCGCGGCGGGTTGCTGCTGGCTGAAGAGAACACCCCGGTCGCGAGCGCCGGTGATTTAGGGAACCTCTGAACAAGAACCGTTCTGTAATCGAGAAGCAGGAGGTTCCAAACAATCATCTCGATTATCGGTGCTGCTTTCACCGCCTGCGGCCGCTTGGCGCAGCGTGGCGGCGGTGTCCGTAGAAAAGCTCGCACCAGCGCAGCCAAGATGATCGGAGCTGAAGCCGCCAACCTTCAGGCTTAGCGCAAGGACCGGACGATCAGGAACATAGAGACCCAGACTGGAAGTGAGAGCAAAGCAGCCAGAAGTGTGCCCCTAAAGAAGCGGAGTCCTTCCTGGCTTCCGAGCAGGCAGGTAAATCCAGGCTTAGATGAGGTGTCCAGCGGCGCCGAGGCGCTGGCGACTGGCTGGTCATCGAAATAGGGGATGTCGGCTCCGGGAAGTACAGCAGCCTGCGTCGTAGCTATCATGTAACCCTCACAGCAACGAGATTTGTTCACAGCATCGGCAGTCAGTGGCGAACCCTTTACTTCCCGGCGCCGGGTTCTTCACCACGACGCGCGACAGCCACGCCTAACTACTTCGTTGTACCACCCAGTCACCAGTGGCGAGCGCCGAAACCTCGCAGAAACAACTCTCTCTGACCCAAGTTGGGTGCGAGTTCCAAGCTGGGAAGTTTCTCAAAAGATGCGCTACGGAACTGCTGCGGTGGAGGCTCCCGGCGAACGCCTGAACTAGGTCCGCAACGTCGATCCACGGCTTGCCGTGCAATGTTACGGGCATGCTGCCTCCCATTAGTCGCTTTGGTCGAGAGGAACAATACCTATTGAGCCATCACATCTAGCCCACGCGGATTAAGCTAGCCTCGCCCGGCGAGCCCTGTCAAAGTACGAAAGGGACCCCAAGAGATAAGACTCCCGTGCCGCTCAGCACCGCCGACGGACTCAACGTTGCCTGCGAGTTCACCGTCAGCCATCGCCGCATACGGCTCACTTCACCCAGGTTGTGGGTTCATTTGCCCGTGCCCGTCTTCGACCGCCAGCGGCAGTGTGCTATCGCTGGCCTACACGTTGAACACGGCCTAAGCCGCACCGGAGTTCGCCGGCGCAAAGATCACACTAAAGCTGCACGCGCTGTTGGTTGGCGCCAGGTTGGCGCAGGTCATGGCAAAGAGAAATAAGAGTGCGAAGAAAGCAAGGGATAAGTGTCGCATGGCTGCCTTCGTTCGGGGTAAGTGTTAGGCCCGAGGCTACCCCCGGGCCATGACTTTCAAGAGTAGCCTCCTCCTGATTTAGTTCGCCGTGGCCACAAAGTTGATGGTGTTGGCGATGGTACTGACTGCTTCACTGGTAGGGACCGTCAAGGTAATCGTGTGCGAGACATCGGGATGACGATCATGGTATTCGGCGCTGTCGAGTCGACGACGATTCATGTGGCAGCAAGTCGCCGCGGGAAAGCTCGCACCATCGCAGCCAAGATGATCGGAGCTGATGCCGCTAAGCGGCTCGTCAATGACTATCCATCAATGGTCATAGTTAATCAAGTCATCGAGATTTTGAATTAGGTTGTAATTTCACTCTCGCCATCGAACAGGCATGACCGCACAAGTCCTTTTGACCGGTTCAGCGAAAGACGCTGTGGTCACAGGGCGTCTCTCAGCCCGGCGGTAAGCGCGAAAGACGCTAGCTTCTAAAATGTGCTGTTCTTTTTCTGGCACTGTTTTCCCGAATGAAGTATGAATCCGCATTAAATACTTTTTGCATTAGCCTGCCGCGCGGCTTAGTATGGTTTGTTTGTGCATCCCCAAAAACCTAAGCAGGGAGAGGATTGCGATGAAGCGATCGACTCTGATTCTGATTTCGCTCGTTGCTGCCGTCATTTCATTTGGTTTTACTGGCGCTGCTTTTGGGCAAAAGCAGCCAGTCACCTTGAAGTTTGCTGAGATTCATGAGGCCAGCTATCCAACCACGGTCGGAGATTTTGAAATCGCAAAGCTGGTCAAAGAGAGAACTCATGGCAGAGTCATCATCGAGATCTATGACAGCATGAAGCTCGGAGACGAGGCGGTTGTAATTAAGAAGGTACAGGATGGAGAGATTGATTTAACCAGAATCAATATCGGACCTGTAACCAAGTACGTCCCAAGCTTGAATGCGTTTTTGCTGCCATATGTGTTTCGCGACGTGAACCACATGCTCAAAGTGGTCAATGGGCCGGTAGGCAATGACGTTCTCGCCTCCGCTGAGAAGAACAATTTTATAGGGTTCGGATGGTTCGATGGCGGGACCAGAAGCTTCTATACCAAAACCCTCGTGAAACTCCCTGCGGACTTGAAGGGCCTGAGGATCCGCACCTTACAGAACGAGCTGATGACGTCAATGGTTAACTCGTTCGGGGCGAAAGCGGTTCCAATGCCTCACGGGGACACCTATGCGGCACTGAAAGATGGGAGGCTTGACGGAGCGGAAAACAATTATCCGACCTATGACGAGACGAACCACTATCAGCTCGCCAAGTATTTCATCGAAGACGACCATACCAGGAATCCGGACATCATTATCGGCAGCAAGAAATCCCTGGCTTCCAAGTTGTCCCCTGAAGAAATCGAGATTATTAAGCAGGCAACCAGAGATGCTCAGGCCCTGCAATTCAAGCTGTGGGCTCAGACGGTGCAGACATCAAAGGATAAAGTAATCGCCGCTGGCTGCGTTATTACAACGCCGACCCCTAAGCAAAAGAAAGCCTTTGTCGCCGCCATGAAGCCGATTTACGATAAACAGCCCCAGGAAATCAAAGACTTGGTCAAAAGAATAAAAGCCGTCAAGTGATGCTCGCCGGCCCGGGAGTGTCATCGTGAGCGCATCCCGGGTCACCGGCGACCGCCGGGCCATTGGTGGGGTGGGGCAGCGAAGGATCTGATTCTTCTCGTGCCTTTTGCAATTTCTTTGCCGCCGCCTCGGGAGCGCCTTCTCTGATTTCAGGGTTGCTCTTTCATCGCTTCCTCGACAATGAACAAATACACATCGTCCAGGTTTTGAACTCCCAATTCCCGTTCGCCAAAGCCAGAGCAGCGAAGTTCATTACGAACCACCGTAGCGAATTGAAAATGTCCTCTGGCTGCAATCACCGCCTTCGAACGATGGCTGGGCTCCGCCGCTACTTCCTCATCGTGTAGGTGAAAAATCCACCCGTAATGACCGTGCTCGCTAATGATCTTATGGAGGCGTTCACGATCTGCTTCGGGCAACCAGGAGCGCAGATGCGCCGCCGCCGCCCGTACCTTCTCGGGATCGATTGCAGCGAAAATCTCCTCGCATTCGTGAGGACTACGATAGCTACCGCTCATTGCCTAGCATTCCCCTTCCAAAAGCTTATCTGCACTGACGCAGCGATACAGGAGATCCCCAGTCGGAAGAACGTTATTGATTTCAGAGAATTTATCACCGAAAGGGTGTGGTAATCAATCACCACGAAACGGCAGAATTGCGCCACTCTTTGAACATGTCAGTGTTGCTGGACCAAACAATAGAGATTTAGCGACCAACGTTTCGCAGCGCCTTGGCATGGATGATCTAATCAGGTCAGCTTTCCCTCGCCACGGCTCCGGTGCGGAAGAAACCTTGCAAACTCAAACGTCCCTAGCGCTCAGCGGCCATCGGTTTCACGCCGGCCTCATCGGTAAGCTTGAAGGCATAGTTGCCATCCAGAAATTGCTGCACGTAACGCAGCATCACCGCATTGCTGGTCATGTACATATCCAGCTGGCTGGCGCAAGCCATCAGACGACCAATAATATCCAGTCGGCTTTCGGTTTCATCCGCAGGCCCCTTCTTGAACCATGCGTTTACCAGGTCATTCCGACGGTCCACCAGGAATCCATAATGCGCCAGGCAAGCCTCGATGAAGCAAGCCCTGAGATTGCGGCGGTACGGAGTGGCGCCTCCTCCGGCAAAACGGAAAGAGATGTAGTTGTGGCTCGTGATTTGCGACAGGCAGGCATCGACGAGCGTAAAGTGATAGGCCAATCGTGTGTTGAGGTTGATATACTCGTCGGCCACTAAGAGGTAGCTGCGATCGCCCAACGCCCGCATGGCTCCCGTTGTCGCGGTGAGCGAATTTGCCATGACCGACGCCAGGTCACTGAGACTGGCAGGCATCTCGCGCTGCCAGGTAACGCCCGGATGAGTCAACCCGCGCCACAGCGCTTGAAAAGGCCAGGAGACGATCTCCGATGGCCGGACCTCCGGGGCCGATGGGTCTTCGAGCGCCAAACCGCCTCCGAGGTCGAGCACATAAATGTTCACTGGCACTGGCGTCATCAGCTTCTTCGAGCAGGTCAAATCGCCTTCCAAGGCGTTGTCATTCACGGCGAACATCGCTTCAACTGCCTTCTCGTGACAAAACCGCAGCACGTCATGCGCTGACTTGCAGCCGGCCGGGCGAAAATCGGAAGACGAGGTATCCAGTAGATGGAGCACCAGCAACCGCCGGTTGATTGGGTCAGCCTTGACGCTGGATTCCTGGTAGCGTTCGCGGATTTGCGCATCAATGACCCTGGGCGACCACAACATTCCGGAATAGATTCGCGGCTGTACTGCGTCCAGACTGATGGGATCGCCGTCTTTAACATGCTCGAAGGCACCGCCCAACTCGAATACCGAAGGAATCTTAGCTTCCCGCAGCAAGGAGGCCGCGTGTCCCGCCACACTACCCATCTCGGCCACCACTCCTGAAACACGGGGAAAAACCGTCACCATTTCAGGCGATGACTTGCGCAGAAACAAGATTGCTCCCTGCGGCGTATCGCTCAAGGTCTTCAAGTCGTTGACCAGGAATGCAGGACCGGAAACCCGTCCTGGATAAACCGTACGGCCGCCGGCGAGAAGCGGCTCTGCTTTTACGCGCGCCTTGTTTCGCGTCTGGGGCGAGTCCACCAGGGCCAGAGGCCGTGCTTGCACAATCCAGACCTGCCCGCGTTCATCCCGGGCCCATTCAATATCCTGCGGGACGCCAAAGTGCTTTTCGATGCGGAGAGACCAATCCGCCAGCAGCGCCAGCTCTCGCGGGTTGAGGCTGGGGGCGGAGGCTTCTTCAGGTGATGTGGGACGCCGAAGCACCCCGCCGTTTTCCGCCAGCACAACCGCTTCTTCTTTGACAACGATACTTTGCTCCAGCAGACGATGGGGCCACTTGCGCTCGATCACAAACAGGTCGGCGGGAACCCGGCCACTGGCGATGTCCAGCGCTAGTCCTCGCGTCGCGGTGATCCAGAGGGCATCGAGCTTGCGATCCTTCGGATCTCTGGTGTAGAGAATGCCCGCCGTTTGCGCCCGCACCACTCCGAGGCAAAGCACCGCCATCGGGCTTTCCACCTCCGGCAGTCCGGCGGACAAGCGGTAGAACAGCGCTCGTTCACTGAAACGCCCGGCAACCACCCGTTTGTAAGCATCGACGACCTGATCGACGGGAACATTGAGATAACTGGTGAACTGGCCAGCAAATGTTCTTTCGCCGCCTTCTCCCACGGCGCTGGAGCGGACTGCAATTGCCATGCCTGCTCTTTGCAGAGCAAGCGCACGCTCGGTAAGAGCGACTTCAATCGCTCGCGGTACCGGCGTAGCCATCACCAAGTCAGTCAGTTCGGCAGAAACTTTGCGCAGCAGATTCAGGTCGTTGAGGTCCAGGTTTCGTGTGCGATCGCGGAACTGCTGCCACAGCGGTATTCCGCAAAATTGCCGGTACGCGTGCGCCGTTAGAACAAAACCGTCAGGCACGGGCAATCGCAACTTGTTCTTGATCTCGCCCAACACTGCGGCCTTGGCACCCGCTTCGGCGCCGGAGGCTGCATTAATATCTGACAGCGAGGCCGAAAAGTTCGTGGATCTCAAGTCATCGGCTGCAATGTACCTCTCAACTTCCTGACGCTGCGCCTGCACCGACGCTAGAAGCGATTGATACTGGTAGCCGGTCAGCCGTTCCAGCGTTCGAACCACTTCGGCGGTCTTGTCGAAGACGCTGCTGACGCGATCGCTCAGCAGCTCCCGTGTGTGCGGAGCGTATTGCAGGTCCTCTTGAATGCTGGCCAGCAACTCCAAGCAATCGTTATTGAGGGAGAGCAGCTCGCGAAAACTGACGTAACGGCTTCGAACCCTTTCCTGGAGGGAACCCGCCGGTTCCACCGGCTTTTTCTTCTTCCACCACGGCCACGGCATCGAATCATTACTCCTGGTTCAGCTTCGCCGGCGAGCACCGGCATCTCGCGGGGTTCCCGCCGCGACCGCCGTGGCGGAGCCCGGCAAGGGATCTTCAAGATTGCGCCACAGCAACGATCCAACTGCCTTTCGGGTCGCTTTCGGCCGCCACCCGCATGCATTCGCGCCCACGTGGCGAATGCATGCGCCCGCCCTGCAAGGCAAGATTCCACTTATCTACGCATGGAAGGCCGCTTGCACTCCGAAACGACAACGGTCTCTTACAACTACATCGCGGGTCTTATCCTTTCATCACGTCGGTTGCACTGACATTCATCATGCGGAGTGCCTGGCCTGGCTGCTTGTAGTAGTAACGGACGTCATCTCCCGCTTTCCATGTGTCATCGGGAAGCGCAAAGTACTCGTCGGCCAGCGTGAACTTCACCAGTTTCTTGTCGCGAGATGAATAAATAGTAATTGCTTTGTTCTGCCGATCGATTATGGGAAACTGGACGCCCTTCACCCGGGCATCGTCTTTGGCGACGTTCGATGCTTCCACCAATGGCGTGTAGGTAATTGTCTTAATGCTGCCGGCGATCGAGTCGAACACCACAATCTTCTTACTGTCCGTATCAAACAATAGCCGCTTACCCGCCGCCGGGTGCGGCCCCATCTCGTCTGGATCGGTCGGAATCTTTACGGTGATGGGCGGCAGCAAGTCATACTTCGGCTTGTTCGTCGAAGCTGCCGAGTCACGAATCATGGTGACTAACCCTTGTTGCTTATCGAATGCTATGACCCGCCCCTGATCGACCTTCCCGTAATTGCTGCATCCCAGACTGAACAGCACAGGGGCACATGCCAGAAGCAGTATCAACATCCGTTTGCTAATTGTCATGGTTTGCTCCTTTCTAGTCAGCATGAGCTGATGTCGCTTTTTGGGACCGCCGTTGCGCCCGTTCTTCCCGGACGCCTTTCAGGAATGCGATCAGAATGTAGAGTGAAATCGCCGATACTGCTCCGAGAACGATCACCGTTGCTGCCTGGTCCGTAATCGGCTTGATGTATGGAAAAATGCCCGACAGCAGCTTCATAATGATCGACAACTCACAGCCCACCACGGCCAAGCCGAAGAAGATCCGGATGCCGTAGCCTTTAACGTACTTGGTAGCCACGGTACCGATCTGCGCGCCAACTGCGGCGCCGCACAGCATAATGAGAGCTGCGAACAGCTCAACTCGGCCTTTGTAACTATAGGTAGCCGCACCGTAGAGACCCGAGATAGCCACTTCAAACAGGTCAGTGCCGACGGCTATATGGGTTGGAATTCCAAGCAGGTAAATCAGTGCCGGCATGCGAACCAGTCCGCCACCAATACCCAGAATGCCCGCCAACCATCCCGTCAGGAAACTGATGCTGATGGGCAGCCAAGCCGAGCAGCGAATCCCCGACACCTTAAAGTTGATCATCGGGGGGATGTTGATTTTGTGCAGTTTCTTGTGCCATTCCAGCCCGGTGGCCAAAGGATCCAATTCTTGGCCCGTCGCCGCCGCGTCGCGTTCTTTTCTTTTTCTCTTGGCGACATCCGTAAACACCATCCAGGCGATCAGGGTCAATAGCACCACGTACAACCAGCGGACAACAACGTTGATTTCGCCGATGCGTTCCAGCCACATGATCATTTGGGCGCCGACTTCAAACCCGCCGATGGTGCCAAAGACCATGATGAAGCCCAGCCGGTAATCCACGTTGCCGAACTTGGAATGCCGCATCGTGGAGATGAGAGACTTGCCGGCCATGTGCGCTACATCTGTGCCGATCGCAAAGGCCATTGGAAAACCGAGAATGTTAAGGCCGGGCGTTACCATCCAAGCTCCGCCCATTCCGAAAAAACCACCGATGATGCCGACACCAAAACCCAGAATAATCAGCCCTGGCCAAAAAATCGGGACGCCGGCAATAGGCATGAGTGTATGCAGCCAATCCATATTCGTCTCCTTGCCGAAGCTCCACGGTTAATGTTCGGCCAGCGCTCTGCTCTTCAAGTCGATTCCTATTCGAGACATCACCACATCGGCCAGCAACCCCAGGATTACGCCGGCCAGCGGAATGATGATCACAGTGATGAGTGCAAACGCAACATGCCCTTCGTTGTAGATGTTCCCCCACCACGCTTCCCAGCCTTTATATTTACGTGTATCAGCCACTAGAACCATTAGATCCGGCATATCCGCCCCACCGGCGGCGAATAATTGTGTCGGCAAAAGCAATAGCACTGTTATGAGGCCCAACAACCTTGAAAAGTACTTAGTCATGGCTCCTCCTTTCCGCCCTAAATGAAACAAGGCCGCCCGCCTGAACGGCAAGCGGCCCGAATCTGCGGATCGTTTCGCAGACTGAAAAGCCCTAGCTAGCTATGCTGGAACGGGAACTCCTACTTCTCTCCCGTTGCGGCTTTGTGCAGCTTCACTTCCACTTTATTTTCCAGCTTGTTGTAATACTCGTTGAGAACGGCAATCACTTCCGGCTTCGAGAACTCTGCCGGAACCGGCTTGCCTTCACTCATCAGTTTCCGCAGCAGCGTGCCGGATAGCATCAGCCGGGCGCCGCCTTTGTAATTCCCTTCATCGTCGATGACAGCCTTGGTTGTGTGCGGGCAGGTCTTCATCGAAGCCATGGAGCCGCACTCGTAGCAGTAGAATGTCCAATCCAGCGGCAGCGGCTGAATCTGCAGCGCGTTGGCTGGAATTTCTTTGAAGATCTTCTGCGCGTCGAACGGGCCGTAGTAATCGCCAACTCCGGCATGGTCGCGGCCAACGATCAGATGCGAGCAGCCGTAGTTCTGTCTGAACAGCGCATGCAGCAATGCTTCGCGCGGGCCGGCGTACCGCATTTCCATGGGGTAGCCGCCCTGAATGACCCGCTCCTTGCGGAAATACTTGCTGACCAGTGCATCGATGGCGCGCACGCGCACATCGGCTGGGATGTCGCCGGGCTTCAACTTACCCAGCAACTGGTGGACGTACACGCCGTCGCAAATCTCGATGGCAATCCAAGCCAGGTAGGCATGCGAATTGTGCATCGGGTTGCGCAACTGCAGCGCGGCTACCGAGTTCCAGCCACGCTCCTCGAACTGCTTGCGCGCTTCCGCCGGACGCTCATAAATACCCTTAAAAGTCTCCGGGAAGTCCAGTTCCGAGACGACCTTCACGGGGCCGGCCAAGTTGATCGCGCCCTGCTCCATGACTTTCTGCACGCCCGGATGTGCCGGGTCGTTGGTCGCGAATACCTGCTTGCACTCGTGAGCCTTGTCGATGCTGTATTTCTCGGTGACCTTCATTGTGGCCACCAGTTCCTGGCTCTCACTGTCAATCAGTGCGACTTCTTCGTTCGCCCCGATTGACTTCGCGATTTCCTCTGTGGTCGACAGTGTGATCGGAATGGGCCAGAACAAGTTGTTCTTGGTCGGCATCTGGAAAGTGTCGCAGACACCCTGCCAGTCCGCCTTGCCCATGAAGCCATCGAGCGGCGTGAATGCCCCGATACCCATCATGATAAGGTCGCCGCTCTCGCGGCTGGTGACTGGAACCTTTTTCATCGTTTGCGCGCGCTTGATTTCAGCGGCTCTTGCATCACCCTCGAGAAGGAGGGGCTTCAGTACGGAGCTTCCATGCGGTGGAACGAGCTTACTCATAAGTTCTCCTAAGGATTATGAAGTCCCGTTCCTGTCGATATTCTTTCAGGCCAACCATGGCCTTAGCGGATCTCGACAAGAGCGGCATACACCAACCGGTGTTGTTTTCCTACGCCACCGCCATCGCCGGTGTGGAAATGAAAAGGCCGGCAATACGGCGCGCACAGCAGCCAAGCAAATATCTATCCCGAAACCTGAATCACATCAGCGGCTCAAACCGCCTCGGTCGTAAACCTGGGTCCTCCTTCGCCATTCGATCCTTAACCATTGCTAGCCATGGCTGGGCCGGCAACCGCCGCCTCCGCGCTTGCGGATTCCAGCGCCTTGCTTCTTACCGTGGCAACAAAGATTCCGAGCGGTCTGTACAGCAGGTGCGACCACTTGCCGAACGGAACTTCCACCACCAGCATCGGCACCGCAATCGCCATGTGTACGACGTACGTGACGTAGGTTGGCATGGGCAGGTTCAGGAGCCGAAAGATGTTGACTAAAATACCCGTCACCGCAGTGAGAAAAAGCAGCACGGGAAACAACCAGTCGGAGAGATGGCTGAATCGGTGCATCTCAGTCCGCTTGCTGATCCTGTCCAGCAGCATCCATGCCGTTGTGACCACCAAAACCACCGTCGAGTAGTAGCCCAGATAGCTGGTCCAGTGGAAGCTGCTGTCCTGAATCTGGAACCATGGCAGGAAGACCACCACCAGGGTGAAGATCGTCGCATAGCCGCTAACTAGAAAGAGATGGCGTATCCAGTTTCTGCTCGCGTCGCTGTCATTGCAGTTCTTCCACTGCATTTGCGTGACGCCTTGAAGGATCAGCGAGCCGAGCTGTGCGAGATAGAAGCGAGCCGGTATCTGGTCGTCGCGCGTCAGGCCGACGAACATGCGCGCGGCGTTCGTCAGCAGGAATAAGCTCAGCAGCGCCGCCATGATCGTATCGCCCAGGTGCACCATCTCCTTCGGCGCGAACTTGTCCAGCATCACATTAGACAATGGCAGCGGACCGGAATGGCTCAGCAGCCCGAAGCCAAAACTTTGCGGCAGGGTGAACAGGCCCACGACGAAGGCCGCCACCAGCGCGAGTATCCCGATTTCCCAGAACGCTGAGCGGTACATCAGCCGCGAGAGCCCCGTCCAGTCATACTGCGTCGTCAGATATCTGCGCAACGCCATCATGGTCTCGCCGGGGTTGGCTTCCCTGGGACACGTCTTCGAGCACTCGCCGCAATAGAAGCATTGCCAGGGCGCGGGGTCTTTCAGTAATTCTTTTTTCAGGCCCCACTGCGCCAGCAGCATCTGTTTGCGCGGAAAGGTGCTCTCTTCGGATGAGAGCGAGCAGGTGGCAGCGCACGTCGCGCACTGAAAACACTTCTTCAGGTCGCCTCCGCCCGCTTCCATTACGTCGCGGATTAATTCAGTATCGGGTTCGACCAGGATCGGGTTGCCCATGGCTAAAAGCCCTTATATGGATTCGGCCCAATCTCGCGAATACGGGCCGCAAACTCGTTGATGATCTCCGGCAGCCGGCCGTAGTCATCCATACCAAGCTGTGTCAGGTGAATGCGCTCGGATTCCAGTTGCAGCCGCTGCAAGGTTTCCTTCACGTTTTCCAGACGGCGGTTTGCCAGTTCACTGCCGCGCATGAAGTGGCACTCATAGTCGTCGCCAAACCTGCATCCCAGCAGCAGGACGCCGTCGATGCCGCGCGACAACGCATCGGCGATCCACACGATATTCATCGAGCCCAGGCAGCGAAGCGGGATAATGCGCACGCTTGCGTCATACTGCTGGCGGCCTTGGCCAGCCATGTCGAGCGCCGGATACGCGTCGTTTTCGCACGCCAGCACCAGGATGCGGGGCTTCTCTTCGAATTCGTCAGGGACTTCGATCGCCTTCACCATGCTGGCAATCATGTCCACTGAGTAATTTTTGAAGGAAACAATCCGTTCCGGACAAGCGCCCATGCAGATTCCACAGCGCCGGCAGCGGTATGGGTTGAATTTCGGCGTGCCTTTCTCGTCTTCGTCGAGCGAACCGAACGGACACTCCTCGGTGCAGCGTTTGCATTGCGTGCAGCGTTGCAGGTTGAAGTTGGGGTAGGAGAGATCGCCCGTACGCGGATGCACCGCCTGGCCACGCGTCGCCAGCTCGATGCACTGAATCGCCTTCATCACCGCTCCGCCGGCGTCCTCTTCGGTTAATGCCGCATCCATCGGTGCGCGAACCGCTCCGGCCGCATAGATACCGGTTCGCATGCTCTCATAGGGGAAGCAGACAAATTTGGAATCGGCAAATCCACCTTGCAGCACGGGCAGGTCGGGACCTTGGCGGTAGTTAAGGTTCAGGATTTCCGTCCCCTCGTGCCGCTTCATCTGGTCGATGACCACCTGCGCATCCTTGCACTGCGTCTCGGACTCATTGCGAGCCAGCTTGGCGTTGGCGTCACGCAAGGCGCGAATGGCCGGACCATCGGCGGAGTTCGGCACCATGCCGGTTGCCAGCACCACTAAGTCGACCGTCACCTGCATCGGCGCGCCCAGCAATTCACTGTCGAGGCTCACCTGCACACGGCCATCCGCCGCCGCCGCAACCTGGGTTACCTTGCCCTTCATGAAAAAATTCAACGGGTGATCCTGAACCTTCCGGTAATACTTCTCGTAGGGTCCCGGGGTAACGATGTCGCGATAAATGACGTAGACCTCGGCTTGCGAATCCTGCTCGCGAATGTATTCGGTCTGCTTCAGGGTTGTCATGCAACAAACCGAGGAACAGTAGGCCAGGTGATCCTGCTCGCGAGAGCCGGCACACTGCAAGAACAACACACGCTTGGCCTGCTTGCCATCCGATGGTCGCGTAATTTGCCCGCGTGCCGCCATCTGCTCCAGCTCGACATTGGTGATCACGTTCGGCAATCCGTACCCAAGCGATCCCAGTTTCGCCGCATCGTACGGTTGAAAGCCGGTTGCCATGATGATCGCACCCACGCGGTGGACCGACGTTTCCGATGCTCTCTCGATCGTTACGTCGAACATTCCCGGCTGGCCTTCGGTCTTCGCGATCCGGGACGAGCAGAACACTTTTATGCGCGGGTTTGAAACCACCGCTTGCAGTTTGCTCACAAGCCCGTCGGCAGATGCATCCGTATAAGGCGCGCGCGTTGGGAAGGCCTTCTTGAAGCCTTTCATGAATCCGCCGAGCTGCGGCTGTTTTTCGACAAGCACAACGTCGTATCCAACCGCGGCCGCGTCCAGCGCCGCACTGACGCCGGCGACGCCGCCGCCCACGACCAGCACGGTCCGGGAGATGGTGTCTTCCGGCAACGCCTCCAGCGCTTCCATTTTTCCGGCTTTTACCAGGCCCATCCGGATATAGTCTTCGGCCATTGCCTGGGTGTCCTCGTGCTTCGCTTCGTGACACCAGGCGACCTGCTCGCGCAAATTTACGCGCTCGAGCACCATCCGGGGATCGAATGAAAAGCTCTCGGTTTTTGCGCGCGACGAGCATGCGGCAATCACTACCGCATCGACCTTTCCGCGCTCAACGTCGCGGCGGATAATCGCCGTGCCCTCGTCGCCGCAGAGAAAGGTGTGGGTTTGGCATATCGCCGGCTTGAACTCCTTTTGCGCCAGGATCGCCAGCTTGTCCACATCCACCGAGTCGCCGATCGAACAACCGCTGCAAATGTAGAGTCCTAGTTGCTTATCCATTGTGCGCGGCCCCCATTCCGATCTGCAGCGCCTTCAGTGCCGCCCCGGTTGCATCGCGAACGGTAGCGGAAACTTCCGCTGGCCGTTTAGCGCAGCCGGCGCCTATGAGTCCGGGTGAACCATTCATCACGAAGCCGAACTCGTCCAGCTTGAAATCCGCGGGCAGCCCGGCAGTCTGGGGCACAATCCCGGTAGCCAGCACGACCAGCTCGAAGCTTCTCGTCATCTTCTTGCCGCCGAGCACATCCTCTACCGTGACTCGCAGATCCTTGGTCTGCGGGTCCTCTTCGACCTTGGCCACTTTTCCTTTGACCAGTTCCAAACCTTCGTCGGCCTGTACCTTGGTGGCAAATTCCTGCAATTGCCCGGGCGTCCTGACATCGATGTAGAAAATCGTGATCTTTGCTTCCGGATAGAGTTTGCGAACGTAGGTAGTCTGTTTCAGAGAAGCCAAACAACACACCGCTGAGCAGTAGGGCAGGTGGTTCTGGTCGCGCGAACCGGCGCACTGCACGAAGGCCACCGATTTTGGCGCTTTGCCGTCGGAGGGACGCAGCAGCTTTCCTCCGGTCGGACCATCCATGGCCGCCAGCCGCTCCAGCATTACGTTGGTGACTACGTTGGCGCTCTTGCCGTAGCCAAGATTGTCGAGCTTGGCCGCGTCATACGGCTTCCACCCGGTCGCCACGATCACCGAGCCGACTCGGAAAGTCTTGTGCTCGATGCCTTGGGCAAGGTTGATTGCCCCAAATTTACATGCATCTACGCAGGCATGGCAGCCGTCGGCACAGGCGGTGCGGTCCACTACATACGTTGTGGGGAACGCGGCCAGCCGGCGCGCGTGCACCGCCTTCGTCCGCGTCAACCCGAACTCCAGCGGGTCGGCAATTTCCGAGCGGCAGACGTCCATGCAGTCGCCACACAAGGTGCAAGCCGCACTCACGTATCGCGGCGCTATCTTGACCACCGCGTCGTATTGTCCCGGCGAGCCTTCCAGCTTTGCCAGCTCCGCCAGCGTCAGCACGGTGATTCGCGGGTTGTTCCGCAGACGCCTGAAGTTGATTTCCAGCCCGCATGAAGGCGGGCAGAGCTTGGGAAAATAGTTGTGGAACCCGGCTACCCGGCCGCCGAGGTAAGGTGATTTCTCAATCAGGATGACATCGAGTCCCACCTCGGCTGCATCGAGCGCCGCGGTCAGTCCGGCGATGCCGCCGCCGATCACGAGTAGGGCTTTGCTGTTTCCGTTCGCGGTTTCCGTAGTAGGCATCATGGTTATTTAGGCCGGCGAGGCTTCGTTGGCGCATGCTTCGGGCCCAGTGGCTCGCCGTTGCTGGGCTGCGGTCTTGCTCATCCGCATCACTTTTTGTTGGAACAGGCTGAAGGCAAGCCATTCGACTGCCAGCGCCAGCAGTTCTTCGTCGTCAGTGCGGAGCGCATGGACCCGCGCTTCGTCGACGTCAAATAAATCAAGGAAGCGAGTCTCGAAAACAAAGCGTCGAAAGCGGTCGATATCGTAGAGTGCCATGTAATACATGGCGCATTGGTCTTCCGTCAGCGCTTGCTTCTGCTCGGCGGCTAACGCCAGCAACCGGCGGAACGGCCCCTGCATCACGTCGTAGGGTTCGACTCCCTGGCCGTCGATGAACTCGCTAACCTTGCATTCAGCGCCCTTCCCGTGACCGTGGCACAACTCTTCCTTCACCACAAAGTAGAATCTCTCGGCGGCTGCCTGCGACGTTCCCCGTTCGGCCATCCCCAGCGGATACATGCGGCATGCCCATGGGCGGCTGGTGTAAACCCCGCAGCCCTTTTCACTAATAAACTGGCACTTCTTGTCGCCGTCGTTCATCTTGAGAAACACCACCGGCACGCGCTTCTCCGTGGAGTACGCAAGCGAGGTGTATTGCTCCATGAACTCGGAGGAATTGATCCCCAGCGCCTTCTTCATGCGCATCACGTCGTAGGGAGTCAGCAGGATGGAAACGTCTTGACAGCAGTGCCCAAAGCAATCGTGAGTCGGATCACATTGGAATGTGAACCGGTCTTCAAGGCCCAGGCGAGGCGTGTTTTGTACAACATTTAATTCAGGGGATTCAGCCTCAGCCATAGCAGGGCCTCCTTAATTCTATTCAGTCGTCAGAATATTGCTGCGCAAAGCATCCTTGGACCACACGGGCAGCGGTCCGCGCTCTCCCGTGGCCGGATTGAAGCGGTGACGGTAAGAAGCGTTCACATTGAACTTCTCCCGCATCCAAGTCCAGCCCCGAATGAAGTAGGGGCATTCATCGTTGAAGCATACGTATTGGTATTCGCCGCTCCAGGAGTTCTGCTCCGGGTTCTCCCACTTTGTCATTGGTTCGTTACAGTCGGGACAATGGGGTGTGTTCAACGTATCCAAGGGACCTCTTTTGAAAAACCGGGCGGGACTTGCCACATCCCGACTACGCGCGCTTTCACGCGTAGTGGGGTGGAAGGCCCCGCCCTTTGACACTATTTAGCTCCAGCTACCTGGGCTTTGTCTTCGAAGATTCGGATGATGGGCCGTGTGAACACGTCCCACTTTCCGGTCTTCGGATCGCACCGGCAGTTGGCGAAAACATGCCACTTTTCGTCGTCCAGCTTCGGTGTGTCGGCCCGGAAGTAATAGCCTGGCCAACGCGTTTCCTCACGGAACAACACGGTGTGCACGTGGGCTTCGGCCTGCCACATACGGTGAATGTTTTCCCAGCACCGCATCAGTTCGTTCGCATCGCCGGCCGCCAGTTTCTCGGAGTCTTCCTTCAAGAAAGCCAGCAGTTCCAAGGCCCGCTCGAGAGAAGGCTTGTTGGTGGTGAACTGCGCCGAAACGCCGCCCGCGTACTCGTCCATGATCTTCTGCAGACGCAGCATGAACATGCGCGGCTTGATGTAGTTGGGGTTGACATCCGGGTCTGATGTCGCCTTCTGGAATTGTTCGAAGGTATCCAGGGGCTTCATCATTTCCTTGATCTGCGCGTCTAACGCCGCCTGATCCAGCTTGGGAGCGGCATTGTTTTCCACGACGAACTTAATCGCGGACTTGGCAGCCATGCGGCCTTCAGCATGCGAGCCGGATGAGAACTTATGGCTCGAAGCGCCGGACGCATCGCCCGCACAGAACAGACCCTTGACGGTGGACATATTCGAGTAGCCCCAGAAGTACTGAGACTTGGTCTCGGCAGTCTGGAGATCTTCGGAACCGCTGACCCAGGCGCCGGAAGCGCCGGAGTGCGAACCGATAAAGAGCGGCTCAGAGGGGGCGATTTCGGAGGACTTCTGTTCGGGCTGCACGTTGGTTCCAGCCCACAGCAGAGCCTGTGAAATCGTCATATCCAGGAAGTCTTCCCAAGCCTCTGATTCCAGTTCCTTCATCTTCTTCGCGTAAGCCTTCGGGTCGCCCTTATACTGCTCGGCGATGGCCGCCATGGCTTCCTCGGTGCGCATCGACAGCGGGCCCTTGCCCTCCGCGATGTCGAGCATTCCAAGGTAGTTGCGCAGGTTCGCCGGGACCGGCTTTACTCTTCCGTAGGGTCCCCACTTCTGCAACTCGTCCTTGCGCTCGATCATGTAGTTGCCGCCCATGGCATTGGTCGCGCGCGCCTTAAACAGCAGGAACCATGCGCCCACCGGACCGTAGGCATCCTTGAAGCGCACGGGGATGAAGCGTACTTCCTGGCAGGTCATTTCCGCGCCGGCCTTCAGCGTGAAATATGCCGATGAGCCGGTGTTGAACGGTGGATACCAGGCGCGGCCGAAGCCCTCGCCCGAACTCCGCGGCTTGAACACGTGCACAGCGCCGCCCATGGCCACCAGCGTGGCTTTGGACTTGAAGACGTACACTTTGTTCTCGCGCACCGAGAACCCGATCGCACCCGCGCAACGGTCGCCATCCATCAACGGACCGGTAATGAAGACGCGCTCGTAGATTTCTCCAACGCCGGTCTTCAGCAGTGCGTTCTTGGCGGCTTCCGCCACCACGACCTTGTAGGACTCGCCGTTGATCATGAGCTGCCAGCGGCCCTCATGAACATAAGCGCCCTTCTCGTCTTTCCAGATCGGCAGGCCCCATTTTTCGAATAGGTGCACGGTCGAGTCAACGTGACGGGCGATGTCGGCTACCAGGTCTTCGCGCGTAACACCCATCAGGTCGTTGCGGACGTAGTCCACATAGTCCTTGATGGTGTTGGCGCCGTCCCGCAGGCCGACGTACTGGTTGATGGCCGAGAGGCCCTGGGATACGGCGCCGGAACGGTCCACCGCGGCCTTGTCGACCAGCGTGACCTTCAACCCGTTTGCCTTGGCCCAGTAAGCCGCTTCGACGGCTGCTCCGCACGCGGCCATGCCGCCGCCCACGATAAGTAGATCGGTTTCGACGATGACAGTCTCAAACTTAGGCATTAGTTGCCTCCCTTCAGGCTGAAGACCGCTGGCAGTCCCAGGGCTTCCGGCTCGGTACATAGCGCGGCGCTCTTGAGATCTGTGTGAGTCTTGAACCCGCCATTTGGTACGGCAGTGCCCTCTGGGGTCGTGCGGATGGGGAACTTGAACCGTTTCAGCGTGCCATTCCGGAATTTCACTGTCCACATGATCGAGTCGGTGGAGCGCAGTGGCGTCGCGGAAGCGCCGAGGGGAACGAAGTCCGCATATCCGCGAACTTCCACAGCCTGCGTCGGGCAGATCTTGACGCAGTTGTAGCATTCCCAGCACAGTTCGGGACTGCGGTTGAACGCCTTCATTTTTTCTTTATCAAGAACCATGAGGTCGTTGGGACAAATGTACTGGCACGCAGTTTTGTCCAGTGCTTTGCACCCGTCGCATTTATCGGGAATTACATAACTTGGCACTAATCACCTCCAGGCCATCGTTGAATCGATGAAGCCCTGATTTAGACCGGCCGAATAGAGTCGAGCCTCGTTTCTTTAATGTGCGTATTGCCCGAGGCATGCAGCGTGCCCACTGCCGGCGGCCGAACAGCAATAAGAAAAGAGACAAGAGAAAAAACCTGCCGCCATTTATGCCGTAAACCCGGACATCCGGAGAGGGGTGGATGAAGTGCGATACGATCAAGGAGGGGGCCGTGCGGGGTCGCCATCGCTCTGCTCCGGAAACACCGATTCAGACCACCCCCGTGACAGAAAGGCGGAATCGGAGCCGGGCAAAGTACCGCTGACGCGTACTCCGCGCCGTGAGGACTTCGGAAACCCGCGGAATACGGACATCCAACCTCCGGTAGCTTCAAATTGACCGTGGCCTATGATGGCCTCCGAAACCATTCCGTGCGGTGAGCCAAGTCACGTCACACTATGAGAGTGATCACGATCACGGGTGCGTGGGCACGATCGGCGCTATCTTGCTACACGTCCGAAACACCAATGGAGGAAAAATGGAAGCACAGTGGTGGTTACCTCCGCTCGCTGCTTTTGTCATTTCTTTCTTCACCTCCATGGTCGGCATCTCGGGCGCATTCCTGCTGTTGCCAATCCAGATCAGTTTTCTAGGTCTCACCGGCCCGGCCGTGAGCGCCACCAATCTCGTCTTTAACCTGATCGCGATTCCTGCGGGCGTTTACCGCTACTGGAGGGAGAAGCGCATCCTTTGGCCCTTGGTATTGATCGTGATCGCCGGCACCACTCCGGGCGTCATCGCCGGCGGATTCATCCGCCTTTCCGTACTGGCCGACGCCGGACGATTCAAGGCGTTCGTCGGTTGCGTGTTGCTGTGGGTCGGCTTGCGCATGGTCGCAGACATATTCAAGTCGCGCAACAAAGTCGATGCACCTGGTGTTCAAGGTGAATCGCGCGTTCGCCTGGTGAAGTTTACCGCCCGTGAATTGGTCTTCGAATTTCATCAACAAAGATATCGGTGCAGTCCGGGCGGTATTTTCGTGCTGAGCCTGGTGGTCGGCTTGGTTGGCGGGATCTACGGCATCGGCGGGGGAGCAATCATTGCTCCGTTCTTCGTCGCCATCTATGGCCTACCCGTGCATACCATAGCCGGCGCAACTCTGATGGGCACCTTCGCCACTTCCGTGGTCGGGGTCGGCTTTTATCAGTCGGTGGCGCCTTTCTACCAGACGCACGGAATGCTGGTGGCCCCGGACTGGGCTCTGGGCATCCGCTTCGGTCTCGGTGGAATTGCCGGAATGTACCTCGGCGCACGAACCCAGCGCTTCATACCGGCGCTTTATCTGAAGATCATGCTCACGATAATCCTCTTCGGCGTGAGCCTTGCCTACATCTGGGGTTTTCTGCGGATGCACCCGCAATTTGGTTATGCGGCACTGCCGGCAGTGATGGTGATACTGGCGCTGGCGTACTGGTGGGTCAGGCGCAAGCGCCTCCTGAAAGCAAAATCGCGCGCTGCAGTGCGTTGAAGTTTAGTGTCCCAAATTTTTGTTACATCACTTGGAGTGTCGTGCCGAGCGCAGATTATCTTTCGCGTTCGCCTTATCAGGCTCCGACGGCAGCCGCGTGAGCCTTGTTCTGCATCGGGCTCTCGGAGCCCTCTCCAAACAAGACACCGGCAATCGAACGTATCTCCCGTATGAACTCGGGCCATGCTTCAAGCTTCAGGCATGTGCACGGACGATAGGCGAAAACCCAATCGGCGCTCGATTCAATGCAGAGGTTCTTGGCATATCCTTCAAGTTCCGAGAGCTTACGGGGCGTAAGAAAGTCACGCGCGTTGTCCTTCGCCGCGCATTGCAGCAGACAGCGCTTGCCAAACTCACATTCAGTTTCGCCGTTCGCGTCAGGGCCGGCGATGCGTGTCTTGAGACCTTGCAACACGTCTTTCGCGCCAATCCGGAACAGCGGCAACCGTCCCGTGGGAGATCGAAACGCGGCGATGGTGACCGCATTCACCGATTGGCAGTGCTGGCCATAGCAAATCAGGTTGAAGATGACTGCGGGGGACGCGCCGATCTTGCCGGTCATCATCCGGCTCACGATGGCAGAGGGATCGCACCGCAGAACCGAGAGCCCGCGTACCTCCGAGCCATCGAAGGGACTGCTGTTGTCGTCGAATGAAAAGCCCAATTCTTGGGCTCGCTCGTCGACCGTTCTTAACCGCCGCCGTCGATACTTGCTGATAATAAACGCAGCCGCGATGAGCAGGACTATCCAGCAGCCGATAAGAATAAGGCCGAACATCTGAGCCCCTCCACCGTGAATCCCCTCACCGGCGAACTCACTCCGTACGAGTCTCGGGACCATCCGCACCCGTTGAGACGGTATTAACCTTGTTCAGCATCCGGGCGACAATAGGCGGGCGATTGCTCTCCCGCCAACCGTGACTATCTATATAACTCCCTTTGTTCCCATAACCGTGACTGCAGTCATAACCGCTTGTGACTGGGGCCAAAATCGAATGATGCGTTACGCAACAGATCAGCCTGACACCGCTTGGCGCACACCGGCAGGGCGGCCCGTCTCACACGACGGGAGGGTAGGCAGTCCTCTGATTCCCGATGCATATCTGGGTTCGGGTGCCGGGTCCTTTCGGAAACCCTCCGCCGCAGGTGTAAAATCCGCTTCTCGGGTCAGGCGCGACGCTGGTCCAGGGGGAAGCATGAGGGCTCGGCGCAAGATAGTGGTTCTGGCTGCGGCCATCGTCGTAGTCATGTTCATCGGAACCTTTGGCTTTAACGTCCTGGAAGGCACGTCGCTGTTCGATTCCTTCTACCTGGTACTCACCACCTTCACCACCATCGGTTACCAGGGGCCGGCCACGCACGCCGGCCGCGTCTTCAACTGTTTTCTCATTATTATGGGTGTGGGCCTGGTCTTCCTCCTGCTCGGGGCGGTCACCCAGGCTTTGCTAGAATTCGAGTTCAGGGAATTGCTCGGAAGGCGAAAAATGGAACGTGACATCGGCCGTCTGAGGAATCACTACATTATCTGCGGTGCCGGCCGAGTCGGGCGGAGCGTGGCGCGCGAACTCGCGCGGCGTCCGGTTCCGTTCGTCATGATCGAGAGCGATCCAGCGAAAGCAGATCGTTATCACGACCAGTTTTTAATGCTTGCCGGCGACGCCTCGAACGAAAGTGTGCTGCGGCAGGCGGGCATTGAGCATGCCGCCGGACTGGTCGCCGCAACCACCACGGATGCCGCCAATACCTACATCGTGCTGGCGGCGCGCAGCTTGAACTCAAGTTTGAAGATCATTGCCCGTGAAAGCGAGGAGCACGCGGAGAAGCATCTGCGTTCGGCCGGGGCCGACGAAGTCGTTTCTCCCTACGCTTTTATCGGCTACCGTATTGCGCACTCGTTTCTTCGTCCCAATGTGCTGGATTTCATGAAGCTGGCCATGATTCAGGAAGAAGAGCTGGGCCTCGATATCGAAGAGGTCCGCATCGGCGAGGGCAGCTCTTTTGTCGGCAAGACGGTGCATACCTCAAAGCTGCGGCAGGATTTCGGAATCATCGTATTGGCCATCAAGCGCGAAAATCAAAAAATGCAATTCAACCCCAAATCGACCGACCCAATTCTGGCGGGCGACTTCCTGGTGGTCATGGGAGATCCGGCCAAACTCCGCGAGGTGCTGAGCTTGGCGGAGGCACGCGAATGAAGATTACACCCGGATATCAACAAGATCTATTCCGCGGATGGCTGTGTTTGGCGGGGGCACGCGCATGAAAATTACCACTGCGGCGGAGATGCGGGAAATCGACCGGCTGACCACCGAAAGCTTCGGTATCCATTCACTGACGCTGATGGAAAACGCCGGCACGGCGGTCGCGAATTTGGCGCGCGAGTACTTTCCCGAAGCATCGCGAATCGCGATTGTTTGCGGAAAAGGCAACAATGGCGGAGACGGATTTGTCGCCGCCCGCAAGCTCCACCAGGCTGGCAAAGTGGTCGAAGTGCTGCTGCTCGCCGACCCTGCCGAATTACGCGGCGATGCCGCAAAAATGTTCGCACGGCTGCCTTTTCGCCCGGTCGTCATCCGCAACGAGCAGGAACTCGCCAATGAACTCTCGCGCGGCCTGGGCAATGCCGAGCTGATTATCGATGCGATTCTTGGAACCGGTTTCCGTCCGCCGGTAACCGGGCTTTACGCCGAGGCAATCGAGGCCATCAATGGTGCCTCTGCTCAGGTGTTGGCCGTTGACATTCCCTCTGGTGCCGACTCCGACGCGCTTACGGCTCAGGTTGGCGGCATTGCCCGGGCGGACGCGATTGCCACCTTTACCGCTCCCCGGCCCGCGCATCTCTTCGGAAACCTCTCGTCGGGCCCCGTCGTTGTGGCTCCCATCGGCTCTCCCCCGGAGGCGATCGCATCCTCCCTGAATCTGTTCGCTATTACCGCCCAGGACGTGGCTCCGCTGCTGGCTCCGCGCGTCCCCGATGCCAACAAAGGCCGCTTTGGTCACGTGTTGGTAATTGGCGGTTCCTTTGGAAAATCAGGCGCGCCTGCCATGGCGGGCATGGCAGCGTTGCGCGCCGGCGCAGGGCTAGTGACGGTGGCCACGCCCCGGTCGGCCTTGCCGGTGGTGGCAGGCCACGCGCCGGAGCTGATGACCGAAGCGCTGTCGGAGACCGCAACCGGCGTTCTCGGACATCTTGCCTTGGGGGATTTGCCGGAGGTGATGAAGGCAAAGACAGTGATCGCCATCGGTCCCGGTCTCGGCCGCCATATCGAGACCGGCGAACTGGTTCGGGACATCGCCCTGAACACCGCCGTGCCCACCGTGATCGATGCCGATGGCCTGAACGCTTTCGAAGGTTTGGCGAAGATGCTGAACGGCGAGAAACGAACCTTGGTTCTGACTCCGCATCCCGGCGAGATGGCGAGATTGACCGCAACCTCGGTGAGCGCGGTACAGGCCGACCGGCTGGGCGTGGCGCGCCGCTTCGCCAGCGAGCATGCCTGCATCCTGGTGCTCAAAGGACACAGGACCGTCGTAGCCTTGCCGAACGGTGAGGCTTGGATCAATCCGACTGGAAATGCCGGCATGGCAACCGGGGGCACCGGCGATATCCTCACCGGGATGGTTGCCGGATTTTTGGCGCAGTTTCCCGAGCGCCCCGAACTGGCGGTTTGCGCCGCAGTATACCTGCATGGCATGGCCGGCGACCTGGCGCGCGACCGGCTGGGTGAGCTGGCGATGATTGCCACCGACCTGCTGCATACCTTGCCGGAAGCGATGCGGCGCACGATTGCCTGGTCCCGCCAGAAGCTGATGCGCATCTCATAGAATATGCACAAGTTTTTTGGCGGTTTGAGCGGACGCCGTCCAACGCCAACGACAACGCGGGCTTTGGCAGGCTGCTGAAATACCATTCTCCGAGGTATCATCCTGAGCGCAGCGAAGGATCTGCTGTTTGCGCGTGCTGAAAGAAAAGCAGATCCTTCGGTCGCGCAAAACCGGCACAACCTCAGGATGACACTCCTGCGAATTTTTCAGCGGACTTTTGGCCCTGAGGGAACTCGCCGTTTGATCTAACCTCGGCTAGTGAAATTAGGGAACTTGCGAGTCGGCAGGATGCGAAAGCAATTTCTGACACATTCCGCGGAAGAGACGATCGAACTGGGCCGCACACTCGCTCCGCTGTTGCGCGATTCCAGGATTGTGCTGCTGCGCGGCGATCTCGGAACCGGCAAAACCACCGTGGTGAAGGGAATTGCCGAAGCCTTCGACGCCGCCGAGCAGGAAGATGTTACCAGTCCAACCTTCACTCTTGTCCACGAGTACCGCGGTCCCGAGCGCAGCCTCTTCCACATCGATCTCTACCGCATTGAAACCCTGCGCGAACTAGCGACGCTCGGACTCGACGACCTCATCCGCGAAGAGGGCAACATCCTGCTGATTGAGTGGGGAGAAAAGTTCGAACGCCTGCTCCGTGAACGCGATGTCGAGATCGCCATCGAGCGCCTCGGCTACGAGGATCGCCGTTTCACCATCGACCAGCGGCAGCAAGGCGAAACCTACCGCGCCCCCACCGTCGCACAAAGATGATAAAGATAACGATAAAGACGCGCAAACCTCTACGCACTGGCGGAGCGCTATTTCCGCGCCCTACTTACCACGAACAAGTGGCCCACATTCGCAGACGAGCCAATGTGGGCCGCTTTCCGAGACCAGCTCTTCGTGGTTAACCCCCTATTCCGCCTGCATCTTGGAGTTCCTTCAATTCAATCGTTTGCCGGTGTGCCTTATCAAGGTTCTTCTGGAATTGATCGGAATACGTTGCATTCACATGTTTGTTCACATGCGAAGCACACATCGCTGGATTGGAGATTGCCGAGACTGCGCCATCATCGCTGATGAACACATCGTCGCCGCTTCTCTCCGTGCAAGTTGGATCGCAGGTTGCGCGGTCGCCGTTCTGTACGACGCACTTCGAGTCGCAAACCCAACCGCTCATCGTTTTGTCTTCTGCGTTCACTAAAATCGCCGAACACAGAACAGCTAAAAACAGCCAAGCGAATCGCTTCATCTTTTCTACCTCCTGCACGAGTACGCAATTGCGGTTGCCACTCGTGGTTCACTGCGTGGATGGTTGTAGGTGGCGTAGATGTAGATGAGGTAGATGCGTCGATTCCGCGCGTCTGTTTTCCCTTAGGCTAAGTCTCTCCACAATAAAAACCGCTACTCGGCCGGGTGACTCTCGATAAGGGCAAAGTTTGTTAGCGCAAAGGACCTCTGCGCTGTTCGGCTGGTGGTAGCCTGCACTCGCAGGGCCTCAGGCGGCGCTACCGTGGAGGTGTTTCGTGTTCGAGAAGTACACTAGAATGCGCACAGTCATGAACTGCCTCAGGTTCGCCAAAAGCACTGGACCACTCGCCGGTCGATCTGAATATACGGATCATCGTCGAGATATTGATGATGGCGATAGCGGATTCCAGCATGGTTCCACCGATCGATCGACTAATGATGTTGTTGGCCAGCCACATGAGTGTGCTGGACAGCAAAACTAGTCGCATCGGAATACCTCGCATGAAAAACATCGCCAGCGTGGCGACCGCTGAGCCGATCACGGGAAGCCACCCGGCACCGCTTCTTGCAAAGGCGATGCCCGCCACCATATAGATACCAATGATCAGCCACGCCAGCCAGCGCGCGCGGGTTCTCAATGACATCAATGAGCGCACGCACGAGATCAGCGCACTGGCCGATGCGGAAGAATTGCCCAGCAATGCAAAATGAGCGCAATAAGCAAGGCTTTCGCTGGCAATGAGAAATTTCAGGCGCCGGTCGACTTTTTGCAGAAAAGCCGCTATTCCCAAAACAAATGCGACATATCCAACACACTGAGCGAGAGAAAACAATTCCATCTTTGCAGTAGGTTCCCAACCAGCCCGGCACGATTCCCAGGTTCCTTGAATGGCTCAAACCGAAGGCGCCAACCAGCTCTTCAAATGCCTCGAAAACGATTCCGCACTTTTCAACGCATCCCCGCCAAGCCCGCGATTTCGATTTCGACGGTATCTGGCTCACGCGGCGTGACCGGCGCATGCTGGATACTGCTCTCATAATACTCTGCGCTATTCAGGAGCCTGCGGAAAAACTGTTATCTGGGGTGTCATCCTGAGCGAAGCGAAGGATCCGCTGTTTGCGCGCGCTGAAAGCAAAGCAGATCCTTCGGGCCGCACAAATTGGCGTGACCTCAGGATGACAATGTACGGGTTTTCAGCAGCCTTCAAAATCCCATGATGTTGTAGCCGCAATCCACGTAGATGGTTTCACCCGTAATTCCGGCGGCGCCGCGGCTGGCGAGAAATACGGCAGTGGCGGCTACCTCATCGACGTCGACATTCCGCTGCAGCGGAGCGCGCGTGGCGTGCGCCTTGAGCATCTCGCCGAGGCCGGCGATGCCTCTTCCGGCGAGCGTCTTAATCGGTCCGGCAGAAATGGCGTTGACGCGGATGTTCTTTTTGCCCAGATCATATGCCAGGTAGCGCACGGTGGATTCCAGGGCCGCTTTAGCCACTCCCATCACGTTATAGTTTGGCACTACCTTTTCGGCGCCAAAGTAGGTGAGCGTTATAATGCTGCCCCCTTGGCTCATCAGCGGAGCGGCGGCGCGCGCCAGCGCAATTAGTGAGTAGACACTGATCTCGTGCGCAATCCGGAAGCCCTCGCGGCTGGTCATCACGAACTCGTTGCGCAGCTCTTCGGGCGGAGCATAAGCAATGGAGTGAACAAGAGTGTCGATTCGGTCGTAGCGCTGTTTCAGTTGCCTGAAGAGGGAATCGATCTCGTCGTCGCTCGATACATCGCACTGGAACGGGTCTCCGGGCAGGCTCAGAATCATCTCCTCGGCTTCCTGCCTGATTCGTTCGCTCTGATAAGTGATGGCCAGCTTCGCTCCGGCAGCCCGAAGCTGCTGTGCGATGGCCCAGGCGATGCTGCGTTTGTTGGCGACCCCAAACACCACGGCCGTGCAGTCTTCCAGAGGATGCGACATTTGCAGCTTCTCACCCCGCCGGCAATAGTCTATAAATCAGCAAGATACAGAATATCAGCATCGTGCGGCATCCCGCTTGGCTCGTTGTGTTGCAGTTTTATGCTGTGTTTTGGACGTGCGCACATTTTCTCTGTGTAGGGGCTCACAGATTCCCCGTAAATTCTGCCCTATACTCAACTCCATGTCCACCATAGTCATGCAAACGCCCAACACCGTGGAGCAAACGCCACAACGAGGAGCGTGCGTGGAGTTCGTGAAGTTCTGCAAGGAGCAGCATCTGCGGGCTCAAGCAGCTGAAACGTTCATTCGCGTGCTCCACAATCACGCCTGGCAAGTGGAATGCGAGCACATTCGTGAAGCAATGCGGCCCGAGATCGACCAAATGTTTGCGCCGATTGAGAGGGATATTGCGCGAGGAGCAAATTGCCAGGAACTGCTTAAGAAACTTGTCACGCTTTTGTCAGAACATAAAATGGGAAGCTAGCATGCCGTCCCAAGGATTGATGATCTAGACCAGCACTCATACTCAATTGTTATCTCGAAGTCCGCGTTAGCGCGGGCTTCTTTCTTTTCAACCGGTTTCTTCCCAACTGACACCGCGAAACTGGCCAGAGTTGATGTATAGTGCTTTCACCTGCGGGTGGGCACCGGTCGTGGCAGGTTTTCTGCTAAAGCGTGTTGAGTCGTCAACTATTTCATACTGAGGGAGTTTTGCGATTCCATGGTCACAGCAGCCTCAGCAGTTGGATTTTCCGAGTCTCCGCTTGATGTCGCGAGAATGAATTTTGAGGCCAGTGCCGCGCGGGTCCTGGCTGACCCCGATCTTCGTCTGTTCCTCTCGGCATGCAGCCGCGACTTGCGGGTCGAGTTGCCGGTGCGGATGGACGGCGGCCAACTGCGTCTTTTCCAGGCCTTTCGCACGCACCATAACTCGGGGCGCGGGCCGCATCTGGGAGAATTGCGTTTTTCTCCCGCCCTATCGAGTGGTCTGTTGTTTGCGCTTGCCCAGACGCTGACCTGGAAGGCTGCTCTGGCGGGGGTGCACTTCAGCGGCTCCATGGGCGGTGTCGTGTGCAATTCCGCTGAGCTGTCCGTAGCGGAGTTGGAGCGGATCACCCGCGCCTATGTCGCTCGCCTGCAGCCCCTGCTGGGTCCGTTCCAGGATGTTCTTCAACCCGAGATTGCTTCGGGTCCGCAGATCGCCGGTTGGATACACAGCGAGTATGCCGCTCATCTCAACCCGATCCCCGGTGCAAGCCGCGATGGCAGCGACCCCTCGACGCTCGCCTGCGTGGTTGGCAAGCCTGAAACCGGCGGCGGTATCGTCGATCGCGAACAGGTGCTAACCTGTGGGCTCCTGGGACTGCTGAGACGGATCGCGGAAGAACGAGGGAAAGCTCTAAGCGGGTTGTGCATTGCACTGCACGGCGTTGGCGCGAGCCGCGGTCTTGCGGAGGCGATGCGCCACATGGGATGCAAATGGGTCGAGGTTCCCGATGCCGATCAGCTTGAAGTCGCCGGCTCGGACGCTCTGCTACAGGCCGCCTGCGACGTGCTCATCCTCGCCGGCAATGAGTGTGCTGTACACACCGGCAACGTGGCAAGGATTATTGCCCCTGTGATCATCGAAGCGGCCGATCTCTCCGTTACACCGGTCGCGGACATGGTGCTCGCGCAGAAGGGCGCCGTCGTAATCCCAAGTCTGGTGGCCGACGCCGGAGTGGTAATCGCGGCGCATCTGGAGTGGGACGCCAATCTGCGGCAAGTCAGCATCAGCGCCGAGGCTGCCGGCCGTGAAATCGAAGCGCTGGTATTGAAGACGTATGATATGGTGCGTCAGCGAGCCATGGAGCGCGGCCAAACGCTACGAGCGGCAGCTTACGATATTGCTCTTGAGCGAGCGGCCCCCGTCGAGCGCCTCCGCATGCCGTAGCCTTGGCCAGCCTCTTCTACTTGCTGGTGCCCCACATCTGCCGTAGTTAGCAGATGTGGGAACCCTTCGCTCGGCCTGGATAACCCTCAGGACGGTTTAGGCTTGCCAGGCGGAGATGGATTCTCCTCCGAAAGCGCCGTTGGTCGCGTCGTGCCCTCCGTCGTCCCCGGTAACAAAACCTTGGAGGGCTCTGATTCACGTTGCATTTCTGTCTTGAGCTGCTCTAGAACCTCCTCACGTCCTCGCCCTTGCATGCTCTGCCGCAGATCGTCCACGGCAACGCGAACGATATGGTAGTGGTGCAAGCAAGCAAGGTCAGGATCGCTCGTTGCGTCTAGCCACAGGTTGTGAATCGCGTCGACATCTTCCGGACGAAGGCTCGGAGTGTGCGGGCCGAGCCAGTATTCGCTCACCACGCCGTCCGGTGAGTGGACCTCGAGTTTCAGCCGCGGACGTGGTTCCGCCAGCCGTTCCCAGGCGTCGCCGGTCGATTTGCCCTGCTCGTCATGGGTAAGCTGGTTGGAAGCCCCGCTAACGATCTTGGACGACTCCAGGCGCTGTGCCGTCTGTACGATCGCGTCGAATACGTTCGTCGTCGGCATCACCATCAGCTCAACATGCTTGCCCTGTTTTTCCGCCACCTCGACTACCTTGGTAAATAAGTGGCGCTCGTAATCGTCGAACAGCTCGTTGGAGTCGTAGGCCACGCTGCCGCTGAAGGAATGTTCCCGGTGATAGTTTCGCGCTGTCATCACTACCACGTCCTGCTTGGTGGTATCCGTGTGTTGCAGCACGTCGCGCAGATAGTACAGATTCCTCGGATCGCGGATGGCGACCAGAATGTTTCCAGGACGCACTTTCATTTCTTCGCGTGTGATTAGCGGCTGCTCCGCTACCCGGAACTGCTCGATCATCTCGTGCGAACCCTTGCGTTGATGCGTGGTAATGCGTTCTGAAATAGTGAAGAGAATGAAGAAAAAGATCGAAAACGACACGCCGCTGATCGTGGCCAGGGGCTTGGTCATCAAATTCACCAGGGCGGTCGCGAACAGCAACAACGTGATCAAGCCGAGCCCGATCGGCAGTTCTAGCTTGCCTATTTGCACGTTTCCCGGCACTTTGAATTCGCGGTTCTCGGGTTCGGTGAAGCGCAGGATGAAGACCGCAAGTCCTTTGAACGCGAAGCTCCAAATCACGCCAAAGGCATAGAGAGACGCCAGCAGATAAACATTGCCGCGGCTGGCGATGATCGTGAAAAGCTGAAGCCCGGTGATCAGGTTGATGAGCCGGTAAGTCGTTCCAAAGCGCTTGTGCGGTCGGCGGAACCACGGAGTCATCACGCCGTCTTCGCTGATGCGGTTCAGCACGCCATTGGCGCCGACGATGGCCGTGTTCACCGCGCCGGAAAGAATAAGCGCGCCCACCAGCACGACAAACCCCTGAAAGATAAGCTTCAGCGTGTACGGCCCAACCATGTACATGGCCAAGCCGCTGATCAGGTTGGCAAAATAATCCGGCCGAACCTTGTCTGGGATGATCATGACCGCGAAGAACGAGACCAGCGAGGTGAACAGCAGACTGTAAAGGAAAATCACCAGCCCGGCCCGTTCCAGATTCTTCAGCTTAGGATGCTCAATCTCGCGGTTGACTTGTGCCAGCGACTCCTCGCCGCTCATCGCCAGCACCGAGTGCCCAAACCCCACCAGCATGATGATCCACGGCAACTGCGCCAGGAAGCCGCCGTGCAACCAGCCCAGCGATTCCTTGTCGAGCTTCATCGATTGCATCGAGGGCAGCGGCGGAAGATGCGCACCCTGCTTGGCGATTGTGATCAGGCACCAGCCGATCAGGACCACCACCATCACGGTCGTGATCTTCATGATCCATAGTGCCTTGTCGCTCGATTCGTGAATCCCCTCGGTGTTTTTCCACCAGAAGTAAACGGTAACAATCACCGCGAACACGGCGGCAAAATAGTTTGACTGCGCCTCATTCAAGTGCATCGGGTGGCCGAGACGGCTGGCGACATCTGCGACAAAACCCGCGAAATACTGCCCGGCTGAGACCGCGCTGATGGGACCGGTCAGAATGTAATCGAACAGCAGCGCCGATACCGAGAGCTTGGCCAGTGTGCCGCCCATCGCCTCTTTGACGACGCGGTAGACGCCCCCGCGCACGAACATCGAGCTGGATTCGATGTAAACCGAGCGCACCGCATAGCTGAACAGCATCACCGCCAGCACAAACCACGGCGCACTCTTGCCGATGACGTTTTCCGTATCGCCGCCGACGTAGTAGGCGGACGATGCCAAGTCGGAGAGCACAATGGCTGCTGCTCGCCAGAAGGAAATGAAGGTCAACATCACCGTCGTGGCGACGAAGACCTTGATGGCCGGGCGTTGAAGATTGCTTACGGGCGACGACATCGATTGGCTACCCTATTCCATTCCGAAAACCGGTTCAATACGGCTGAAAGAACACTGCTGAAAATACGGGTTTGTCTGAAGGAGTCGCAACGGCTGGCGTACAAACCATACCTGAACACGCTGGCAGAGCGCGTCTCCGATCCAGGTACTTCTCTAGTTCAATTCACCCCATCCTAATGTTCATAACATAAAGATTTTATAAAAGTTATAAAGAAACCGTAAAGATGAGATGCTGGCTGGCCCACATTTGCCGCCGTTGGCTTATGTGGCGGGCCGAGCGAGCGACTCGAGTTCCGTATGGCTCATTTTGCCAGTTCGCCGGAAAGCAGGTTGGCCTTCATCGCAAGGTTGTAGGCGCGTTCCAGGTCGCCGTCCTGGCTCGCGGAATGAGACTGCGCAATGTAGGTGCGAACCTGCCGCAGCATTGCCTGTTCACCGTCCGAGA
>JBEKQP010000014.1:0-33838 GCA_049519595.1 Candidatus Korobacteraceae bacterium | reverse complement strand
TCGTCGAGTGCGGCGCGCAGCTCGTAGAGTTCGTGTGCCTCCGGCTCGGTGATCTCGCGGACATAGACGCCGCGATTCTTCTCGAGCTTCACCAGGCCGGCCTCTTCGAGCGCCCGGAAGGCCTCGCGGATTGGCGCCCGGCTGACCCCAAAACGCTTGGCGAAGGCAAGCTCGTTCAGCTTGCCGCCGGCGACGAGTTCGCCGGTCTTGATCAGGTGCAGGATATGCTCCCGCACCAGGTCGGCGACCGAACGGGTCCGCAGAATCTCAAGCTGGCTAAAGGATGCAGGCATATGGCTCCTTTTACACTACTCTGGCTGCTGCATCGGCGGGAAGCGGTCTTTCTTATTGCAGGATTGTCGACAATCGACAATAATGCAATACTCGGTCGCGGGTACGCAACTGTGGCTATAAGATAATCATTCAGAAGAAACGAGCGAAATCGATATGCAATCAGACGCGGTAAGCGGCGGAGCCCTTGACTCGGTCACTGGGATCCTTGCGGCCTATGTAGCCGGGGCGGTGCCGGAGGCTCTGCCGGAAGCGGTCCGTAAAGAGGCGGCCCGCACCTTCCTTAACTGGGTCGGCTGCGCGGTCGGCGGTGCCCGGCACGAGACGGTGGATATCGCGCTCGCCGCTCTCACGCCTTTCTCGGGTCCGGCGCAGGCCAGCGTGCTCGGACGAAGCGAGCGGCTCGACGCCCTC
The DNA here is from genome assembly GCA_049519595.1 of Candidatus Korobacteraceae bacterium. Taxonomy (GTDB): domain Bacteria; phylum Acidobacteriota; class Terriglobia; order Terriglobales; family Acidobacteriaceae; genus CAWBRT01. The sequence goes on along the minus strand of JBEKQP010000014.1, from coordinate 33,133 downwards.
CACACAGCATTAATCAATGGCATCAGCTCGCACGTCTTCGACTTTGACGATACCCATCTGCGCACGGTGATCCACCCGGGCGGGCCGGTGTTGAGCGCGCTGCTCGCCTTCGCCGAGAACCGCAAGGTCCGCGGGTCCGACTTCGTCAATGCGCTCGTGCTCGGCGTCGAAGTCGAATGCCGGATCGGCAACGCGGTGTTCCCGGAGCACTACGATATCGGCTGGCACATCACCGGCACGGCTGGCGTATTTGGCGCCGCAGCCGCGGTCGGCAAGTTACTCAATCTCGATGCCGAGCGCATGGCCTGGGCCTTCGGGCTCGCGGCGAGCCAGCCGGTCGGGCTACGCGAGATGTTCGGCAGTATGACAAAGAGCTTCCATCCCGGTCGCGCCGCGCAGAACGGCATGACGGCTTCTCTGCTTGCCGCGCGTGGATTCACTAGTTCGAGCCGGGCGCTGGAGGCGAAAAGCGGGTGGCTCAATGTGTTGAGCACACGTCACGATACCGCCCAGATCACCGAAGCTCTTGGCGCGCGCTACGAGATTCTGGCCAACAGTTACAAGCCATTCGCCTGTGGCATCGTGATTCATCCGGTGATCGATGCCTGCGTGCAGCTCCGTGATGGGGAGGGCATCGAGGCCGCTTCGATCCGTTCGGTTGCGCTCCGGGTACATCCGCTGGTGCTCGAGCTGACCGGTAAGACCCAGCCGCAAACGGGGCTCGAGGGCAAGTTCAGCGTATTCCACGCAGCCTCTGTCGCGCTGATCGAGGGCGCCGGCGGCGAGCAGCAGTTCAGCGATCGCGCGGTGCGCGACCCGGCGGTGATCGACCTCCGCCGGCGCGTGCGTGCGACCATCGACCCCGCGCTGGCACCGGATGCCGCGACGGTCACGCTCACCTTGGCCGACGGGCGCTTGGTGGAGAAGCGGATCGAGCATGCGATCGGCAGCCTCGCGCGGCCGATGACCGACGCGGATCTGGAGGCAAAATTCGCTGGCCTTGCCGAAGCAAGCCTCGGCGCGGCCCGCACGAGACGGTTGCTTGATCTCTGCTGGCGAGTTGGCGCGCTCGATGATGTGGCGGCAGTTGCGGAGGCGGCGCGCACGTAGAAGCCGGCGCCGCTCCTGATCAGAGATGGACAACTAGAAAGCGAGACCAAACTATGGAAGAACAGCAGATCGCGTCCACCAAGATCCCCCGGCACACGATCCTAGCGCGGATCGACCGGCTGCCGCCCTCGCGCCACCTGGTCGGGCTCGTCGCGCGTATCGCCTCGGGCGGCTGGTTTGAGTTCTACGAGCTGTACATGCCTGGATTCATCTCGCTCGGCTTGGTCAAGGCAAATATATACACGATGCGTCCCGGTAGTATTTTAGATCCGCATCTTTTTGCGAGCTTCCTCGCGTCCTTCTTCTTCGGCATGTTCGTAAGCGCCATTGGGTTCAGCTTCGTCTCTGACCGGCTTGGCCGGCGCGCGATCTTTGTAAAGTCGATGGTTGTCTACTCCATCGCTCAGCTCTCAATTGCCTTCCTGAGCAACCCGGCGGCGATCGATCTCGCCCGCTTCATCGCCGGGCTCGCCGTCGGCATGCAACTGATCAACAATGACAGTTACATCACCGAGCTGACGCCGCGCGCGACGCGCGGCCGCTACATGACCGCTGCCTATGTCTTTATCCTCACGGCGATCCCGATCTCGGCCTTCCTTGCAGCCGCGCTGGTGCCGCGCGCGCCGTTCGGCATCGACGGTTGGCGAATCGTGGTCGCGCTCGGAGCCTCCAGCGGCCTCATCGTGCTGCTGATCCAGCGCGGCCTGCCGGAATCGCCGCGCTGGCTCGAGACCCACGGCCGCTTCGCTGAGGCCGATGCAGTAGTCTCGAACATCGAAGCCCGTGTGATCGCCGAGCACGGCGGCAAGCCGCTGCCGCCGCCAAGCCTCGACGTGCCTGACGCGATAGCCGCACCCGGGCGCTGGACCGAGATGTTCTCGCCCTTCTACCTGCCGCGCACGATCGTGATCTCGGTCTTCCAGTTCTGCCAGACGATCGCCGTGTTCGGCTTCACCGCCTTCGTGCCAGTCCTGCTGGTCAAACAGGGCTTCGCTATCATTCATTCGCTCTACTACTCGGCGATGATCGTGTTGCTCGCTCCGGTAGGAGGAGCCTGCGGCAGCTACTTCTCCGAGCGGATCGAGCGAAAATGGCAACTGGTCGGTTCCGCGCTGTTGATCGGGGCGAGTGGCACGGTGTTCGCCAACGCACATAGCGTGCCCGTGGTGATGATCAGTGGTGGGCTGATCGCCCTCGGCAACAACTGGCTGATCGCGATTTTCCACCCCTACGCGGCGGAGCTGTTCCCGACGCGCATCCGTGCCCGCGCAGTCGGCTTCACATTCTCCTGGAGCCGGATCAGTTCGATCTGCGTCGGTTATTGGGTGGCGAGTCTGCTGGCCAATTTCGGCACGCACGGAGTGTTTGCCATGATTGCGGCCGCCATGCTCGCGCTCGTCATCGCTGTCGGTTGCTTCGGTCCGCGCACCAACGGCCAGAGCCTGGAAATACTGTCACCTTAAATTTCCTGCAGCATTTGAGTGGAGAGTTTCGGTATGAAGATCGGTGTACTGAATGGCGACGATATCGGCCACGAGGTGGTGCCTGAGGCGGTGAAAGTGCTGCGTGCGGCGATCGCCGCCACTGGAGTCGCGATCGAGTGGGTGAACATGCCGATCGGCCGGCAGGCCCTGGACACGATAGGTACGACGCTTCCGGCGGGAACCCTTGACCAGCTGGAGAAGCTCGACGGCTGGATTCTCGGGCCGATTGGCCACCAAGCCTATCCGAAGCGGCCCGAGGCGATCAATCCTCATCCCATCCTGCGCAAGCATTTTGATCTTTTCGCCAATATACGGCCAGTGAAGTCATACCCCTCGCTGTCTTCTCTCCACCAGGGGATCGATCTGGTCATCGTTCGCGAGAATAACGAGGGCTTTCAGCCGGATCGCAACGTAGTCGCCGGCAGCGGCGAGTTCCGCCCGAGCGAGGACATGACGATCTCGGTGCGGGTGATTACCCGCGCCGGTTCATCGAAGGTGGCGCGCGCCGCATTCGAACTCGCACGCACGCGCCGGAAGCACCTGACGGCGGTGCACAAGAACACCGTATTCAAGCTCGGCTGCGGCATGTTCGCCGAGGAGTGCCGCAAACTCGCGGCCGAATACTCTGACATAACGTATGACGAGGTGATTGTCGACACCTTTGCGATGCGCTTGGTGATGACGCCGCAGCGGTATGACGTGGTGGTCACTACCAACATGTTCGGCGACATCCTGAGCGACGAGGCAGCCGGACTGGTGGGCGGGCTCGGTCTCGCACCCGGACTCAGCGCCGGGCCGCGGCATGCTATGGCGCAGGCGACGCACGGTTCGGCTCCTGACATCGCCGGGCGCGGCATCGCCAATCCTTATGCGATGATCATGTCCGCCCAGATGCTGCTCGCCTGGCTCGGGCAGCGGAAGCAGAACCCGGCTGCGATCGAGGCCGCGGCGCTGATTGAGGCGGCGATGGAGCGAGTCATCGCGGAGCGCCGCGCGCTAACGCCCGATCTTGGCGGAAGCGCAAGCACCAGCGCGATGGGCGATGCAGTCGCGGAAGCCGTGACCGCGCTCGCCGCCGAGCGCGCCGCGCGATAGCGCGCAGGCTGTCGCAAATATTCCACACGAGCTTTCAGAGACGTCCGAATTGAGCGAGAAGCTCCTCGATCGTCTTGCCCTTCAGTATTTCCTTGCGGGCTGCCTCTTCCACCGCGGCCTGCTGCTTCGCTTTTTCATAAACCCTAGCCAAATCCCGTTGCGGAACAACCGTTATCCCGATTTCGTCGGCAACGATGAGATCTCCGGGATTAACCGCGACCCCGGCGCAGACGATGGGAGTATTGAACTCGTAGGGCTCCATTCTCTGCGATCCAGGAGAGTGAGTCGACCGCGGTCCGACTGCTTTCGAATACACAGGAAACCCAAGCATCCTTGCTTCGTCTGTATCGCGAACAGAGCCGTCGACGACAGCGCCCACCACCCCGGCTGCACGACAGAGGCCGCACATGAGACCGCCCAACACGGAGGTTTCCGTCTCCCCAAAAGCATCGACTAGAAGCACGTCTCCTGCCCTGATCTGCCTGAAAACGTCCAAGTAGTCAATCAGGTCGCCGGCTGTAAGCTTCACGGTAAAAGCTGGACCGATAATTTTCTTGTCAACCGTGCGAGGCTTCATGTAGCTTTTCATCACGTTATCCCGGTCTTGCGCATCGGCCACGACACAGGACAGGCTCAGCACACCTTCCATCTCGCGGAACTTCGCAATGAGGTTCTGGTCTGAGTTTGCATGAGCGTTAATTATCTTTTTCATTGCAGTATCTCCCTTGCTATAAAATTTAGTTATTGATCACGCATTGGTGGTTGAGACCGAGCCCTTTGCCTCTCTGACAGCCTGGAGAAACTCACCGGCGAGGGCCTCAATCCCATGGAAATCCTTGCTCGACGTAAGGCCTCGACGAACCAAACTGCTGCCGACCCCTATGGCATCAGCGCCAGCCTTGATAAAAGCGCCGGCGTTCGTCAAATCCACCCCACCCACTGGCAGCAACCGGAGATAGCCGAATGGGCCCCTCAGGTCCTTGATGTATTGCGGCCCGGCGGATGAAACTGGAAACACTTTGATCATGTCAGCGCCGGAATCATGACAGCGCAGAATTTCTGTAGGAGTAAACGCTCCCGGAATCATCGCTATTCCATGCTTCTTGACGGTAGCAATCACTTCGGCGTCCGTGTTGGGCGCTAGTACGAATTCGGCGCCACTCTCGATGGCCTGCAGCGCGGATTTCTTGTTGAGAACTGTGCCGGCGCCGACATGCAGTTTGCCCCGGTATTCCCGTGCGATCTGCCGAATTATGTCGCAGGCGCTCGCGGTGTTGAACGTTATTTCTACTGCCCTTATTCCTCCGCTGTAGAGAGCCGCTACTGCAGGTAAGCTGCCGTCTCAACCGATCGAAGGCAGTTCTCTGTTTGAACACGCGCTCCTCTTTCCATTCTTCCAACCATGCCTCAACGCACGCCCGATGCGACTCGAGCCACCTCCAAAGCTGCGGGCACAGGCGCCTGCCGGTGGATCCGAATCAGCTGCTTTAGTTCCACGGTAAGTGGTGGATCTAAAGATCGCAACTCGGCTTAGGCCATGTTCGTGCGCTCAGACGATCTCCCGCGACCTGAGACCCAACGTACAGAACGCCGACAAGGCACTCGCCGCAACCATATAGCCGGCCACCATCGGCCAGGAGCCGTATTTCGTGAGAAGCAGGGTGCAGATGAGTGGAGATGCGCCACCACCGAGAAGCGCGCCGAACTGGTGGACCAAGGACAGTCCACTGTAGCGGACGCGGGTGGTAAACAATTCGGAGAAGAATGCCGCCTGAGCCGCGTACACCGAACCGTGGCCGAGCGCCAGACCGAACGAGATTGCCAGCCAGATAAGGCCGGCCTGCCTGCTGTCAAGCATCAGAAAGAACGGATAGGCAAGAAGAGCCTGGAACACCATGCCCCCGATATAAACTCGGCGCCGGCCGATCCGGTCGGAAAGCGCACCGAAGAAGGGTAGGGCCAGGCATTCCAAGGCACAGCCGATGAGGACGCCATTAAGGACCAATTGCCTGGGTAGGCCGAGCTTGGTGACACAGTACGTGATCGCAAACACGGCATAGACGTTGAACAGTCCGCTCTCGGCGATCTTGGCGCCAATGCCAAGCAGAATGTCGCTACTATGAAGGCGAACGGCTTCGACCACGGGGAGTGCGGCGCGATTTCCTGCGGTCAGCACGCGGCGGAATACGGGCGTTTCCTTAATGCGCGCGCGTATGAAGAAACCTAGGCCGACAAGGACGATGCTGAACAGGAACGGCACGCGCCATCCCCAGGACATAAAGGCAGCCTCACTGGTCGCTGCCGTCAGACCGAAAAACAGTACGATAGGAATAAGGAAGCCGGCGGGCACTCCGATATTCACCAGCGCAGTGTAAAAACCGCGCCGGTTCGCCGGTGCGTGTTCCGCAGTCAGCGATATGCCGCCGCCGTACTCTCCGCCGATGCCGATGCCCTGCAGTATACGCAGTATGATCAAACCGATGGGGGCAAGCACACCAATCTGCTTATAGGAAGGCATCACACCGATCAGAACGGTGCCGGCTCCCATGAGGAGAATGGTCGTCATGAGTGCAGCCTTGCGGCCGACCCGGTCCCCGATATGGCCGAATATAATGCCGCCTAGCGGCCGCGCGCCATAGCCGATAAACAAAGTTGTATAGCCGACGATAGTTCCAACTAGTGGATCATAGTTTGGAAAGAAGATCTTGTTGAAGACGAGAGCCGTTGCGACGGAGTAAATGAAGAAGTCATAGAACTCTATCATCGTACCGATAGCGCTGGCCAAGGCCACTTTCGCGATATCGCTACTTTCAACCTGGTCCTGGACACTGTCGTCCAGCAACTGTGGCGAGGACATGTCATCATTCTTAATGGCCATTGGACTTTCCCCTCCCTACATGTTCATTCATTGACTAAGATGTCGCCTTCGACTCCAACCAGACATCAAGGCACGCCTGACGCGACTCGCGCCACATCCAAAGCACGCTGCGGGTACAGGCGCCTGCCGGTGAATCCGATTCGCCGGGAAATACTGAGGGCAGTTTCCGCGATGAGATTGCCAAATTTAGCCACCCGGCGCGGATTACCGAGCATCTTCGACGCCAGGCTCGCGATACTGATGGCGGCGACCGGCCTTCCACTCATGTCCGAGATTGAAGCCGCCACGCAGAACACCTCACGCTCGCTCTCCCGATCGTCAATTGCATAACCTCTTTGCCGCGTCGTCTCTAAATCCCGCTGCAAGGCCGACAGTTTGGTAATCGTGTACTCCGTCCTGGAGGGCATTCCCGCCGCGCGCACGATCTCTTCTATCTTGCTGTCGCTGTAGGCTGCGAGCAGGGCTTTGCCGAGCCCGGTGCAATGCATTGGGTTGCGCGAACCCAGGGTGGCAGAGGTCCTGACCGAGGATGTTCCCTCCACTTTGTCGAGATAGACGAGTTGGTCATCGCTTTCGACGGCTAGAAATGCCGTCTCCTTACAGCTTGCCATCAGCGCCTCAAGTAGCGGCCGGGCTTCGCGATGCACGTCCGTGCGCGCCAGAAAGGCCAGTCCAACTTGAAAAACCTTGATGCCGAGTTTAAAAGTTTTCAGGTTGCGATCTGCAAATTCCAGATATCCCTTTTCGATCAGCGTGTACAAGAGTTCGAACGCGCTGCTCTTGGGAATGCCGAGGGCATGACTGATTTCGGTAATGGTGACCGGATCGCGCTTGGCGGCAATATGGTTCAGGATATCCATTGCGCGCGCAGACGATTTGTTAATCCTGGTTGGCGTGTTCACTATTGTGAACTCGGTTTTACCTGTTGTACGAACGTGTTTAAGCAAATTAGCTGGAAGTGTCAAGAAATTTCTTGCACGCGCCCCCGAAATCCGCAATTGACCGTGCCAGGTTCCTCGGCCAGACGGGTCATCGCTGGCTCGATTCGGGCGGAATCGTCTGCCGGAGAGTGTCCGAGCAAAGCCTGCATTGTGCCGAGCGATGCGCCCACCGAATCAAGCATGGTCGCCGTCAGCCAACGTGCCGATCAGGGATCTTCCGTCAAAGACCTCGCTGGCATCAGCACTGCTGCCTTCCCCACTTTGGACGCGGGCGATGCCAGCAGGAGTCCAATCGCCTAATTGCAAATTCCAGACTTTGGTCCACGATCCAGAACGGGGCACGGAAAGCGCGCTCTGATTGGAGGGGCATTTCAAGGCAGTTCGTTCTATACCAAGGGGTTACGTCCAAGATTTGGCCCGGGACGCGAAATGGAGCTCCTCGTGCTCCTGATTAATGGAAAACCTTGGTGTATGGAGCAGAACGTGATCGTCGTAAGGCAGGGAAGGCACAGCTAATCAGATGCGACCGGAATCCATCGAACCGAGTAATCCAATAGCCAGCGAGCGTGATGCCGGTTCGCCCATCGGCGACTCTGGAACATGCACTGCAGCGGAGGTACAGGTGTCCCTTGGAAACCGCCGCAGGGGTTCTATTCGGTTCTGGCTTGCGACCCTCGTGGTCGCTTGTGTGCTGCCGGTATGGATCGCCGCCGGATTCCTCGTCTACTATGACTACCAGAACAGGCGGGCGCTTACCGAACAGCGCATGCTGGAAACCGCTCGGGCGCTCACGATGGTGGTTGACCGGGAGCTGTCCAGCATGCAGGCGGGCTTAGGCGTTCTAGCTACTTCAAAAAAACTCGCCGAGGGCGACCTACCCGCATTTTACCGTAGGGCACAGGCGATTACTGAAGATTACCCTGGTGCCTATATCCTCCTTGCGGACGCGACCGGTCAGGAATTCCTCAATACAATTGCCCCGTTTGGCGCTCCCCTCCCTAAGTACAGCGTTCCGGATGCCGTTCGCCGAGTCTTTGCGATAGGAAGGCCGCTCATCAGCAACTCTTTCAAGGGCGTCTTTACTGGGCGTCCCATGATCAGTGTGCATGTCCCAGTGTTACGCGACGGTCGAGTCGTCTATGACTTAGCCATGAACGTCCCTGCCGATCGCATCGCCAGAGTTCTTTTGCTGCAGCACCTCCCGCCGGAATGGGTGGGAAGTATCTTCGACAGCAATCAAGTCATGGTCGGCCGGACTCGTTTAGCGGAACAATTTGTCGGCCGGCAAGCCCGCCCCGTTCTTGGACAACGGATGAGGGACACCGCGGAAGGTACGGCAGAGATTATCAACTTCGAGGGAACCCCGACGTTCAACAGCTTCAGCCGATCGGCGACCTCCGGCTGGACGGTAATGATCGGGGTGCCCAAAGCAACTATGATGGCGGAGATTTGGCGCTGGCTGTGGTGGACCATTGCCGGCACGGCTCTGCTGTCGTTCGCCGGCATCGCGCTGGCTCTGCTCATAGCACGACGCATCGCTGGATCAATCCACGGTCTGATTGCTCCAGCTCTCGCCTTAGGACGCGGCGAATCGGTGGCTATTGGGCCACTCGATCTAAAGGAAACAAACGAAGTCGGCGAATCATTGGTCAAGGCATCGCAACTCATCCAGCAACGCGCGGCGGAGCGCGAGCGCGCCGAATCGGACCGCCGTGAATCCATGGATCTGAAGCGGTTCAACGCGGAGTTGGAGCGAAGCGAAGCTGAGGCACGCACTCTAGCCGCAGAACTGGTAGCTATCCTGGATGCCGTGCCGGCGGTCACGCTCATTGCCCACGACCCCGAATGCCAGCGGATGACGAGCAACCGCGCCGGCTATGACATGCTTCGGTTGCCGCCCGGGGCCAATATCTCAAAGTCGGCACCAGAGGGTGAAAGGCCATCGAGCTACCGCTTGTTGAGAGACGGAAGAGAGCTTTCCCCCGATGAGCTGCCGGTGCAGTTGGCCGCGGCCGGACGCGAGCTCCGAGATTGTGAGTACACGATCGTATTCGACGACGGCAGCTCGCGGGAGATCTTCGGCAACGCCGTGCCACTGCTGGACGACACAGGCAGAGTCCGCGGGGCGGTGGGCGCATTCATCGACATCACCGAGCGCAAACGGGCGGAGAAGCAACTTCAAGCCACGGCCGAAAGACTAAAAGCGATTCTGGAGCATGCTCCTGTGGGAATCGTGACTAATGATCGAGAATGCTACTTGATTGAACCGAACGCGGCGTACCAACGAATATGCGGGTACTCGGCGGAAGAGCTGACAGGCAAGAAGTTCACGGACCATACGCACCCGGACGATCTTGCGAAGACTCTGCAATCGTATGAGCACCTCGGAAGTAACAAGCTGGAATCCTACGAAATGGAAAAGCGCTACATCCACAAAGATGGCAAGATCATCTGGATACGGGTCAGCGCTTCCAGGATCAACGACGAAACCAACATTGGAATCATCGAGGATATTACTGCGCGCAAGCAGGCGGAGCAGCAACTCCAGGCTACGACAGAAAGGCTTAGAGCAATTCTGGACCGCGCCCCCGTAGGCATCGACGTGGTGGACCACAAGGGACGTTTCCTGGAGATCAACCCCGCGCTCCAGCGGATCACCGGTTATTCGGCGGAAGAGTTGAAGGGCATGACCTACTACGACCTCACTCATCCTGAGGATCGCGCGCGCATGCGAGAGGTCATCACGGCGTTCAAGGAAGGGAAGTCGCCGTACTACGAAATCGAAAAGCGCTACATCCGCAAGGATGGCAAAACCATTTGGGTGCGGGTGGCAGGCTCCAAAGTAGATGCCGAGCACACCATGGGGATCGTCGAGGACGTTACCGAGCGCAAGGAAGCGGACGCGCAACTGCAAGCCACAACCGAGAGACTGCACGCAATCCTGGAGCATGCGCCAGTAGGAATTGTGATTACCAACCGGGAAGGTCGCTTGATTGAATCGAACGCGGCGCATCAACGAATGTGCGGGTACTCGTCCGAAGAGCTGAAAGGAATGAAGTTTTCGGATTACACGCACCCGGACGACATTGCGAAGAACCTGCGGTTGTTTGAACTGGTGACAAGCGGTAAGCGGCAATCTGTGGAAATAGAGAAACGCTACATCCGCAAAGACGGCGAAACCCTTTGGTGTCGCGTTATCAGTACCAGCCTGAACAAAGATTTCAATATTGGAATCGTTGAGGATATTACTGCGCGTATGCAGGCGGCCGCGCAACTGCAAGCCACGGCGGAGAGGTTGCAGGCTATCCTGGAGCATGCGCCGGTAGGGATCGTGATTAACGACCGGGAAGGTCGTTTGATCGAATCGAACGCGGCGTATCTACGAATCTGTGGGTACTCGTCCGAAGAACTGAAAGGCACGAAGTTCTCGGACTACACGCACCCGGACGACAGGGCAACGAATCGGCAGTTCTTCGCGCAACTTGGAAGTGACAAGCGGCAGTCCTACGAAATGGAAAAGCGCTACATCCGCAAAGATGGCGATATCGTCTGGGTACATATCATCGCTTCCCAGCTAAGCGAAGAGGCCAACATTGGGATCATCGAAGATATCACCGTGCGCAGGCAGGAGGCCGCGGAGTTGCGCGTCGCCATGAAAGCGGCGGAAGCCGCGAACCGCGCAAAGAGTGAATTTCTAGCAAACATGAGCCACGAAATTAGAACGCCGATGAACGGCGTTATGGGAATGGTGGAGCTTACTCTCGACACGGATCTTACCCCAGAGCAGTCTGAATACCTGAAGCTGGCGAAGTCCTCCGCCGAAGCTCTGTTGAGGGTGATCGACGACATTCTTGATTTTTCCAAAATCGAGTCCGGGAAACTCGAATTCGAAACTATTGATTTCTGTCTGCGCGACTGTCTGGGCGACGCGCTGGACCCTTTGGGCATGCGGGCTGAGCAGAAAGGTCTGGAACTGGCATGTCGTATTGATGCCGCCCTGCCCGAGTTGCTGGCCGGCGATCCTGGCCGGCTGCGCCAAGTGGTGACGAACCTGGTTGGCAATGCGATCAAGTTTACGCAGCGGGGAGAGATCGTCGTTCAAGCCGAGCAGCAGGAATCCAACGCCGAGGATGTGGTTCTGCATTTCTCTATCAAAGATACGGGCATTGGCATTCCCCGCGAACGACAGGAGCTTATTTTCGCGCCGTTTGAACAAGTGGATGGATCGGTCACTCGCAAGTATGGTGGAACGGGTCTTGGGCTCGCCATATCGACGCGGCTAATCGCGCTTATGAACGGCCGGATTTGGGTTGAAAGCGAGGCTGGCCAAGGCAGTACATTTCACTTCACCGCCCGCTTCAAGGCAGCGCATTCGTCGGCTATAGAGGCTTCAGAAAATCAACCGCACACAATCGATGGGCTGCGGGTTCTGGTCGTGGATGATAACTCTACGAACAGGCGCATCCTGGAAGAGATGTTGACGCGTTGGAGAATGCTACCGGTGTGCGTCGACGGTGGCGTTGCCGCCCTGGCAGCCATGGCACAAGCTCTGGCCGATCAGACCCCGTTCAAGCTGGTGCTGATGGATTGCCAGATGCCAGATCTCGACGGGTTCAGCGTCGCCCAGAAAATCAAGCAGAACCCCGGACTGGCAGGCGCGACGATCCTGATGTTGAGCTCGGCCGGACGACGCGGCGATATGGCTCGCTGTCGGGAGTTGGGAATAGCGGCCTACCTGACCAAGCCTATCCGTCAATCGCAATTGTTCGATGCGATTATGGCCGCGCTCGGCAAGGGCACGCAGACCGAAGATTCGTCCGGACGCGCTGCCCGCCTCAACCCGCGCGAACACCGCGAATTGAACATCCTGCTGGCGGAAGACAACGCCGTCAATCAGAAGATCGCCACGCGAATGCTCGAGAAACTCGGACACAGAGTGACCGTGACGGGAAATGGCAAGGCGGCGCTGGACATTCTTACACGGCTGGACTTTGACGCAATTCTCATGGATGTGCAAATGCCTGAAATGGACGGACTGACGGTAACCGAAAAGATTCGCGCGGGCGAAAGACAGACTCGATTGCACGTGCCGATCATTGCCATGACCGCTCACGCCATGAAGGGAGACCGGGAACGCTGTCTCCAAGCGGGGATGGATGGGTATATCTCCAAGCCAATAAACGGCCGAGAGCTGGAGAAGGCTATTGCTGGTGCTCTCTACGGGCGGGATGCCGCACAGGTTGGCAAGAGTTCTAAGACCCACGAGCAGGATGCCGCGCCCAACAGCGCGATTTCCTGGGATAGTGCACAGACTTTGGAAAGGTTGGGCGGCGACGAAAAGCTTCTCCATGAGATCGTGGGGATTTTTCTGGAAGACGGCCCCAAACAGATGACTACATTGCGGCGTGCAATAGCCGAGGGAAACGCAGCGGATATAGAGAAGACAGCCCACAGTCTAAAAGGAGAGTTGGGATACCTGGGAGTCTCCGAAGTCTCAAAGAAAGCGCATGAATTGGAAGAGATGGGTAGAAAGCACAACCTGCAACATACTGCAGAAGTGTTCGCCGCGTTCGAAACCGGAATCTCTGGGGTGCTGACTTCGATGCGCGGGATGGATGGCATAGGAGCAGCTCAATGAACATTGCCGAGACTGAGTCGAGAAGTTCTTGCGGCAGAGTACTGATTGCCGAAGATGATGCCATGTCGCGCAAGATACTGCAGAGTTGGTTGGAGAACTGGGGATACACAGTCACAGTGGCTGAGAATGGCGCGATCGCCTGGAATATTCTGCAACGAGAACACCCGCCCGAATTGCTCATTCTGGACTGGGTCATGCCGGAAATCGATGGTATGGAGTTGTGTCGCAGAATTCGCGACAGACAACATAGCCCTTACCAATACATCCTGTTGGTCACGGCCCGAGACGCAAAACAGGACGTGGTGAGAGGCTTGGATGCGGGGGCCGACGACTACCTGAAAAAACCGCTCGATCGAGACGAATTGCGGGCCCGACTGAAGGTGGGCGAACGTATTCTTGCGCTTCAACATGATCTGATTCAAGCTCGCGAAGACCTTCGTTTCCAGGCTACCCACGATGCGCTCACGGGTATTTGGAACCGGCGCACAATACTGGATTTGTTACATCGCGAACTAGAGCGTGCGGCTCGCGAACAAAGCGCCACCGGACTCTTGATGCTTGACTTGGATCACTTCAAGCGGGTGAACGATACCTATGGGCACTCGGCTGGGGACGTAGTACTGAAGGAAGCTACACAACGCATTAGCCAAGCTGTCCGATCATACGATATGGTTGCGCGCTACGGCGGAGAGGAGTTCCTGATTGTGTTGCCCGGCTGCAGCGGAGATCAGATTCTGGGATGCGCCGAGCGGGTCCGATCGGCGATTGCCAGTGCGCCGGTTACGGTTTACAACTCAGAAATTCCTGTCACGGTTAGCATCGGCGCGACCGTTGCGATTTGCGGAGCGACCACCGAGACAGACCTTGTCGTCGCCGCGGATGCCGCCCTGTATGAAGCCAAGAACAGCGGACGGAATCGAATAGTCTTGTCAGATACAAGGTGGCAGATAAGCCCCGCATCGTTGCACGCTCCAGAAAGGTTCGGGGAGGCTGGCGGGGTACCTGCAGCCTAAAAAGGGCGGGTCAATGAGATTTGAGCGGCGATTTCCACGGAGCACGGAGCCGTGCTAGCTAGAAGATGACTATGCCAACCATACTTGTGGTCGAAGATAGCATGTTGCTTAGGGTTGCAAATGCGTCCATTCTCACGCGTGCTGGATATACTGTTATAGTGGCGGAGGACGGCGAAGAAGCATTACATCTGGTTCGGCAACACCGTCCCGATTTGGTGATTCTTGACCTGATGATGCCAAAGCTGGGAGGAGAACAGGTGCTCGAGGCTCTGCGAAAGGACGCAACGACTAAGTCCATTCCAGTGATTGTACTGACCAGCCTTTACCAAAAGAACGAGCAAAGGCTATGTCAGGCGGGCGCTTCCGCTTTTATCGAAAAATCCCATCTGCTCGACAAACCTCGGGACATCCTCGATACCATTCGGCAGGTTCTGAACACGGCTCCATAGGAGCCCGATTACCAAGACGGGGGCACCGCGGGATGAGATAAACTTCCAAGAAGTGCCGCACCGATCGGGCCGGTCCCAATGGCCGGCAGCGTCGTTTCGGCGTGGGCCTACATGCGCTACTCCAGAGGAAGCTGTGTTTGGGCTTCAGCCCGAAGATCGGTGCCGTTACGACGCGCCGCGCGGGTTGCGTTAAGGTAGATAGCCACGGCAATCAGAATGGTGATTACAGCCTGAAAGCTGTGCTGAAACGTCCATGGCGTTTTGGCACTCACAATAATGCTCTGCAGCAAAATAATGGCAACAATTGCAGCCAGTGCTCCCGCAACCCGCGTGCTCGGGCGACGTACTATGGCCTCAGCCCAGCAAGGAGCGGAAGAGATCGGCGATAGGTCTGCTTTGCCGGCCGCGGTCTGAACCGGATGATTGCTCAAGGTCGAGCGGAACGCCAGCATTTCTTGTTGCTTCTAGTCGCCGCCGCTCTTCCTCCAGCTGGTCTATCTGATGGGCGCGGGCTTTCTCCAGACCTCCGGCCCGAATGAACTCAACCGTGCGTCGCAATTTATCTTTATCGAACCATGTACCATGTGCCTTGCAGACATCCAGAACGACGCCGGAGTAGTGGGCAAAGTTCACGCGGTTCATCAGCTGTTGGCACATTGGGCAAGGAAAGTAGCGAATATCCTTCTCCATGTCAGCGGGTTCGGCCGCAGGCGCGGGCATGCCCAACACTGCCGCTTGCTTTTCTTTTTCCGTGCAGATCCGTTGCAGCGTCTCGGCATCACTCCAAATGCCTTCGCACTGGGGACACTCCTGCAAGCCACTTCCCCCGATCATGATCGTCTTCATGTCAGCCTGACACCGGGGACAGCGAACCTTATCGCTATTGGAGACCTCGGTTCGAGCCGCACTTGCGCCGCAGTGAGAGCAGAACTTTGCTCCAACAATCATGCTCCCGAAGCACGACGGACAAGCCACCGTGGCCAAAAGCGTGCCGCAGTATTCGCAACGAGTGGCTTTGCTTGCGGCGGGGGCGCCACAAGCATGACAATGGAATGCTTCTGCGGGCATAGACGTCATCCCTGTTGTGCGGCTCCGCAGTCCGAACAGAACCGCGCGCTTTTTGGAATCACGTGACCGCAACTGATACAGAACTTGGTTGCCGAATCGGATGCCGCCGGTGCTGGACTCGCAGCAGCGGGAGGAGCAGCAATCGCGCCCGAATTCGTGATCCCCATCATCTGTTGCGCCATAGCTGCGCCGGCGCCGAGTCCCACCCCCACACCGGCTGCCGAACCGCCTTCGTTCGCTGCCGCAATGGGAATCGATCGCGCCACCTGAAATTGCGTAAAGCGACCCAGATCTCCGATCATGTTTATGCCGATACGTTGATCTAGCACATTCTGTAATTCATCGGGCAGAGAGATGTTCTCCACTACAAAGCTCTCGAGCCGCAACCCCAGCTCACCGAATACGGGCTGCAGCGTCGCCATCATTTCCTGGCCTAGTTTCAACTGGCTGCTTGCCATATCGAGGAAGTTGATGCTGCTATTGGCAAACCGATCTGTCATGCGGCCCACAATGGTGTTTCGCAGTTGACCTTCGATGTCGGACACGTGATAGGTCTCTACGGTTCCGCTCAGCTTCTGATAAAACAGCTTGGCATCGTTGATTCGGTACGCGTAAATACCGTACGCCCGAATCCGCACCGCTCCAAACTCTTTGTCCCGCATCGTGATAGGACTTGCCGTGCCCCATTTCTGGTCGGTCTGCAGACGCGTCGAAACGAAGTACACGTCGGACTTGAAGGGCGACTTGAATGCTTTGTCCCAATTCCGCAGGTATGTCAGAATCGGCAGCGTTTCAGTCGTAAGCGTGTGCAAGCCAGGGAGAAAGACGTCGGCGACGTGGCCCTCATTTACGAAGACCGCGACCTGAGAGTCGCGTACCGTCAGCTTACCGCCGTTTTGGATCTCGCGGTCCTCCATAGGAAAGCGATAGGATAGGATCCCTTCTTCCGGCTCCGTCCAGTCGATGATGTCTATGAATTGCTTGGAAAAGAAACTCATAAGCCTCCGCCTCGTCAGCACAGTATAGGGCGAGGGGGCGGTATCACCAAGTTACGATCGTTACAGGAATTGGAGGGGAGGCAGAGAGTCGGGCCGCTGTGGTGGCGAACTCCGAAAACTCTCGTCATGCAGATCGCTTATGTTCTCGCATGGCCAGTTCCTCATCGATGTATTCCAAGAGCAGCAGCGTGTCTGCCCTCTTATGGACGTCATCAGCTTGCTCAACGGTGTCGGCGCACAGAGACCGGAGGTTAAGAAGTTGGTTAATCGTGTAATCCTCAAACATAATTCCTCAACAAGAAAACGGCGATTGTCCGACTCTAGGAAGTGCCGACTTGGTACCGTCGAGAATCGTGAGCTGGATGATTGTGGCACTTTCAGCAACACGACAACCGTTTGAAATTACTTAGAAGGCGCACATTTCTTCTTAATCCAACAACATTCCACCTAACACCTTTCAGACCCAGGCTGTGCGGTTCATCCAGCCGCACATTGAAATAACTAAGGAAAAGGCAAAAAGCGGGCACACCCGCGCAGGTACTAAGAAAAAAGAACTACGAAAGTTTCTGGCTTGT
Source organism: Candidatus Korobacteraceae bacterium (assembly GCA_049519595.1). Lineage (GTDB taxonomy): Bacteria > Acidobacteriota > Terriglobia > Terriglobales > Acidobacteriaceae > CAWBRT01. Next base: position 15,884 of record JBEKQP010000014.1, on the reverse strand, counting down.
CGGCTTGGTTGGGGACGATTAGCCTAATCACGGGTTCCAACCTTAAATGCTGGAGTGTGAATTGAAGGACTTCAACATCGTTGTGGCTCGTATCCCCAATTCCTCTGACGATCTGTTAGTAGTTCCTTTCGATGAGAATTTAGAGTTCAACCAGCGCAGCACGTTTACGGATTCTGAGTTTCTGGTTTTTTTGAGGAAGCTCGGCATTCAACCAGATGAGGCGGAAGCCACATTGGAAAGGAGCCGCCCTGCCCCCAGGAGCTTCGAGCTTCGCCTTGCACTATCAGATACGCAGGTCAAGTACGCTTGGTCGCACTTCCCTCCGGATAGAAAAGCAGGGTAGGCGGCAGCATGCCGCCCCTTGCTGTAGCGCAAGTTCCTGAAATCTAGATTCTTCTAAGTAGATTTTCTGCTTGCTAAGAACCAGGAACGGCGCCTAAATAGAGGCTGCAATACAAGGCTGCTTGCAGCGCCCGTACCGGAACGAGGTTGAGGGAACTTGTTTAGGCACGAGGACTTTTTCAGAAACCCATACTGGGTAAAGGAGGGTACCGCAGCGACGATAATAGATGAAGTCTCACAAGATGTAGTCCCGCAGATGCTCAGCCGAGTCGCCGTGCCCTCAGGCGGCGCTTGACATCTTCTCTATTTCTACCGGGCGTGGTCACCTTCAGACTGCGTCCGGTTTCGTGTTTTTGTGTATTGGGGTGTGATGGGTAATCTCGGCGCAGTTTACTTGGCTCATAGAATTGATCACACACGTGCCCTGCAAAAAACCGTCGCGGCGCGCATACCTAGAATTTTGCACTACTGCAAAATGCAGTGGTTACTAGCAAAATGCAGTGGTTTGGGTCTTTGAGAATTGCATCCACCCGAAGCAAGTCCCGTCTTTTCAGCAATTAAGGATTTAGTTCAGATTTGCACTGCAATTGCATATGCACTTAGATGACGGTTGGCTGCTCGACCGCAGAAGTTGAGGGCAAGGAGAGAGCGGAGCCGATATAAAGGAGTTACTCTTGTGAAAAACGTGGAAGAACGAACCGCCCCAGCGATGAAGGGAGACCGGCGTACCGACCTAGGCGCTGCCCCCTTGGATAACGTGGCTAAAAGAGCTGCAATTCAGCAGCTCAATATTAAGGCAGGCGATAATATTTCCTATACTGATTTTGTGGAATGGAAGTCAAAAGACATGATCGACGACAATTAACCAGCCGTTTCGATTTACTAGTCTCCGCAATGCCCTGAGCCATACGGTTCGGGGTTTTGTTTTCGGGTAATCAACAGATGTTGGAATCGGCTGAAGTGCCAAGTCAATTTGGTATGTGCCGAATATCATTGCCACGGGCACTTCTAGCAGCTATCATTTGCTCAATCAATAAGGCGCACGTCGTTGCCATCCTCACCCCACATATTACGGCGTGCGCCATCTGCTTTTTTGCCTCTTTTCGGCGTTTTCGCGAAAATCAATTGGCACGGACTGTAAGTACCGGAACCTTGCTGTTCCTGACCACGTGCTCGGCAACGCTACCCAACAGCAAATGCTTCAATCCCGAGCGACCGTGAGTTCCCATTACGATCATTTGGCAATTCAGTTCCAGCACGGCATCTACAATTGCGGCAGGTGGTGAAGCTTCACGAACGACAGTCTGAGCATCGGGTATCAGCGCCTTCAATTCCTCCATGCGCTTTTCAGCTTCCTCGCGTAATACGTAGAGCGGGGCAACATCAGCCAGGACGCGTGTTTCCGCACCTATCCCTACCGACGGGCCGGGAATATGATCGATAACGTGCAGCAGCATCAGCTTCGCTCCGAGCGCGTCAGCGAAAGACCGTGCCCATTCCAAAGCATTGCTTGCATGGGGCGAGAAATCGATTGCGACGAGAATTCGCGAAATTCGCGGCACTCCGCCTGTAGTTTGAGTTTTCGTGTTCATCTGGAATTTCCTCTTTTGCCATGAAACCGCTAAGAATTGTACGCCCAACGATGACGTTGTTTGAAACGATTCCATCCAGCGCTGCTGTTCGATGATTTACCTGCCCTTCATCGAGCGGTCAACCATCTGAGCAAACTTTCGCAGCTCCTCGAAGTAACCGCTCCCGGCGATCATCGCGAGGTCATTGTGACCAGCTTGCTCCACCCAATAAGAACGCTTCGGCTCGTTTGCGGTAGCAAACAGCGTTCGGCCGTGATGGAAACTGATGATGTCATCGCTCTTCCCGTGGATCACGAGCACAGGGCAACGGACTTCGCGGATTTTCGCGAGATTGGGAAACTTGTCGAATGGCAATATCGCAACTCTCGTCAGAACACGGAATGCGCTGGTGAACGCACTCTCCATGATCAATCCCGCAATAGGGCGTCTTGCAGCAAGATCAACGGCTGCCGCTGCTCCCAACGAGCGACCAAGTGCAATGATTCTGCTGGGTGGAACGTGCAGAGTATCCGTCAGATAGACATAGACCGCTTCAACGTCCTCGTAAACACGCTCTTCTGACGGTTTCCCTTCGCTGGTTCCATAGCCTTGGTAGTCGTATGCGAAAACCGAAAACCCAGCATCACGAATGGCTTCGAGAAGAGGGGTGTCGTAGCCGATGTCCTCTGCGTTTCCGTGGCTGAAGAGCAGTGTGAATCTTGCATTTGCGTTTGGGAGGTACTTGGCTGATATCTTCGCGCCGTCAGCACTGATGACCTTTAGGACGGACGCATCGTCTCGATACCCCGGCAAAGGTGGCTGGAAAATAATGCTGTCGGCAAAAAAAGCGCCATAGACCGTCAGCGTCAAGTAGGCTCCAACCATTACCAGTACGACTCCTCGAACGATTTTTGCTTGCCAACCGCCGCCCGATAAGATGCGCATTCTGCCCCTGCGGCTATGTAATCTTGAAGCGGAGAGCGGAATCGCGCCCGTCTTCTCGACTGCGGTAATGTTCAGCGAAGTTCAGCATGTCCAGCAGGGACTCCCCGTTCGCCATCCTCGCTAATGCTTTTTCTTCTTTGCCTTGAATTTCTTCTGCCGTGGCTATAATCCTGCGAAGTTCGCTATGCGACAACACGAGCAGACCGTCGATGTCGCCAAAAACGATTTCTCCCGGAGTGACTTCGACTCCGCCGCAAGCAACTGTTTTTTGAGTTGCGAAAACACGGGTCGTCGTCCCGGCCATGGGTGAGATATGCCGTGCATAAACGCTGAAGTCCAACATATCTTGCAGGGTTCGGGTATCGCGACACGCTCCATCAACGACGATTCCGACAAGCCCTCGCCTTCGTGCCTCAGTCGCGAATAGTTCGCCTACAACCGCTGTAGATGAGCCGCCAGCGTCCACGATCAGTACTTCCCCCGGTTGCGATTCTTCCAATCCCTTGATCACGGAAAGAAAATCTTCCCGGCAGCGAACCGTATGTGCAATGCCGATCATCTTCGGCTTTTTGCTGATGGGGCGGATACCGCAGTCCATAACGCGGATTGTCTTATCGGCATCGCAGATGGCAGCGCAATCAAGTTGCGCCAAGCGTGCTAATAGCTGCTGTGTGTCCGTCATTTCGCTGCTGATCCTTAGGGCGGTAGCCCTCGCTAACGGCAATGTCAACCACGATATCGTACATATATTCCGGATTGAAGTCAGCGCGGTTTTGTTTTGAATTAAACACGTGAGCTCGTCGAATTCGTGCGGGGCCAGTCGATCCGCCAGCGCCCACCCGCCACTGGCACCCAGAACAGTCGCTTTGGCGGCGTCTCCCGTGCATGGTGGTACAAGGCAGCAGTGCGCTCGAAGAATCCGCGAGTGTGCCATGAATCCGCAAATCTGAAACACTGAAAGTCGAGGTGGTGGCAGAATTCGTGGCAGAGGGTGCTCAGGAATGTACCGAAAGAGGTGATTTCTTTCCGTATCGCCGTCCGCATCCATACGCGGATCAGCATGCAATTGGGGTCGTAATCTCCAAACAACTCTGTCGCCCAGTGCTCTCGGACTTTCAGTGGTCGAGCGGCAAGGACGCGGACTTCGCACGGCGCTGTTCGGTAGAACCCTGAGGTAGCTGCGAGAAATTCTGCGCAGGCACGGCGGACATCCGCATTTGTCCCGGCCTCCATTGCCGATTCGATAGATTTCGCGCACGTGAACAAGTGCCTGTCCTGTGGCAGGTCGAGTGTCTTGATCCGATCACTTTCCATAAAACCCGCGCGATCCCCATTTTTCGGTGGAGCATCCGTGATCATCATTCTGCTCCGGCTTGCGTTACGCCCCGAGGGACGCTGACATGTCGACGAGCCTGTTCTACGGTCTCTTGAAGTTCCTTGTCGGACACGTACCAGTTCTTTCCAGATGAATCCCAGGCGAAGAGAGCTTTGATATTGGGGCTTACTACGGAAAGGTCAGGCGTGAACTCTTGGTGAGATTCGTGCCCTTTCAGCGTCCGTGGCAAACCCTGAGAAATTACCACGAACTTGTCTTTTCTGTTTTCGGGTATCTTCCACTCTCCGCCCCATCCCTGCAAAAGCACGGGGCTGCGACCGACGTTGGTCATTTTGACGACCACGTGCACGTCTGCAGTTGCGTTGTTGCCGGGCAAGTGAAAAGCGAACGCGGATTGCCTTCCATCGGCTCCAGCCGCTAGTCGCATCAGCGAGACGGAAATCTTGACACGGGCTCGGTCGCACAGTTCACGGTAGAGGTTCCAGCCAAGCAAGATGCTGGAGAGGGTCGCTGCGTAGATGGCCAAGATGGTCGTGAGGGACATGCCGCACTCCATCGTATCCTTTTCGGTGGGTTTGGATGTTAATCCGTGCAGGCCATCGTTCGGTAACGGGCTGCAAGCCTCGACAGAGAGATGGCAGGACCCCATCCAGAAAGCTGGGGTCCTTGTTGGGTAAGTTGAGCCCGATGACAGTTGCGGAATTTCGAGACAAATCAGAGGAAACAAATCGAGCCCGACAACAAACGTACTCTGCTCCAATGGGCTTCGGTTGCGCAAGTTACAAAAGTGGTTCACCGAAAGTTGTGAATCTGAGACTCCAAGGCCAGGGAGGAATCTGAAAAGCAAACACTATCCCCTGCGCCTATCAACCGGGGGCACCCCACAAGGGCGGTAACCGGGTGATGGCGAGTCTTGCGCAACAGATCACGGCGTCCAAGCTGGCGAGGAATACGCGAGGCGAACTCCGGCATCCGCAACGCCGAAATCTCGGTACAACTGAGGGAGTCTTTCTGGCTCCTAAGCGACACCAGATAAAGCACTTGGAGTTTCCAGTTTCATGGTTCGGGACCGGCGGCTGAGGTTTGAATCCAATCGCCCCGACTAATATTTTCGATCTCTTTGCAAATCTGTTGATAGACCATCTGGTTTTGGTCCAGGACGCTAGTCTGTCCAGCTGCCTGCTTCAGCTTCGTCAGGTCGAGAGCAGCACCTTGCCCTTCGACATCCGCGATTCGATTAAACGGTGGGCGGCGGCGACGTTGCTGAGTAGGAAGATTTCGGAGATCGGAGGCTTGATGGCCCCTTCGCCATACATTGCGAAGAGACGTTCGACGACGCCTTGCAGGTAGGGCACCTGATCCCAAAACAAGAGGATCTGTACGCCCGAGAGGCCACGGTTTCGCTCCATGAAGTAAAACGGGTGAAAAAGCCCGCCGCGCAGCAGGTCGCTAATGATCCTTGCCCATTCGCCAGGACGAAACTGCGCCGGAGGGATGACTCCGGCCGCCCCGATTGTTACAGCATGACCGCCGGGTTGCAGGCAACGTAAGCCCTTCCGAAGTCCATACCCGCCCAGCGAGTCGAGTACGAACTTCACTCCTTTACCACCGGTGAGCCGCTGAACCGCAGCTTCGAAGTCCTCGCGCAGGTAGTTGATGCCGTGGTCGAGGCCGAACGACTTCGCATAGTCCAGTTTCGCATCGCTGCTGGCCGTACCGTACACCGTCAGGCCATAGTGCTTTGCAATCTGCAATGCCGCGATTCCGATGCCACCGGCAACAGCCTGGATTAGGAGATCATCGCCCGAGCGAACACGCATAACCTCGACGAGCGAATGGTAAGCAGTGATGTACACGGCGGGGAGAGCGGCTGCTTCCTGGAGCGTCATGCCCCGTGGCAACTGGAAAACGTGCTGCTGCGGAATAATGAGCGCCTCCGTATAGCCACCGAACTTCGTCACAGCCATAACAGGAGTCCCGATCCTGATCTGCACGTCTGGGCCGACCTCGATCACCTCGCCGGAAACCTCGAACCCGGGGCAGATTGGAGGACGCCCCGCCCACTTGTAATATCCCCGACGGGCAATAATATCGGCATAGTTAACGCCAATGAAGCGGACCCGGACGAGCACCTCGCCAGAAGCGAGTGCGCGTGGTCGGATGGTGTCCCACTCAAACACCTCGGGAGGACCGAAGCGGCGGAAGAGCATGCGGCGGTATTGTGGACGATCGATCACGCGGCGAGATTACGCCTCACAGGGCGGCTCTGGCAAACGAGCAAGGAATAAATTCATTCGAATGCAGTTATCCAGGATGTCAGGCGAAATCGGAGCAGTTGTTGGAATTGCGAGGATTTATCAGAAATGGGAACAACCCGTCGCCACACTCGGGTTTCTCACTTTCTAATTCTAGTCACAAGAGGAGAGCAGTATGAGTGTTCGTGGGATGATTTCTCACGTGCTGGCTGTAGCCGCTCTAGGAGCCATGTGTATGGCTCAGAGCACCACGGGATATGGAACGCAAAGTACGGATCAACAAAGCACGGATCAGCAAAGAATGGAACAGCAGAACAACGAAAATGGCGCGCCGGCGAACATGAATCAAAACGACACCGGCGTGAATGAAACAAATCCCGGCGTTCAGAATTCTGTTGATGAGGGAGCATTCAGCAACAACGGAATAGATACCGGCATCCAAAGATCAGATGACCGCGGGCGTGAGATCGAAAACGAGAACGGGCTAACCAGCTTGCAGCAGCAAGGCAATAACTAACCCGCTGCAATAGCGTAACACTCGGGCTGCATCTCTTCGATGATGTGTCGCCCCTCGCAGCCATTCTCTTTGTCTTCCGTCTGGGCAAAGCCGCACTTCGTTCGGCTTTGGGTATCAATCCCCGCTTGCAGCTCCGCGTTTTCGGTTCGGGCATTTTTCCGGAGCCAGGCGGGGATTGACGGTGGCTGTTCTAGTCATGCCTCCTTAAAGTCCAGTACGATTTTTGCAAAGTTTCCGGTTAAGGCGTCACCAAAGGCTTGTTGGTAGGTCGTATAAGGAACAATTTTCGAAAGCACAGGAGCAACGTTGAAGGCAGGATCCTTCAAGAAGTCAATTGCATCCATGAAATCCTTTTTCGTATAGATAATAGAGCCGAAGATCGTTATCTCGCTGCGCGTGATGCGCAGAGCCGGGTACTCCACAGCCGCTCCGCAAATCCCAAAAGCAATCAGAGCGCCACCTGGTTTCACGATCTTCATCGCCATCTCGATCGACTCTTTAAACCCGGCCGCCTCGACGACCACGTCAAACAACTGATCGGTCACATCGGCGGGGCTCAAGGATTTGATGTTTCCACCAAAGCTCTTTGCCTTCTCCATCTTGGCTGGAACTGTGTCAAGCACCGTGATGTCCGCGCCAAAATACGTCAAGAGAGCGGTGCACAGCAAGCCTTCCGTACCGCAGCCGACTACCGCAACCTTCGTACCCTTGCCAATCTTCGCTTTCTTCAGGGCGTGAACGTTTACGGCGAAGGGCTCGATCAGGATAGCCCTCTCCTCGGGAATATCATTCGGGATGGGCACGGCGTATTCCGAGTCGAGAACGATCTCCTGGGCAAAAAATCCGTCGACGGTAACCCCGAATGACCTCTTCTCCTTGCAGACGTTGGTCTTGCCCTGCAGGCAATACTCGCACTTTCCACAGTAGGTGTTGGGGAATGACACTATCTTGGTGCCAACCTTAACCTTTGAATCTTTCCCGGCCTCGACGACCGTGCCCAAAATCTCGTGGCCAGGACGACAGGGGTAGTGGGCATAGGGCAAGAGTCCTTTATAGACCTTGAGGTCGGAGCCACAAATCCCACCATATCGAACTTTGATCTTTACCTCATTGTCCTTAAGGGGAGGAAGCGTTGCTTCACGCATCTTTAAATCAGTGGGTTTATCTAGATACAATTCAAACATATTTATCACCGTCCTGTCGGCTCTATCCATCCGATAAAGCCGAACGCCAATGCACCTGTGGCAGGTCGAGATGACCAAGGTGCTCATTGTTGATCATGCGCCAATCAGTCGCGTACTTAATATTTCCAGACTGATTGCCTTGAACGCATGTTGTGTGCGATGCGAGTGGATCACTGAAGCAATATCCCACTCACATCGTACACATGAGAGAACTTGAGGCCACTAACTTAGCAGGTCGGCCTCGTGTCTATGGTCAATCCACTACGCGCCGCTTCGCCGACAGCCGCGGCGACGCGCAGGTTTTGCAAACCGTCCCGGGCGGTGACGAGCGGGTTAGCCTCGCCACGCACAACCTGGCCAAAATGTTCGATTTGGCGACCGAGTGGATCCTCGCGTGTCATGTCGGCCACACAGACTTGGAAAGGCTTGAACCACGATCGGTCCTCCGCCTTAGCGTAGGTCTTTAAGCGCATGGTCGGCACCGAGAGCGAACCGAAGGTGCCAGCAATTACGTAGCAGTCTTCGTCCGGGTATGTTGGATAAGCCTTGTTCTCTTGCGAAGTCTGTTCCCAGCTGCGCGCGCATGCAGCCGTGTCCGATAACATGAAGGCGCCGAGAGTGCCGCTCGCGAAGCGCAAGTTGATCGCGACGGTATCTTCGACCGGAAACTTTCGCGTGGCGTGCGATGCAAACGCCTGCACCGCGACGATCTCCCCGCACAGCATGCGCATGTTGTGAATCTCGTGGATCATGTTGATCAGAATCGGCCCGGCGCCAATCTCGCGACGCCAAGGCGCGTCCGTGAAGTAATGGTCGGGTTTGAAGAACACCGCACTGCCCATCACGGCGACGATCTTGCCGAGCCGGCCCTCGTCGATCAGTCGCTTCGCGCATGCCATGATCGGGCTGTGCGCCCGGTGATGGCCGATCAAGAGCGTCGCGCCTGCTCTGTCGACTTCTTTCACTATCCTCTCGCCATCCTGAACCGTCGATGCTATCGGCTTCTCCAGCAACATCGGCACACCCGCCTTGATGCACCTTAGAGTATGCTCCAGGTGTAACGGGTTGGGCGTCGCAAGAATTACACCGTCGGGGCGCTCTGTTTCGAACAGTTCGTCGAGCGATTTGTACAATGGCACGCCGGCTTTCTCGGCAATCGCAACTGCGCCCGGCGCCGGGTCGACGATGGCCGATAGCTCACAGCTCGGGCTTTGCTGCAAAATGCGCGTGTGATCGACGCCGATTGCACCTACGCCGGTTACTGCAATGCGTGTCTTGGCGATATGCATGCCTCCTTGTGATTGAAGCGAATGCCCGGCAAGTCGACCAAGGCGACGACGTGCTTAGCGGGCATCCGCAATGCTCTTTGCCCGCAGCCGTTTGTACTCCTCCTTGGGTACGGGAACTGCGTTCTGATTACCGAGATCCTCGACTCGCAGTCGATAGGTATCGCGGCTACTCCAGGCCGCCAACGCCACAAGGACACACAAGCCAAAAGAGATTGAACCGACCTTGTAGGGGATATTAGCCGAGTGCGGCGGCGCCACCCACGCAAAAAGAGCCGGGAGCATCGCGGTGAGGAATACGCCTAAATTCTGAGCGATGGCCATCGCTGAAACCCGGCTGCGCGCCGGAAAGAGTTCTGGGTAAGCACTGGGGTAAACCGCGTTCTGACCTTGGTACACAACGCCCCACATGAGCAGCGAGAGAACGAACGCCAGCGGTGCGTTCCCGATGCTGATGGCGTAGAGATAGGGGTACGCGAGCAGTCCCGGACCGAGCGCACCGATGATGATCAAAGGCCTGCGACCGACCTTATCCGACAGGCTGCCGACAAACGGAATGAGACATACTGCCACGATATTTCCGCACACCGGTATCCACAAGAAGAGATCCTTGGGCATGCCGATCCCGTAAGCCGGCTGGCACGCGTAGGCGCCGCCGAATATCGTAGCGATCACTGCAATAACATTCGCTAAGGACATAAGAACGACGCGAATCATGTCCTTCCAACTATCACGGAAGGCTTCGACAATCGGCGCTTTCGCAACCGTGCCGAGCTTGCTTTCTTTGGCGAAGACGGGAGTCTCCTCGACTTTGCGGCGAATGATGTAGCCCGCGAGGAGGACGAAAAAGCTGAGCAGGAAGGGGATTCGCCAGCCCCAGGCCATGAATGCCGAGTCTGGAAGGAAGTGCGCGAGTGGCAGGAAGATCGCAGCAGCCATGATTTGGCCAGTCTGTACGCCCTGGAGGGCAAAGCTGCCGTAGTAGCCGCGCCGGCCAAACGGGGCGTGTTCGAGAATCAGGGAACTGGAGCCGGTGATCTCGCCAGCAACCGCAAAGCCCTGGACTAGCCGCAATAGGACGAGAAGAGCCGGAGCGAGAAGGCCGATCTGCTGGTACGTCGGCACCAGCCCGACGGCCATGGTCGCAAAACCCATCATGAATATGCATACCAACAGCATGGACTTGCGTCCCTTGGTGTCGCCCCAGTGGCCGAGGAAGAAGGCGCCAATGGGTCGAGCAATGTAGCCCACACCGTAAGTCGCCAGCGACGCGATGATAGCTGCCGTCGGATTTCCCTTAGGAAAGAAGATCTGTGGAAAAACCAGGGCTGCTGCCGTGGCGTAAATGAAGAAGTCGTAGTATTCGAGCGCTGAACCAATCCAGCCACTGGCGGTCGCCCTTTTCGTCTGGCTGGCGCTGTGTGGTTGATTGCGGGTGGGACTAGCTGTCGGTGTCGTCATCGTAGTCCTCGAGCTTGCTTTGGATAGGAGGTAGTGCCAGTCCAATCGCTTCCGAGAGGACTGGCGTTCCTTGCGACGGCGTGCTTAGGCGCCGTCCGCAATGCTCTTCGCACGCAGCCGTTCGTACTCCTCTTTGGGAATAGGAACTGCGTTTGGATTCCCGAGATCCTCGACTCGCATTCGTGAGTTCTCCCGGGCACTCCAAGCCGCTATTGCAATTACGACACAGATGCCGAAAGAGATTGAGCCGATCTTAAAGGGGATATTAGCCGAGTGCGGCGGCGCCACCCATGCATAGAGCGCCGGGAGCAATGCGGTGAGGAATACGCCGAAATTCTGGGCGATGGCCATCCCCGAAACCCGGCTACGCGGGTGAAAGAGCTCTGGCATGAAACTCGGGAAAACTGCGTTGTATCCCTGGTACACGATGCCCCACATGACAATCGAAAGAACGAATGCCAACGGCACGTTTCTGATGCTGAGGGCGTAGAGGTAGGGGTACGTAAGCAGTCCCGAACCGAGCATGCCGAAGGCGATCAGATGCCTGCGGCCGACCTTATCCGAGAGGTTGCCGACAAACGGAATGATGCACACCGCCACGATATTTCCGCATACCGGTATCCACAGGAAGAGGTCTGTAGGCAGGCCAATCCCGTAAGCCGGCTGGACCGCGTAGGCGCCGCCGAATATCGTAGCAACCACTGCGACGACATTTGAAAAGGCCACGCCGACGACGATAAGCATTTGCCTCCAACTGTCACGGAAGGCTTCGAGGATCGGCGCCTTTGCAACCGCGCCGATCTTGGCCTCTTCGGTAAAGACGGGAGTCTCATCGACTTTGCGGCGAATAATGATGCCCGCGATGCAGACGAAGATGCTGAGCAGGAAGGGTATCCGCCAGCCCCAGGACATGAACGCCGCTTTTGGAAGGAAGTGCGCCAGCGGCAGGAAGATCGCCGCCGCCATGATTTGGCCAAACTGTACACCCTGGAGGGTGTAGCTGACGTAGTAACCGCGTCGGCCGATCGGAGCGTGCTCAAGAATCAGGGAACTGGAGCCGGTGATTTCACCGGCAACGGCAAAGCCCTGGCATAGTCGCAACAGGACGAGAAGTGCCGGAGCGAGAACGCCGACCTGCTGGTACGTCGGCAGCAGGCCGACGGCCGTCGTCGAAACGCCCATCAGGAAGATGCACACCAGCAGCATCGACTTGCGTCCCTTGGTGTCGCCCCAGTGGCCGAGGAAGAAGGCGCCGATGGGCCGGGCGACATAGCCCACACCGTAGGTCGCCAGCGACGCTACGATAGCGACCGTCGGATTTCCTTTGGGAAAAAAGATCTGCGGAAAAATCAAGGCTGCTGCCGTGGCGTAGATGAAGAAGTCGTAGAACTCGAGCGCTGAACCAATCCAGCCGCTGGCGGCCGCCCTCCTCGTCTGGCCGGCGCGGTGTGCCTGATCGGCGGTGAGACCAGCCTTCGGTGTCGTCATTGTAGTTCTCCAGATTGCTTTGGTAGGAGGTATTGCCAGCCAATCGCGTCCCAGTGGGCTGGCACCTCGCGCTGAATGTTGCGGACAACTTCTCCTCGGGGAAAGAGGAGAAGTTGTCCGTGGTTAGACCCAACTCACCAAGGCCAATACCGCGCCACTATGTCAATCGCATAGTCGCTCGTGTGAGCCGAGGCGCCGAATTGGTCCCTGAACGTGTTCCGCCGGCTATACAGCACCTGCGGCAGGAGATCGAGGTGGCCAAGTTTAGGATTGTTGATCGTGCGCCATACAAGCGTGTACAAAAAATCTGCGACTGTCTGATTGTCTGCGGCGCATGTTGCGGTCAAAGAGGTTGTGAATTTTGTAAGGCAACCTGCAGTCCCAGCGGTGCCGGCGTTAAATGGATTGCCGTAACCGTAGCTATTTCCTGTCGTCGCCCCGGTGTTGATTCCAGCGCTGTTCGCCCGCTCGATACCGACCTCGAAGTACATATCAATGTTCTTGGTGACATGAGGAATCAGCTGTGCGCCCAGTTCCTTCTCATAAATCGGAACCGGCGCACCTGCAGAGTTATAGGTTACGTCGGGGATGAAGCCATTAAGCTGGGCTCCAAAACTGCCGTAGCCTCCGGCAAACTGGAAATCCAGTTTGTTCGGAATCAGCTTGATGTAGCCGCCGATATTGCCGCCACCGGCGTAGGCCTTGCCTGCTTGAGGCAGGCTAACCGCGATGGATCCGGGGTCGTCCTTGTATTGCCGGAAAATTCCCCAAGCCTCGAGGTGGGCCCGATGGCCTGGCGTATCGTAGCCGATTTTGCCGATGATGTCAGGCATCGTGCCGAGCGAGGTGTAGGCGACGGTGCCAGTGCTGAAGGAGCTTGCGCTGACGATCGGTTTGGGTAGTGCTGTGCCTGTAAACGGCACGCCGGGAGTGCCCTCCAGGAGGCTCCCCTTATCGCCGCCCCAGTTCACAACATTGTTCTCGAACGAAATCGCCACGGCCGTATTGCGAGCGATTTCCTTGATTAAGCGCAATTGCATATTGCGAGTCGAGGTAATAGCACCTGCCATAGGGGAATCGTCCGGCACAGGCGGTGCTTCCGTGTTGGGAAGAAGGGTCCAAGCCAAGTTGGGGGATGGGTTTCCATCGGCCTGAATTCCGTTGCCGCTCGGTACGGTAAGAGAGTAGCCTTGGCCCGCCATTACGTGCCATTTTCCCTTTAGGTTGTCAACTTCCATCCAACCGGCGCGAAGTCGGGGAGTCCAGCTTCCATTGATATTTCCGGTGTTCGCGGCGTTGGAGCCGGACAACAGGTCGAACTCGAGCTTACTTCTCAATATGTAGTTATTGGTTAGGTCGCTGACGCTGTTCAGCCCAAAACGCGTCTGCGGTGGACCAGTGCGGAATTCAGTCGCATAATACTGTGCCTGATCCGGGAACGGAATAGTGGAAGGGTTCGATGACGAAGGACCTGATAGTTGGCTATGTTCGCGATAATTCGCAGACGCCTCTATCCATCCGTTTAAGAAGATATTTGTGCGCCCGACCTGAATCTGACCCTTGCGCAGCTTCTCCAGTATCGGGGTCGCCTCGGACGTCACTTTGAGCGCAGCATCGGCTTCTTTCTTAGCTTCGACGGACTGTACCGTGGCCGAGAGGGCGTTGGCGGCGGTCCCTTGTTGCTGGCTTTCGAGCTGCTGGATTCTGGCCTTCAGCGCCTCCAACTCCCGCAGCAATTGCTGGTTGCTCGGCTGCTCCTGTGCAGCCAAAAATACGCCGGTGGTAGCCACAAACAACGCAAGGGCAACCACCATCCTAAACTGCCTGTTTATAGCCCGCATTTACACTCCCTCCTCATAAAAACGGTAGATTGGAAGCACTCTTACAGATGTCTCAGCAGGATCAACACGCAACCGAGTTGAACCGTGCTGAGAAAATTTTTGGCGTGCCGTTCCCGACGGGTGCTGCCGCAGCGGCCCACCGCGCCAGTCCGAACGCTGCCTCTATTGTTGGTACTGCTGCACGAAGTGCTTGATGTATGCCCACTGAGCTCGGTGATCTCCCCGAAGCCACCACGCTCGTCAATTGCAGACCCGATGCGAAGTCCAGAACCTCGAACGCCGTGGTTAGCGCCTTTGGTCTCTGCTCATGCGATCGTCTAGCAGGTTAAGCTTCCCGAGGGTTCTCCCAGGCAAACTTCCCCCGCGCGATGCGAGGGGAATCGCTGAGAAAAGACACCGCCCGCATCGCACACATGAGAGGACTTGAGGCCATTAAGCTAGCGAAGTCTGGCATGGCGCTCGAAGCCCGGCAAGGTATAATTGCTCAACTCACGTTGAAATTGTTTGTAGAGTCTCAAGGCCTATGATTTATCTGCCTCCGCTAAAAGCCGTTCTCGCCTTTGAGGTAGTGGCGCGACATGCCAGTTTTGGCAAAGCCGCCGACGAACTTAACCTCACGACTTCAGCGGTTAGCCATCAAATCACTACGCTCGAGGAATATGTCGGGTGCCAGCTCTTTCTGCGCACTTCCCGTGGCGTGACCTTGACCGTTGCGGGTGAGCGGTATCTGCAAAACCTCTCAGGCGCATTAGCGATAATTGCGGATGCGACCCATAGTGCACGACTAGAAACAGGCGACGAGATTTTGCGAGTTCATTCATCTCCAAGTTTTGCGAGCCTTTGGCTGATGCCACGGCTCGCAAAGTTTCGGGCTGCCCACCCGGAGATTAACATCAGAGTCTTCGCGTCACCGGGAGGATCTGACTTTGCGAAAGGGGAGATTGATCTCGATATCCGGTACGGGATCGCATGTTGGGCAAAGCTTCGCGTTGAAAACATCTTCACCGAAGAGATAATGCCTATGATGAGCCCAAGCTTAAAATCCCGGCTGAAGATTGAGAGCCCAGAAGACCTCCTGGTGCAGGATCTGATTTTTTGCGAAAGGGATCTAGTGCAATGGCCCCAGTGGTTCGCAGCGAACAGCACGGGCATCTGCCCCAGCGAGTATTCATTGCATGTGGATCGAGCTCAGTTGGCGATGGACGCAGCCGTGCAGGGATTTGGGATTGCTTTACAAAGTAACAAATTAGCTGACGGATTGCTGAAGAGCGGCCACCTGGTACCAGTGTTTCCGGGAAAGAAAGGCATTCGTGTCCACCAACACCATCTTGTCTTTCCCGCCCAACATGCGAATCAAAAAAGAGTAGCTAAATTCGTATCGTGGATTCGTGCGGAAGCTAAAAAGTGAAGACCGAGTAAAAGGACTACGACGGGAAGAGTCACGTCGTCACGCACCAGAGTTCGAACACGATATCTGATGCAACTCTCGAACATTAAGAACATTCTCTAAGGACTGCGATCAGATCAGCTTTGCTGGCCTGGTTGGAGATCACGGCTCGGCCAATGGCAATCGGCAGGATCCAACGCGGTGCATCGCCAAACACCTTCTTGTCAGAGTCGATGCGTGCCAGTAGTAAATCGTGCGAAACCTGAGGCAG